>JAJRTR010000181.1 GCA_024278215.1 bacterium
AAAAAAATCACACACAGGCAGGTACCTGAAAAAATCTTTAAAATGATAAGAGCCAGTTGCAAAATAGTGTTCGAAGCGAGGTCGAGCGAAATTGGTCGGAAGCAATGCGGAGGTGCAAAATCCCCGCAGGCGTACTTGTAGAGTACGTCGAGGATGATTTTGTGCCGACAACGCAGCTGTTGACAATTGCAGCCGACCGTAGCCGAATCAGAATTTTGCAATTGGCTCATAAGTTTTTCACTTAAAATGGATTAGGATGTGATGCAAATGGAGAAATACCTGGTTACAGGAGCCTGCGGCTTCACCGGCTCACATGTGTGCGATATACTGGCCGAACGGGACATACAGTTTCTGGCGACGGACCTGGAGTCCGCGGACAGGCAGTGGCTGCCGGAGGGCGCCGAGTTTTTGCCGGCGGACATCACCGACCCGGACAGCATTAAACCGTTGCTCGAAGGCATCGATATTGTGCTTCATCCGGCGGCTGTTTTTGATTGGTCCGCTTCAGAGGAATTGCTCCAGGCGGTCAATGTGCATGGCATGGAAAATATATGTGCCGCGGCGAAAGAGGCGGGAGTGAAGAGGGTTGTTTCATGGAGCACGAGCGGTGTTTACGGCGACCAGCAGTTCGACGAACTTCCCATCACAGAGGATTATCCCTGCAAACCGATCGACAAGTACAGCCTGTCGAAATATCGGCAGGACCAGATAGCCCTGCGGTATTCGCACGAGGAGGGGCTCCCGACGACAATCATCAGACCGGGTGTTGTGTACGGGCCGCGCTCGAAGTATGGCGCGATGCAGATTTTCGACGCGCTTTCCATGGCTCCCATCATTCCGATACCTGAAAACTTCACATTCAAACTCGGCACTGTTCACGCAAGGGATATTGCGGCCGCCGCGATATTCGTATCTACAAAGAAAGAAGCCGACGGTGAGATTTACGGCGTTGTAGATGATTCCGGTGTCACAATGAGAGACTTCTTCAGGATGATAGCCGCAGTGCTGGGGAAACCCACTATACCGATATTCGTGCCGCCGAAGCTGGCGAAATACGGCGGGCTTATCGCTGCCGATATATCCGAGTTTATCGCTAAGAACATCACGAAAACCAAACCGCTCCTGGAGAAAGACCCTATCAGGTTCTTCCCCATTTCACTGGACGTAAGCAACCGGAAGATCAGAGAACTGGGCTACGAATTCCAGTACTCGGACGTAAGACTCGGGATAATCGAAACGATCGACTTCATGCGAGATGAAGGAATGCTGGATATTTCGCCGATCGAAAGATTGAAAGAACTCATCCGGGGATAAAATGGATTCCCGATAGTGTCGTGTCAACGATGAAAAGACCGTACCCCGTATTTTTCACCGATGCAAGTTGAAAATTGCGAGAAATCCGGGATAGATATTTCTGGAGGGTTTTGACTGTGAAGAAAAACCTCATTGCACTGATTGTGATCTCTCTTTTTCTGGTCTCATGTGCTGTTTTCCCCGAAAAATACGGCATACCGCTCGAAGGCGCCGAACGAGAAAAGACGGTCGCACAGTCCGATCAGATTGCAAACGAGATGCTTATGAGTATCAACACGGGTGATTACGATATGTTTTCGAGACGCTTCAACCAGGAAACCCGTGTGCATCTGCCACGGAAATACTTCCTTGAAAAAAGGGACCGGATACTCGGCAAGCTCGGGAAATACAAGTCGTATAAGCTCAAGGGAGTATTCTCGCATGGAGAGACGACACCGGCAGTATACATCGCGCAATTCGAGAAAGGAAAAATGACGCTGCTGATAATCCTCGAACAGACTGGTGAGGGCTACGTTGTCGGCGGTGTGGAGATGACATCCGGCAAAACTACATTCTGAGCTTGAGTTGTGCCATGTCACACTTGTAAACGCGCAAGAGGTGCAGACAAGGGATGCGGCGACTCCGCCCTTGTCTATAGTTTTTACGCCAACTCAACTTACATCTTTTCATCGTTGACACGACAGTAGTGCCTGAACGAAAACCCTGAAACACCTTTAAAACAAAGGGGTAATAGAAAAAGTGCTACCGAAATAAAGAAGAAAAACAGCAGTGCAAGGGTTCAACTTATGCGCCTTTGACCGAGTCAATCAACCCCCTGTATAATACAGAAGCTATGAAACATTCGCTAAGAACAACAATCGTAGATAATACTGCATGTGGCGGGCAGTGGAACAGGCTCGAGATTGAAGCGCCCGAAATCGCAGCCGCTGCCGGGCCGGGCGCATTTGTGCAGGTTCGTGCATGGACGGGTATAAGCCCTTTGCTGCGGCGACCGTTTTCGATTGCAGGTACTTGCGGCGACAGTTTAATAATACTTGTTAAAAAGGTAGGAACGGGCACGAGAATTATTACTGCGCTCGATGTCGGCGCGGAAATCGAAATAACCGGTCCGCTCGGAACAAATTTCTCGTGTCCGGGGCCGGAACAGTCAGTGTTTCTTGTCGCGGGCGGTGTCGGAATCGCACCGTTGCGTTTCTTCATCGAAAGGAATCCTGATGCTGACTGCACACTTTTCTTCGGCGCGCGCGACAGCAGTGAACTCGCTGTCCTCGACGATGAATTGTTTGAAAATATCAACCTGAAGCTCACTACGGAGGACGGATCGGCAGGCGTAAAAGGACTCGTTACAGCGCTGCTCGCGGAAGAAATGGAAAAGAGCGATTCGGCGATCGTGCTCACTTGCGGTCCTGCGCCGATGATGAAGGCGGTCGCAGAGCTGGCGGCTATGTGTGATTTCAGGTGCGAGGTGTCGATGGAGACATACATGTGTTGCGGAATCGGGGCCTGCATGGGTTGCGTCGTGCCCGCTGCCGGAGATGCCTCTGGATACCTGCACGCCTGCACCGACGGCCCCGTCATGGATTCCACGATGATTGATTGGAGCAGGATCAAATAACTGGCCGGGAGTGAAGTTTGGCAGAAACAGACCTTAAGGTAAAACTCAGAGACGATGTGATCTTGAAAAATCCGGTGCTTGTATGCTCCGGAACGTTCGGCTATGGCCGTGAATTCAGCGACTTCATGGACCCCGGCAAACTTGGCGGGATTTTCACCAAGGCTATTACACCCGAGCCGCGTGCAGGGAATCCGCCGCCGCGCACCATCGAAACACCGGCCGGAATGCTCAACGCCATCGGGCTTGAAAACGTGGGGCTCGATGTTTTTGTAAAGGAAAAACTTCCATATCTAGCCACGCTGGACACCGCAGTTTTTATAAATGTCGCGGGGAGTTCCGAAGATGATTACATTACAGTAGTCGATCGACTGTCTGTGGAGGATGCGGTAGACGGTTTTGAAATAAACATATCCTGCCCGAATGTTAAAAGCGGTGGAATAGCGTTCGGCACGCACCCCGAACCGGCGGCACAGCTCATCGCCGCGTTGAGAAATATCACAGATAAACTGATTATCACGAAGCTCAGTCCGAACGTAACAGAGATTACAGACATTGCACGCGCTGTTTGCGATGCCGGTACGGATGTACTGTCGCTTGTGAATACTTTCCGTGGCATGGCGATAGACGCAGTCGCGCAGTCGCCGGTTCTCGGCAATGTCGTGGGGGGGCTCTCGGGGCCGGCGATCAAAGCGCTTGCTTTATATAATGTATATCAGGTATCATTAAGCGTTGCGGTTCCTGTTATAGGCATGGGGGGGATCAGCAATGGAATCGACGCCGTCGAGTTTATGCTCGCCGGCGCGGATGCGGTTTCCATCGGGACAGCCAACTTTATTCATCCTGACGCCGCACTTAGGGTTCTCGGAGAAATTGTTGAATACTGCGAATCCAAAAGGATCATCGCTATAGGGGAAATAGTGGGTAAAGCGCACAGGAAATGAGTGAGCAATGCCGATAATATTAGATAAATCATTACGGCAACAAAACTTTGAATAATAGCTGTCGACAGTGACTGTTATGGTGTTCCCTATGGCTGAGCCTCTGAAGAAAATAAGAGTAATGGTAGTCGAATACTCTGCATACATGCGTTATGTAATATCCGAGATACTGAACTCCGATCCTGAAATAGAAGTAGTGGAAAAAGCCCGCGATGGTGTGGATGCCCTCGAAAGGCTGAAAAAAGATGTGCCGGACGTCATCACGCTCGATATACAGATGCCGCGAATGGATGGACTGACTTTCCTCGCTGAATTGAGAAAGAATTATCGTATCCCGACAATAATGATCAGCAGTCTCACGCGCGAGGGCGCCGAAGATACATTCAAGGCGCTGGACCTCGGCGCTGTGGATTTTGTGCCTAAACCGTCTGGAATGCTGTCGCTCACCCTCGAAGACATCCAGGAGCAACTGATAGAAAAAGTAAAAGCGGCATCCGTTATCAAACCGATGGTGACATTCGGAACAGGCCTGGGAACACGAGTTAAAGAAAGAGCGGAACACTCGGAACATGTTGCGGAGCGGCAACCGAACAGCAGGCGCGAAACCGTAATAGAACCGTTGCGGGTGAAGAGAACACCGCTTCCCCAAAAAGTGCCTGTACTTCATCGTATCGTCGCCATCGGCAGCTCCACCGGCGGCCCGCGCGCACTTACGGAGATTATACCTCTGCTGCCCGGCGACCTGTCTGCCTGCGTTGTTGTTGTCCAGCACATGCCGCCGCGTTTCACCACGGCGCTCGCGGAACGCCTCAACTCGATTTCCGAAGTCGATGTGATCGAAGCTTCGAACGGAGACAGGTTGAAACCGGGTGTTGTGTACATCGCTCCCGGAGACTTCCACATACACGTCGGCAAAGGCGATACGATCTATCTCACACAGGAAGCTCCTGTAAACGGGGTCAGACCCTCTATCGACATTCTCATGAAATCCGTAGCTGCAACATACAGGCGCAAAAGCATCGGCGTGATCCTTACAGGCATGGGCTCCGACGGCAAAGAAGGCGTGAAAATGATAAGTGGTGAAGGCGGAACGGTATTCGCCGAGCATGAAACTACATGTGTTGTATACGGCATGCCCAGGGTCGCCGTCGAAACAGGCTGCGTCGACCGTGTGCTTATTCTTCCACGCATCGCAGACGAACTCATCCAGCTGATTGAAAACTGACCTTTTATAGAGCCAGTTGGAAAATTCCGGTTCGGCGGCGGGCGGCGGCAATTGTCAACAGCTTCGTTGCCTGCGCAAAAACTTCCTCGACTTACACTACAAGTACGACTGCGGGGATTTTGCACATCCCGAATTTCTCTTTGCCGGGGATGAGCAGCCTTGCAGCTTGATGGAAAACGTGATAATGTCCAGTACTGTAATATTGCAGTATTTACGGCGCGTCAGACATTGCGCATAACGGAAGGCGGTAATTTGTCGATCAGGAGTAAAGAGCGAGACCTGACTGAGGGCAGTCTTCTGAAGTATATCTTTGTGCTGGGCATACCTGTGATGGCCGGCATGTTTATGAATAATGTCTACACGCTGGCAGACCTCTACTGGGTCGGCAGGCTCGGGCCGACGGAAATCGCAGGAGTCACCCTCTGCCAGTTGTTGTTCTTCGTAGTCTTTTCCATATCACAGATATTCGGCATGGGTACCCTTGCGCTTGTCGCCCGCTATTTCGGACAGGGGCGCAGGGATAAAGCAGTGGAGACAACCCGCAACGCAGTTTTTGCCGCGCTGATAGTCGGGCTCGTGCTTTCGGCGACTGTTTTTGTTTTCGCCGACGAAGTTGTAAGTCTCGTGGGTGCGAGAGGCGATGTGGCACCGGTCGCGCTTGCATACCTGAAACCGTTCTGCCTGGGATTCGTGTTTCAACTGGTTGCCTTTACAGTAAATTTCACGATGCGCTGCGCCGGCGATATGATAACTCCGATGGTAATGATGGGCATATCGATTGTGTTGAACACAATACTGGATCCATTTATGATCTTCGGCTGGGGCCCATTCCCCGAGTGGGGTGTCGCGGGTGCGGCGATTGCTACAACTATCTCACAATTTATCGGCGCGGCTCTTTCGATTTTTGCGACTGTTTCCGGACTCACAACTTTGCATGTACCTGTAACATTCAAGTTTAAACCCGACTGGAAAGAGATATGGGCGATTATTCGGATCGGCGCTCCCATCGGGGTTCAGTTTCTTATACTCAGCATGACCTTTTTCATACTCATCAGAATTGTTGCAGGATATGGCGAACATGTTGTCGCGACACTCGGCATAGCATGGCGGATATTGCACACGGCGAGTATGCCGGTACTCGGTATCGGCGCGGCGGTAGCAACGCTCGTGGGGCAGAACCTCGGTGCGAAGAAAGAAGACCGCGCGGTCCGCGCCACAACACTCGGCGTCATTGCGTCTGTCTCGCTCGCCAGTATTTTTGTAATCACATACTTTTCGGTGCCGGGATTCTTCGTTTCACTTTTTACCGATTCAAAAAAAGTTTTAGACCTTGCTCCACTTGCTATCAGAATAATGGGCTTTTCGCAGATATTTATCGCCGTCAATATAGTTTTACAGTCCTGCTTCAGTGGTTCCGGCGATACATTCCCACCAATGCTGGCAGCAATCATCCGGGCTGTAGTGATGCTTGTTGCTGTTTTTTTCCTGCCGCGTCTGGCAGGGCTTGGCCTCACCGGCATTATTCTCGGACTGCCGATCTCGACATTCACCGGCATGACCGTTCTGTATTTCTTCTATCGCAAAGGCAGATGGAAAACACACATGGAAAAAAAAGAGCCGCCTATGACTGCTCTGCATCCCGTTTCCTGATTTGTGATTCGATAACCTTGGTGAAATACGCAGGAAACATTATTGCTCATCTTTCATGGTATCCAGGTCCGGCCGCTGCAACATAGTCGGCTTCGCAAAATCGCCGGGCATGATATTATCAATAAAATTCTTAAAATTCTCTTTCTCCGTATCAAGACAATACCTGACAAACATTGTCCTGATATACTTTCCGTCAACCACGTATTCCTCATAGATGCAGTCGTGATATTTGTATGAAATATTTTCGTATAAAAGGTCATGTTTCAAATATTTATCAGTAAATTTGTCGGGCTCTAGATGATTGAAAGGAACGAGCACAACTTTGTTCATTCCTTCCTTGCATTGTCCTTCGCCAAGAAAGTGGACAACAAGCCTTACCGCCAATTTTTCAATTGAGTTTTTCATGTTGTCACGTTTCCAATCTATTATTTTGTGCTGCTTGATCCGGTGCAAAATGTCGTTCAATTGCGTCCGGCTGCAATTGGCACTTCCTAATAAATAATAAATCGATTTTCTGCTTTTTTGTTCCCGCTTTCTTCAGTTATATTTCATATATACCCATTATCAGAAGCCTTGAAAAATATATTTATCCCGGATTTCTCACAAAGAAATCCGGAAAACCGTGAGAACCCCCATTCTACTGCGTTGCGGCGGCGATTCGGGATCGGTCACATACCTGCAGTATGCTCCCTCACCACTAACTTGCCGCGCCTTGTTTTGGGCATTCTTCCGGATTTAAACCCGCATTTGTGAAATATGCGGGTTAATAGAACTTATGAGATAACAGAAGTTTTTTTGCCTGCGAACCTGACTCGGAAGCGGGGCGGGTGGGCGACGACGCATGTTACGGAACAGTTGGGGAGCAGCGTCATCGGGTGTGAAATTGAAAACCAGTTGAAGATATGTCTGCGCGCGAGATCGACGAGCATAGCGCTTATAAAGAAACTGTGCGCGACGGCAACCACACGGCGCTCGGGGCGTGCGGCGAGCGTGTCGAGGCAAAAGGATGTGCGGGCAAAAAGGTCTTCGGGCGACTCGAACCCCTTGATCCCGAAATTCACCCATTTTGTGAAAGCGGCTGTAAAACCGGCTTCGAAAAGAAATCCACGGATATGTTTGCCGCCGGGTATTTTATAGAGAGTTCGCGAAAGAGTATTTTCTATTTTCAGGTTGCCGAGAGCGTTTTTTTCGACTTTGATCTCGCGCATTTCGTGCAGTTTTTCGACTTCGAGCCCGAAGCGTTCCGCTATAGGCCCGGCAGTCATGTCGGTGCGGGCGAGCCCGCTGGAGACCACGGCTCCGACGTCGACACGACCTTCGAACCAGTCGGCAGTTGCTTCCGCCTGCCTCTGTCCGAGTTCTGATACAGGGTTGTCGAGAAACCCCTCATCATTCACATCCATTTCGTCGAATGTGACACCGGCAACGTTGTCCAGTGATTCGCCATGCCTTACAAAGTATATTTCAGTCGCCATGTTTTTCTCGCAATCTGTTCAAAAACATTTCCAACAGGGGACAATTATATCATAAGAACAATGTCCGGGGCACATCCGGATCATGGATGTATTTCTGTTTTATCTATATTGAGTATAAAATAGAAAAATTGAATAAGACTACGGAGTACTGAAAAACCGCAATGCGAAAAGAACCGGTAATACTGATAGATGTGCCGCTCGAAATGGGTGGCGATCCTTATCTTACGCCTGTTAACGACAGCCTCACCCCTCTCGACATACTCATGAGCAGGATGCAGGAACTAGCGCCGCTCGACCGGATTGTGTTATGCACGGGACGCATGAGGTATCACTCTGTATTCAACCGTTTTGCCGCCACCCGGCACATCACGCTGTACCCGACAAACGAACCGTATATCATGAAACGGATTATGGCCGCAGTAGCCATCAGCAGGGCAGATACGATAATACGTGTTTCGGCAAATCACGTGTTTGCCGATCCTGAAATGCTGAGGATACTTCTTAACCTGCACTCACAGCACAAGACAGCGCCGGACTACAGTACACTGCTCAACGCCCCGGATTGGATTTCAGGCGAAGTGATCGAGACATTCGCTGTGCAGAGAGCATGGGACGAGATAAAAGGACACGAAGAGTTCAAGACGATACAGCCCAAGGCATTTTTCAACAGCAGGATCGATGATTATGGTGTCTTAAAGCACAGGGCACCGATCCGGGGCACCTGGCAGATGACGGAGATGACTCTCGCCACACAGGAAGGCCACGCCGCCATTATCGAGGCAATAAGACAAGCCAGAAACTATGAAGATATAACCTTCAAACAATTTCTTGTATAAACCGTATCAACAGATAAAACGCATACTTGATTTTTCATACATGGTTATTGTTGATGTCCGGGGCGATAACATACCATGGGGTGATAAACATCCGGTCCGCGCTGCCGACTTAACCCGGATTTCTCACAAAGAAATCCGGAAAATCGCAATAACGCCTATTCTACTGCGTTGCGGCGGCGATTCGGGATCGGTCACATACTATCAGTATGCTCCCGCACCACTCACTTGCCGCGCCTTGTATTACAGGCATTCTCCCGATTTTTAACCCGCATTGGTGAAATATGCGGGTTAAGACCATTCATTCTTCTTATTGCCAAAAAGAGATTTCAGCTCTTCCGCAGTTATTTCGATTTCCTTCGCGGCTTCGGAATTGTTCATCCGTTCCCTGACCTCGTTTTCTATGCGCGTGGCAATCGCGTCTGCCTGCCGATTCTCATCTGTTTCTCTCTGCCGGGTCACTATACTCTTATATCCTTTCATTGTGCTATCAAAATCACATGCCATTTTAAAACAGTGTATCAATAGAGTCAACTTCGAGTAAAATTCGCAACCGGCAATAATTAGCTGTTAAGCAACACGCAAAACATGTGCCGGGGATAACTTCTGCAATCGGGCCTTTTACCAGAGAACCGCGAAATTCACAATTGTTTTTAACCAACAGTCCCTGATGTCCGTCTATATGGATGTCCGAAAAAAAAACATGGAGGATAACGACTTATGAAGAAATGGACAAAAGGGACGATGCCGTTTGTTGTGATTGCTATGGTGGCGCTGCTCGCGATGACATCTTATGCGCAGAACATGGGCGGAGGCATGGGCAGATCGATGGGCTCTCTACAGGGGCTCGACAGGTTAGTAAAGAATCCGAAAGTCGTCGAAGAACTCGCCCTCACCGACGCGCAGGTGGATAGTATTTCCGCGATTTCAAAGCAAGCTGCAAAAAAGAAAATCCGCATACAGGCCGATGTGCAGATTCTACAGATTGACCTGGTAGACCTTATTGAGCAGGACAACCCCGACACAAGCAAGATAGACTCAATTATCGAGCAGATAGGTGAAAAAAACACCGAATCCCAGAAACTCATGATTCACACATTGCTTGATATGAAAAAAGTTTTCACCGCCGAACAGCTTGATAAAATAAAGGAATTCATGGCCCAGAGAGGTAGTCGGCAGGGAAAGCGTAACGGCGCAAAAGGCGGAAACATGGAACACCGTAAACAGGGCGGGATGATGCAACCCCAGGACGAGAGCGAGAGCAGCATCAACGAGCAGTAATATACCTGGACCCGGCAGAGTCGGAACCAAATAGGGTTCCATCCGAGCCGTGCACGTAAACAAGCGGTGTTTTTATACAATGCGAAAAAGACGAAATGAACCGATAGTGTCGTGTCAACGATGAAAAGACGTAAAACCGATAAAAGTGTAGGGCGGGGTCACCGTACCCCGCCTCAACTTTTGCTCGTACAAACAGTTATGCGTAATATATGCTCAGGCGCGGGACGGTGACCGCGCCCTTGTCTACACATCTTGCGCATTTACAAGTGTGACATGACACTTGCCTACGCGCGGCTCGGAATTTCTTTACCATCTTTATTACTGTCCGGCTTTGCCGGATCGGGGACTGCTTGCCGCCTGCATTTTCTCTATAAGCCGCATTCGGTTTTTCTTTATCACGGGGTTGTCGGGGGCTATCTCTAGTGCCTTCGTGTAATGCGCCAGCGCCTGTTCGTAACGGCCCGAGTCGCGGTATATGTTCGCCAGATTGTTGTGAGACAGAAGGCTGTCGGGATCGAGCGCGATGGCTTTTAAATAGGCTTTTTCCGCCTCGTCTGTTTTGCCCTGTTTTTTGAGAAGGTTTCCCATCAGAGCGTGTGCCTGAGACAATTGCGGGACGAGTTCGAGCGCTTTTTCGAGTTCGGACTTCGCTTTCCGGTAGCTTCTGCCGCGGATATAGAATTGCGCTTTTTCAATGTGCTGAAGCGCCTGTTGCTCCGGCGAGGCATTTTTTGTCAATGGCGGTGAGATGCCCGGTGTCGCTTCCTGTTGCGCGAGGAGCCGCTCCGACCGCGTCACCCATTCTTTTTCTTCGGGCCGGTCGGCGGCGGCAGTGATAAATTCGCGAAGTTTGCGTTTGAAGCAATCCGACATTCCCGCCTCATCGCACAGGAGCGCGTGATCGTAAAGTATTGTCACATCGGTCGGGTCGGCGCGCTCGGCCGCTTCGTGCTCCGCGACCGCCGCCCTTATCGCCTCGCTTGCCTGCCGCCTCGCTTCCGCCGCCTTTTCAGTGTCACCGGCCTGCTCCAGCTGCGTCGCAGCGGCGTCGAGACGCTCGTATTCGCGACGGTACATCTGCCCGAGGTTCTTCCTGATGAACGCACAGTCGGGCGCAAGCGCGCGTGCCGCCTCGATCTCGATGATTCCTTCATGAAATCTGTCCAGCCGGATCAGGGCCTGGCCGTAGTCGTGCCTCAGTTCGGCGTAGTCTGGATATTCTTTTACCGCTTTTGCGAACTGCGCGTTTGCATTTTTGTCATCATGAATCTTTACATAGGCTTTCGCGACGAAGTAGTCTGTCGGGTATCCGCGCGCGAATGTTGTGTCGGCCCAGCGGACGTTCGCGAACACCGCCCCGGCAACGAATATTGCAACAGGTATCGCAAGCCGTCGAAATTGCTTTTCTTTTATTTCCGCAACGATCCATACCGCCGCGTAAGCCGCCGCGGGCAGCATGAACGGCACCACCGGCAACCTGTATCTGGACCGCACGTGAAACAACACAACCGACAGCATATACACGCCGACAAAACCGGTGATCGTCCACCACCTGATGTTGCGTGGCCGCCACAGGAACAGTCCGGCGAAGAACAGCGGCACCACGATCCCGAACGGCACAAACAGCGGCCCCGCCCTGAACATCAGCACGCGCAGCACCGGTATCCTGTCCCTGAACCATTCGAGGTCCGTGTTGGGCGTGAGCTCTTCGCCGGTCCAGAAAAGGGCAAACTTCTTTGCGATCTTTTTCAGCCACCCGCCCGGATGTCCCGCAATATATTTGAATGTTTTATTAAAGAACCAACGGGAATATTCGGATGGTTTCGCATCGTAGCCGAGGTCGCCGCGCGGGGCGAACGCCATCCTGTCCCAGTCGATGCCGGGCTGAAGCGCGGTGAGTTGTTCCGACCGCGCGCTGTTGCCTATAAAGAAATTCATGCCGCCCTGCGGTGACACCGGCACAAGATCGCCTTCGACTACATAGTTTCTTATGGTTACGGGAATTATCGCAACAGCAACAGCAATCGTGAAAACAGCGGGCGCGGCCAATTTCTTTATTATGCCGGATTGCCTGTCGGAGACAAATATCAATGCGACCGCCACCGGGCCGAAAAGCAGGATATTCTCGCGTGTAATCGCGGACAGTCCGAGCAGAAGACCCGCGCCTGCCAGCCACTTATAACTGCGCGTGTCGAACCATTTCAGCAGCGCAAGCGTCATGAGCAGCGCGAGGAATATCACCAGCACAGGCCGGAGCAGCGCGACATCATAATGTATCATCGGCCCATAGAATGCTGCGGCGAAGCCCGCGATAC
>JAJRTR010000182.1 GCA_024278215.1 bacterium
ACGCAGGATGGTAAAGAAATGCTGAAAAGAGATCGGGGAAAGCTGGAGCTTCCAGTTACAGGCGTTTCCAAGGTAGACCTTGGAAACGATGAAACACTGTGTGCCGTGCTCAAACCGCATTTGTTTGGGCACGAAAATGCGACCTGTTTGGTTCCGGCTTTGTCAGATTAGGGTGTATTAGCATAACTTTTACATTATAATATATATATATAGCGTTAATTACAATTGTCAATGATATTGCCAAGAATATAGCGGGGTATGCGGAAAACATCGGAATTTGTTGCAGATTATTATGTCTGTATAGTTAGGCTGTGTAGCCCTGATCCTATAAAACACTCGTATCTAAATAGGGATTCTGAAGGAAGGGAAAATATTTTGCTCTGAAATCAGGGGAACAATTCTATTCGCGATAATCCCTGTTCAAGAAAGTGACACGCATGTAACCGCTGTATGTCGGTATTTACTTTCTGAAACACGCGCTGATTTCATAGCACAATGGACCCGGTATAACAGGCCGGAACACAGCGTCCATAGCGTCTGCAAGGGGCGCAAGACGCATGAAAACGCGTCCGGGCCGCCGGAACCGTTTCACCCGCGCCCATAGCAACCAGTGTAAAGAATGGAAAAACGAGTGTCCCCCCATGCGCACCAGTGTGAATCCTGCATCCTGCCCCAGCGTGCGCAAATCACTCGCCGAGTAACTCTTTTCCTGTTCATGGTCGAACGATTCCGAGCCGCTCCGGCCCAGCATGCGCATAGCGATAGACGGCAGAAACATCACAATGCGAACCATGCCGTCCACTACCCGGCTGCCGAACGCTTGTGGCTCACGGAAAATCAGAAACAGCCCGCCGGGAGCAAGCACCCTGTGTACCTCCTGAAAAAACGATTCCTCATCAACCATATGGTGCAGAAATCCCGCGCCGAATATGAAACTCACAGATGCGTCACGAAACGGCAACTGCTCGGAGTCCGCACGAACAGGTACAACATCGAGACCGTTGTGCTGAGCCAGTTCGCGTGTGGCAACCAGCATACCTGTGGAGATGTCGGTACTCACGATATGCGGCAGGATGACGGTGGCCATCAGGCAGCAACTCAGCCGTCCGGTTCCACACGCCAGTTCCAGAGCCGGACCGACCGGCAACCTGCCCCCGCCGGCACGGCGACACACTTCAGAGGCTACGGCGAGCGCGCGCTTACTGCTTAAGCGCTCGGGCGGCGGCGTGTCCAGTGTGTCATAGTAATCTACATTCGCCTGCTTGATGTCTTCAGGCCGTGCACCGGGCTCCATAAAACCCTCCACAATTCGTTCTTCAACAACAGGTCAGTATATGTCGCGCCGTTATTGCTCATTGCTGTTTGTCATCAAAGATTCGAAATAGCCGCACTTGGCCGGTTTGTAGTTTGTGAGCACTTCGCTTTCGACGTCTATGCGCAGGTAAGAACCTTCCGGCAATGTGAATGCCGGCCAGTGCGGGACACCGGCGGCGGCGGGGACACCCGATCGGGCGAACGAACTCCAGAGCAATATCATGTCTTTAGCCACTTTGTAATTTTTCTTCGATTTGAAATTGAAGTTCAGCACCTTGAATTGCCCGAAAATGAAAGCGAGTTCCGAACCGTGGAACGCGCCCCAGTCTTTAGCCATTCCTTTTTCATCGGGCGCTTTCGCGAAGTTGTACAGGTAGGTGTTAGCGCCGGCCTTCGACAGCAGCGTAGCCATTAAAAGGCTCGGGCATGTAAAACCCATATCGCCGACTATCTCGTTATACGCTTTGCGTGGTGAATCGTAGTTTTCGAGTGGGTAAAGTTCTTTGATCTTTTCCGGATCGCCGGCGAGTCCGAAATCGTTTTTTATTTCCTCGATATTTTTCGCGAGTTCCTTATCGAAGTTCTCCGGCGTGTCGACCTTTCTTCCGAGAGTGAAATACGATGTCTCATCCTTGTTGCTGCCGACTATAATGTCCTGGACGTTTTTGTTGTAAATTCCTTCGGCGAGCATCCTCAGGGGCGGCTCGGGGATGAGCGGGCCGCCGATTGTCGGCCCGAATCCGAAGGAGTCCGTCTTCGCGCCGAGTTTTTCACCGTCGCCGTCCGATTTGCCTATGTGCATGGCCGGTCGCGCCGTTTCCTGAAACACAACGGCGTCGACAGCGCGGAGACATTCAAGCACATTTGTGGATTCGTCGCAGCCCAGCATCGCGGCAATCGCCAGTCCGTCCGCATCCGCGTCGTCAAAAGTTCTTCCGATATACGTCATCGGTCCGCTCTCGATAATAGCCCTGTGGAACAAGCCGGCGGACAGTGGAGACAACACATGGATACCCACGCTCATGCCGCCCGCGGATTCGCCGAAAACGGTTATGTTGTTCGGGTCGCCCCCGAAGTTCGCGATATTGTTTTTTACCCACTTGAGCGCGAGCGTCTGATCGAGCATTCCATAGTTGCCCCGCCCGCCGGTCGCCTCGAGCGCCGGATGCGAAAAGAACCCGAACACACCGAGCCTGTAGTTGAATGTTACAACCACGACACCGCCTTTCGCCGCCAGTTTAGTTCCGTTGTATTCTATCAGGTCCGCACCGCCCGAGCCGGAAATGAAACCGCCGCCGTGTATGAAGACCATGACCGGTTTCTTCGCTCCATCTTTCGAAAAAGGCTGCCACACATTCAGGTAGAGACAGTCTTCACTGCCGATAACTTCGCCCCCGCCCGTGACCATGCTCATCAATGGATATTGCACACATATATTGCCATACTCGAAAGCTTCAATCGTGTCTTCCCACGGAGCGGGCGGTTGTGGTGGCGCAAAACGCAGTTCGCCGACCGGAGGCGCGGCATACGGGATGCCCTCGAACTCACACACCTTCGCTTTCTCGATTACTCTGCCTGTGACCGCCCCACTGTCTGTCCGCACTCCCGCGCAATCGGGAACCTGCGCATAAATGGCCGCTCCCGATACTGCTATAAAAAGCATTATTGCCGACAATATTATTCTGATACCGTTATTCAGCGCGTTTGTCATAGTACAGATACCCTCCGCCTTCGCCAGGATAATGAATTGTATCATGAAACGGTTAAGAGTGCAGCAGCAGAGCGCGAAAGGGTTGTGTAACAACGTGGTGTCGCGAGAATATTGAATGGTGAACGATGCGCGTTCAGACAATACGTTTTCGGGGTGAACTTTGGAAACGATGAGAAATAATGGGGCGGTAGTAACCCGCATATTTCACCAATGCGGCCCAAAAACGAGAGCATTTATTTGACAGTTGCTGCGAAAACCGATCGAGCAGGCTGATGTCGAGATCGGGAAAGATTCAGACAGATCGTTCTTTGCGGGCTTTTCTCTTGCGGTCGGACTTGAGCAGGAGTTTTTTTCGCAGGCGTATATGGTGCGGAGTGATTTCGACATACTCGTCATCCTGAATATATTCAATAGCGGCATCGAGGGACATGTCGACAGGCGGTTTCAGCTTTATCGCGTCGTCGGCGCCGGATGCGCGCATGTTGGTGAGCTCTTTGCCCTTGAGCGGATTGACGACAAGGTCCGCGCCCTTGTTGTGTTCGCCGATTATCATGCCGTCGTAGACTTCCGTGCCGGGACTGATGAACAGAGGGCCGCGTTCCTGGAGATTGTTAAGCGCGAAAGCAACGGCAGTACCTGTGAAGCCGCTGATCATGGAACCGGCCTGCCGTTTTTTTATTTCGCCGCAGTGCGGGCCGTAGTGGTCGAAAGCGTGATACAACACGCCTTCGCCATGTGTCATCGTCAGGATCGCGGACCGGAAACCAAGCAGGCCCCTTGTCGGTATCTCGAACTCGATGACTGTGCGGTCACCGGCTCTGCTCATATTTTCTATGTTGCCGCGCCGCAGGTTTATTGATTCGATAACGGTGCCGGACATCTCTTCGGGCACAGTGATTACACCCTTTTCGATAGGTTCGTATTTCTTTCCGCCGACTTCTTTCATTATGACTTCGGGCCGTGACACCTGTAGTTCGTAGCCCTCGCGGCGCATGTTTTCTATCACTACCGAGAGGTGCATTTCGCCGCGCCCCAGCACTCTGAAACTGTCTGTGGCGTTCTCGAAGTCGATCTTGAGTCCGACATTCGATTCGGTTTCACGCAGGAGGCGCGCCTGCAGGTGGCGGCTGGTGACGTATTTGCCGTCCTTGCCCGAGAACGGCGAATTGTTTATCAGGAACGTCATTGCCAGCGTGGGCTGATCCACACTGATTGCGGGCAGTGGTTCGGCATCTTCGCTGTCGGCGATGGTTTCGCCGACGTATATGTCGGGAATACCTGCGATTGCGACGATGTCGCCCGCGACGACTTCGTCGACCTCCACACGATCAAGGCCCTTGAACGAATAGACCTTCGTCGTTTTCGCCGGTCGGCGGGCACCGTTTGCATCCATGACGACGACGGGCATATTGCCCCTCACGCGGCCTTCATAAACCCTGCCGACAGCGATGCGACCGACATAGTTGTCATAAGCCAGCGTCGCCGGCTGCATACGGAAACCTTTGCCTGTCTCGGCAACGGCGGGCTTGACGTTTTCCATGATGAAATCGAACAGCGGGGTGATGTCCACACGGGGATCATCAAGCTTGCGCACGGCGATACCTTCACGCGCGATCGTGAAAATATAAGGAAAATCAAGTTGCTCTTCGGTGGCGCCGAGACTGTCGAAAAGGTCGAGCGTAAGGTCCAGCACCTTATCGGCGCGTGCCATTGGCTTGTCTATTTTGTTTATGACGACAAGAATCTTCAGACCGAGTTCCATAGCTTTCCCCAGCACGAAACGGGTCTGGGGCATCGGCCCCTCATAGGCGTCGATCAGAAGCAGGGTGGCGTCCACCGAACGCAGTACCCGCTCGACCTCGGAGCCGAAATCCGCATGGCCGGGTGTGTCTATGATATTTATCTTTGTGCCCTTGTATTCGAGGGCTGCGTTTTTCGCGTAAATAGTGATGCCGCGCTCGCGCTCCTGGGCGTTACTGTCCATCACACAATCAACAATCTCCTTCCTCGTCGAGATCGCACCACTTGCTTTCAGAAGCGCGTCGATCAGTGTTGTCTTGCCGTGGTCGACATGCGCAATATTTGCAATATTCCTGATTTCCATTTACCGTTACCGTTTATTCTCAATACAGCCGCGCAATATCCGTCCTGCCTGTTCGATCAGTGCGGCGGCATCGTTTTTCATCTCTGGAGCCGATTGCAGGATTCTCGTTCCGCCGTGGTCGAGCGACGAACATGATTTCGCAATCGGCTCTCCGTTTTATCATTACAGGACTTGTCCCGAACCGGGGCAAACACAACTGGTCGCAGCACATCATTATAAGAGTTTTTATCAATTTGGGAATACTTACGCAAATCCGGTTGCCGCCGCGTCGAATCAATGCAGTCCGCATATCTCGCAAAGACAGTCTAAATATCGATGACAGCCGCCGGGAAGAGATCGAGCACGAGAACAGCGACCGCGCTTCCCTTTTGTACATCGGCGGGCACTGTCGATATTACTTCCGACACCGCGCCGTCCGCTTCTGTGCGCACCTCCACCCTGTTGTTGTCGATCAGGCGTCCTTTTTCCGTGTCTATCATCACGATATGAACCCAGTGCTCGGCTTCCATGTATTTCGCGCCGCCGAATGTTGCCCTTATAATGTCCGAATCCTGCTCGATTCCGATCTTAAGTTTTCGGGGCATTTCAAGCGATTCATCGGCAAACGGCAATGTTGTGTATGTCAGGAAAGCGACTGCCATGTCATCCTCGTCGGCCATTTTCATGACGCGCAGCAGATCGACAAAGTCGGGCATGTTATGTATTGACGTCCTCGCGTAAGCGGAACCGTTCGCTATGCCGGGTTCGTCCGTGAGGCGGCCTGCAAACTGCATACTGTCAAGGTACACATTCGCACCCTGGGCGTTTATGCGGGCCTTGCCTGTGAACTTGATGAATTCGTCTTTGAACACCCCGGTCGCGATTATTTTATTCGCCGCTTTCGCCGCAAATTCGTAGCCCCCGCCCGTGTCCACGAGCCCGCAACCGGCAACGACGACAAAACCCTTTTCATCATTCACATAAACAGGTGCAAGCGCATAATTGTGCGCGTCCAGCGCGGCCTGTGCGAGCGCGTCGATTTCCTTGGGTGTGCTCAAAGCGAATCCTTTTATAATAATTCCCGGCGTTCCCGCATCCGTGGGTGTAAAAGCAAAACCATCGCCGGTACGCGCTGCCGTATGGAAATCTATTGAAGTGTTGAACGCGCGCAGTTCGCCTTCCGCCTCATATTTCCCTGATACTTTTATCGAATAATCAGTATCGTATTCCATGAAACCGTCGGGGATGATGTATATGTACCGCAGCCTGGAATCGCACATCGAGCGGTGCGGCAGTTCCGGCGATATCGCGACGTTGACGGAATCGGGATACAGTTCGGAACGACAGACATCGCCATTGTGGTCCACAGCGAACAGAGCGAGGTTCAGATTTGACTCGATGGAAATATCGGCGGGCGGCTGGAACAGCGGCGCCCCGCACCGGTCGAGCAGGACAATCGCCTCGCCGCCTGCCGGTATGCCGGGTCTCAGGGCATCGTCGCCCGGCGCGAAGCACAGGCGCTCGTCCTGCCGGTTTCGGAAATAGTAGTCACGCGGCACAGCGAAAACCTCGCCCGTTGTCGAACCGAAATAAATGGTGCCGTCCGGTCCGAAAGTGGGCGACGCGTTCAGGTCGTTCTCGGCGACACCGGCATTTGTATGCAGCGACCACACGCGGCGTCCGCCGGGACTGATGCAGTATAATTTACCATTCTGGTTGCCAATATAAATAAGTCCGTCGGGCGCGATCACCGGCGTGCATTTTATGGGAGCGTCGGTGCGATACACCCATTTCCTGCGTCCGAAACGGTCGAGGCAATACACGCCGCCGTCGTCGGAGCCGATCACGACATCGCCGGCTCCGGTTATCGCGGGCGAGCCGTATATCATTCCCATTGTCTGGTATGTCCAGAAAACGGTTCCGTCCTCGGGCGCAATCGCATAAACTCTGCCGTCGAAGCAGCCGAAAAACATCTCTCCGTATTCGCCCATGGCAGGTGACGAGGACACGGCACCGCCCACCCTGCGCACCCACCTGCGCGCTCCGGTCTTCGTGTCGACCGCGTGGATATCGCACGCGAGAGTGCCTGCGAAAACGCTGTCGCCGTCCGGGCTCAGGAGCGGCTTGGTCCAGATAACGCCCGCCGGGTACGTATCCGTATAATAATCCCACACGAGGTTGCCGTCCGAGTCTATTTTATACAGCCGGTTGTCGTCGCTGCCTGCGTAAATAAAGATTCTCCCGCCTTCCTCGGATAGTGTGAGATTGCCCTCGAAAAAACTGGCGAGGTGCATGTCGGGTTTGTTCAGGTCTTCGAAGTGGCGACCGTAGAATTGCCACAGGACACGGCCGTCTTTCGGATCGATCTTCCAAATACGGCCCTGGTTCTGGTTGCCGTTTTCATCCACATCGGTCGACGCCATATAGAGGAACCCGTCTTTGCCGAGCGCGCCGGTCGAGTCGATATACATCATGCGGCTGTCGTGGATGCGCCACCTCACAGAGACGTCCGGCGCGAGCGAGACGAACTCGCCGTCCGCATGGCCCGTATACAGGTTGCCCCGGCGGTCGACGATTGCGCTGGGCCAGATCAGCGCGCCTATTTTTGTCGCCCATAGAGTCGCGTCCTCCGCCGGTGCCGCCCTGAAGGCCGACACACGACTCCTGCTGAGCGCCGAGTAGTGATAGCTCGGATACGCCGCCTCCGCATCCAGCCCGCCAAAGAAATCCGACACCCGCTCCCTGTACAGCAAGGCGAGCTTCTGCACGATTATCTCGTCCATCGATTCCATTATTTTGAAAAGACTGTCGACCGCTTCTGCGAACTTCATCGTGATCAATGCACGTGGGACACGTCTCTTGAACTCGCGGAAACGCTCCCGCAGCCTGTTGCGCGCTTCGACGACATCAGCGCCGATCGTGCTGTTGACAGTCGCCGGGTCGTTCACAACAGGCAACATCCGGCTTGTGGTCAGATCGACAAGCTCGACAGCCCCGACGATAGCAGCAGCGGTTGCGCCTATTGTTCCTTCCGTCGCCGCTTCGAGTTTCGCGCGGCATTCGAGGAACCGCACCTTGAGCGCCGCTGTTTCCTCTATCAGCTCGACGCGCGTCCTGCGTTTTCGGAATACGCCTGCCGGAAATCTTTCCGCAGTTTCCCAGAATGAATCTCTCAGTGAGGTCATAGTCCTGTCCTTTCGCCGGTCACTTCCTCCATACACGGAAGCGCCGGCTGTTGTTTTTCATTCAGCCATCGAGCGGGTCGGAGTTTAACAAGCAGAAGGTAGAACACAATTGATACAATGAACCAGGTTATTTGTATCAGCACGGTGATGTTGTACCCGTGGACACGGAATATTACGGGATTCCACCAGTATTCGTAATATGACCAACCGTCATTGAAGGTGCTGGACAGTTCGACGGCCAGGGCGGACACCTGTCCCCAGACCAGCATTACAAGGAGTTCAGGGAAACTGAATTTCCGCAACGCCTGCTTCCCGCGGATTGCATATATCAGCCACACGCCGATGATAAAAATCATACCGTCCCACAGCGAGTGGGCGACCACGAACACCGAGTAATGAGTGATCAGCGGGCGATGCCATAGAATGATCGGCATAGAAGTCCCTTCGGCGCTCAGGACAAAAACAGGTATCTCGAATATTGCTCCCACAAACACGCCGATCCAGAAAAAATACCACAGGCGCTTATTTATGCGACCGGTCCTGTACAGAAGATAGAAAAACAGCGGCGCGGCAAATCCGACAAGAAGATCAAGGTAATAATAGGACTGTTTGAAAAGTTCCGTCACTGTCTGCGTCTCCGAAAAAAAAGTATAGTGTGTGTTCCTGCTTATGTTTCCAGTAATACTCCGCTCCGCGTTCACCATAATATCTTCTTGGCGACAACATGTTGTCGCTTACGGCACGATAAGGGTCTTAAGGGCCTATTGTATTGTTTTTGCTTATGTGATTATACTGGAAAGTCTGCGCTATTCACACTTTTTCAAGGAACACGGCAGCCAGCTTGATTGGGGGAAATTCTCCGGTCTTGCATCGTAGTTGAGCCGCTGCATGTGTGCCGTGCTCATGCTCACTTATAGGACGTCATATCTCCGGATGAATACGTTATCTCAACTACATTATTATACGAATGTTATTATGAAGCTTGCCATATCGTATACGATTGTTATATTATTGTGAAAAATATGTTGCCCTGTACTGGAGTTTGACATGGGTCCGAATCACCGGAAACCTCACGATATATATAGTTCTATCGGAATACCTGTAATAATAATTTCTCCCGGCTACGATGTCGTTTCTATAAACCGGATAGCTTCCGAAGCGCTCGGCATGAGCAACGGCGAGGCCGACGGAAAGAAGTGCTATGAGATATTCCACAAGTCGAAATCACCACCTGCCGAATGCCCCCTAAAAAAGACGCTCGAGACCCATAAGCCGGAATCGAGCAGGATGGTTGTGGAAACACTGGACGGAACATACCTTGTCACGTGTTTTCCTGAATTCGACGAGCCGGGCAATCTTCTCAGGATAGTACACACCCTCATAGATATATCCGACATAAAAAAAGCCGAGTCGCAGGCCACCCGTGCGATGGAAGAATCGAAGAAGCGGGAACGCGAACTTCAGCTTCTGTTCGACGGTGCAAGAGTTGTTCTGAAACAGGAGACATTCAGGACAACCGCAAGAAGCATATTCGACGCGTGCTGCGACACTATCGGAGCCACATCCGGGTACGTTGCCCTCCTGTCGGAAGACGGCAGCGACAACGAAGTTCTTTTCCTCGAATCGGGCGGTCGTTCCTGTTCTGTGGACACCTCGCTGCCGATGCCGATTCGCGGGTTGCGCGGCGAGGCATACAGGCTTCACAGAGTTGTGTATGATAACGACTTTAAAAACAGCGGGTGGATGGATTTCATACCGCCGGGACATGTCGACCTGAACAATGTAATGTTCGCCCCGCTGAACCACGATGGGAACACTGTGGGGCTGATCGGCGTCGCCAACAAGCCGACGGACTTCACCGAGGATGACGCGCGGCTTGCTTCCGCCTTTGCCGATCTCGCCGCCATCTCGCTGATCAACTCGCGGTCGCTGGATCAACTGACACACCAGCGGGATAAGGCTCAGCAGTATCTCGATCTGGCCGGAGTCATGTTTGTCGCGCTGGACACCGAAGGCCGTGTGACGATGGCCAACAGGAAAGCCTGCGATATTCTCGGGTTCGACGAACATAAAATACTGGGCGAAAACTGGTTCGACAACTTTATCCCCGAACCGGAACGAAACCGTGTTCGTGATGTTTTCCGGAAGTTGTTGCAGGGAGATGTGGAATCCGTCGAATATTTCGAGAATAATGTTCTGACAAAGTCGGGGGATAAACGGCTGATAGCATGGCATAACGACGTGCTGAGAAATGAAAGAGGCGGTATAAACGGCATATTGGGTTCGGGTACGGATATCACGGACTACGTTGCCCTGGAAAACGCGAAAGTCGAGGCGATGCAGAAATACAGGAACCTTTTTGACGCCTCTAATGAAGGGCTTTTGATTCTCGACGGTGATATGCGAATCGTCGAGGCAAACGATACCGCGGCGGAAATGTTCGGATTCTCGAAGGATGAGCTTGCCGGGATGCCTCTCCCGGGTATCTCAGCCGAAAAGGCGCAAACCAATATAGCTGTCGCTAAGCTGCGGACCGAGGGCGCGGTGCAGGTTGATCGAAGGAGACAGCGGCGAAAAGACGGCTCCACTTTCATCTCACAGATTTATGGGAAACAATTCTCTGTCGACAAGCAGACATATTACATGTACCAGATCAGAGATGTCACGGACCATGTGATTGCCGAGGAGAAACTGTCGGGCAGCAGAACACTGATCGACCTGACGGGAAGAATGGCCAAAGTCGGCGGTTGGGAGGTCGATGCCGAAACGCTTGAAGTAACGTGGACGCAAGAAGCCTGCCGCATCCATGGATTGCCGACAGGCCAGAAAATGCAACTCGATGAAGCGATCGGCCTGTTCCACCCCGATGATCGCGGCAAGTTCAAAACAGCACTCCGGAACGCGCTCATAAATGGCGAGCCTTACGACCTGGAACTCCGTTTTCTCACCGCAAACGGTAAAAAAGCATGGACCCACACGATTTGCAAACCGATTCCGGCAGCGGGGAAGATCGTCAAACTCATAGGCTCTTTCCAGGACATCACCGATCGTAAACAGGCCGAGAAAAAGAACAGAAAACTCACGGAACAACTCCTGCAATCACAAAAAATGGAAGCCATAGGCCGGCTCGCGGGCGGCATCGCTCATGACTTCAATAATCTGCTGACCGTCATCATGGGCAATGCCAACCTCATGGAGATGAAACTCGATGAATCCGATCCTAATTATATGGAAGTTTCTTCGATACTGGACGCATCGGAAAGAGCAAAAGCTTTGACCATGAAGCTCCTGACTTTCTCGAGGAAAGATAAACTCAACATAAAGCGTGTTCTACTGGACGACATAATCAGCGGTATGGTGGAACTGCTGGAAAGAAGCATGCTCAAAAATATCAACATCGTCAAAATACTTCAGAGTAAAGTTTGGATCCGGGTAGACACGAACCAGATAAATCAGGCGCTTCTGAATATATGCAACAATGCGGCGGACGCAATGCCCGAAGGCGGCACGCTGACAATCGAAACACAAACTGTGAGTCTTAACAGTGAGCATTGCAGGACATGCGGAAAAAGGTTTGACGGGCTCTATTGCCTGCTTCAGATAAGCGACACCGGGGTCGGTATTCCTCCCGAAATTTTAAATAAAGTCACTGAACCTTTTTTCACAACAAAAGAAATCGGTAAAGGCACGGGGCTGGGACTGTCCATAACACACGGCATTGTCGAGAACCACAACGGACATCTGCACATATACAGTGAAGTGGGAAAAGGCACATGCGTGAAGATTTATCTGCCGTTTGTGATGGGAGAATATAAACCTGCCGCTACGGCTTCTCAGGATGCGGTGCTGACGGGAAGCGAGACTGTTCTGATTGTGGACGACGAGCAAAGCGTACGGTCGGTTGCCGAAAGGTTGTTCCGCCTGCTGGGATACAATCCGATACTCGCCGAGAGTGGTATCACGGCCGTCGAGTTGTTCCGTGAGCAATCAGAAAAGATAGACATTGTAGTTCTCGACCTCGTTATGCCCGGGATGGACGGCATGGCGACTTTCAGGCTGCTTAAAGAGATCGACCCCGAAGTGAAGGTGCTGGTGTCCTCCGGATACAGCATCAACGGCCAGGCGGGCGACGTTCTTGAAATGGGCGCACTCGGATTCATACAGAAACCGTTCTTCATCGAGAACCTTGTCGGCGCCATACGCAACATTCTGGATGCTGATGTCATGTAAAGGCGTGTTGCCACGCCCTGCGTTTGCCGGCACCTGTTATCGTGTCGACTTTGCATTGTCGTATTGAGTCCGGCCGCTATTGATCTACCGTAAAGCCGGTCTCACCGGCCGACAGCGAATCCCCCCCATAATCAAGAACCGTGAGCGCGACGTATGCGCCCGGCTCGAGTTCCTTTTCAATCGGCACCTTCAGGTCCCATTCCTGCCCCGGTAGTGACGCAAACTCCTTTACCTCCTCATGTCCGACCACATCTCCATCAATCGTTCTTATTTCAATATAACCTTTTGTTTTCGTGAAATAATCGCCTGTGTTGACATAATTGATATGCGATACATACTTTTCGGTCGCCATGTCTCCTGAACGAGCCACGCTGAAACTTTTAATTTCAGACTTCCTGGACGAGGCGTCGCCCACATTGACGACAAAACGCACTCCGATCCGCAACCGCGTGTCTATCATTACCTGCACCTTATTCTTTATAACCGATGGTTTCGCGGGCCTTTTGGTCCCCTCGATCATGATGTATGTCCAATACGTACCGCGGGCATCGTCCGGGACTCGAAATGAGTATTTGAGCGGTGCGTTTCCGTCCGGCTTCACGGTAAACAAAGTACTATTAAAAGAAATCCACCCGGCGCATGACCTTTCCGCGCCGTCTCCAAGGTCAACGTAGTTTCCGTCTCGCTGGCGCAGAAGATTCCGCGTGAAGACCTTGAGTCTTTCTTCCTTCGCGGCGGTGTTGAAGATACCTATTTCGCCGACATACGTATTCCCGGCTTTTGCGTTTATCTCAACCGTCATCGGCGACACGTCAAACGCGCGCGCGCACATCCCGGTCAAGAAAATTATTCCGATAGCGAGCCCTGTTATCCATGATGTTTTCATAGCTGCTTTCTCCCGATTTTCGGCCCGCATTGGTGAAATATGCGGGTTATTCCCCACATTGTCATGCGGGCGCTTTGTCTGTGTTGCACAGGAAAGTCTGCCCGGATATTTTTTCATAGGGGAACAACAACAACTCTCCTTTTTCATCTGCCCTGCATGAGTTGCTGTCACTGTGCGCAGTGTTACTGTTTATCGCAACGATATTTTTCGACCCCTGCCCGTCGACGATTCTATTGATTACATGAGAAGCCCATTTCAGCTCGAACACGCCTCCGGCGGATTCAACAATCTTACTGAGTCCCCGGATCAGTTCGATGCCGGCGCCTGATACGTATCGTACCCGCTTGAGGTTCATCGTAACTCTCATTGTTGTTGCTTTGCCACTTATCTTATGCAGGTTCAGCCACCCGGCAAGAGCTTTATCGAGCTCCGGGTACGAGGCGGCTGTCAGTTCGCCGAAAGGCATAATCAGCATCTCGTCGGCGTCGCTTGTAATCGAGTATCTTATCATTTACGGTCTCCTCACCTTTCCGCTGTCTTCTTTAAGCGACTGAAAGCAACAGGTTGCTTTTCAGAGAAACGGGCGTATGCCCTCAATTGATTTTGTTTCGGAGGAGAAGGAACCGCAAGCGCCTTCTCCCCCTTATGAGATCAGTCGATAAGTATCGTGTACGTAAGAGTAGTCGAATAGATGCCCGGTGTGTCCTCTGTCGCGTAGAGCAGAAGTTTGTAATTCAAGATATGCTGCTCGTCCGCCGCCGCGCCCTGTTCGTCGAGAATCGTTACCGGACTGATTGAATCCTTCACCATGTAAGGATATGTTCCAGCGTTGTCCACATCGACACGAAGTGTCTGTATCGGTTTGCTGCCCGAGCCGCCTGCGAATGTCCATCCGTTAGCTTCCACCGTCAGGTCGTATGGTTCATTCGATGTGCAGCTCAGTATCCCGCCGGGGATGCCTTCTTTGTAGCCCTGTATTACCTCGGCGACTGTGATCGAGTTTACGCCGGTCATATCGACAACCGAGCCGTCGACATACCAGTTGAGGTCGATCAGTTGCGGTATTTCAAAACTCATGTTGACGTCCAGTGTTGTGCCGGCGATTGCCGTAATTCCGCTCAGCGACATGATAATCGCAAGTGTTAAGATGACTTTTTTCATGTTTTTTCTCCTTCGTTTTGTATTGTTTTTATTTTTTATGATTAACCCGTGGGACATATCCCCCGGGACTTGTTTTCTCTTCTGAGCCAATTGCAAAATTATGTTCGTAGCGAGGTCGAGCGAAATTGTTCAGAGCAAGGAGGAGGTGTAAAATCCCCGCGTGCGTACTTGCAGAGTACGTCGAGGACGATTTTGCGCCGACAACGCAGCTATGGACAATAAGCAGCCGACCGCAGCAGAATCAGAATTTTGCAATTGGCTCTTCTTTGTTATCGTTTTCATTTTTCGCCGCCTCTTCTGGTTACGCTTATAGATCAATATTCATGCCATAACCGGCGGCGCATTGTCCGATTACACAAATACCCGGTGTTTACTACACATTTTATTGTTTTGAGAGAAACAACGATTATCGGAACCCGGCTCGCTTTGTATACTTCGTTTAACAGTGGAATCTCGTGTTTACAAAATATGGGCGTTTTACTGATTGCCGTTAAGCAACTACCGTAACGCCCGACTCGTCATGTTAGGGAAAAACGGTAATTATAAAAAGGTTTTATCTATATATATAGCGCAGGTTTTATAAGAATGAATTATTTATGTTTTGGAATATATGATTGGCAAGAATATTGATTTCGTATTGTGTATAAATGAAAAGTAACGGGAGGTTATAAGAATGACTGAATTCCAGATCACCACGTTGTCCGCGAAGGAGAAAGCGCTTTTTTTCTATTCACAAAATCACAGCAGAAAAAGACGCTCGAGCAGGAAAGGTATCGGAAGGTTGAAAACGAAAAACAAAATCATGAAAGTTGCGCTGCTGCTTATCCTTGCGCAGATCATCTTCTTCCTGAGTGTTGTAGATGTGCAGTCGACGCAGGCGTTCGAGATGATCGGCAACTTTTTATCACCGGCGGCACACTCCGGCACACAGACCATGCAGGAATACATAGCGGAGGTCAGTGTTCTCGCGGACAAGGTGGCTATCGTAGCTATGCCGGTCGTTATAGTGCTCGGCACTTACATGGCATATATATTTGCCGGTTTCAACAGCGCCATATCGAGTATGCTCAGAAAAGCATCCTGAAACCGGATCGAAAAGATTGTTTGTGGAATAATTGCGAAAAGAGCCGATCCGCCGGGTCGGCTTTTTTGTTGCGGGGCTCCTGCAAAACGCGGTGGAACGTGTCTACTTTGTGTTAACGTATTGAGTTGCGGGCGGAGTCACCGTCCCGTGTCTACCCATATTCACCTGTATGCCATGCGGTTAAAGTGTTATTATCATCGTTTATATACGCGCCGCCTCAGCCTGTTTCCGACCTGAAAATTTTTATTGATTGTTCGGGCAGATTGATCTTCTCGCCGTCGAAGATATATTTTTCGGCAGTGTCGACATCGACAAGGGTCTCCCTTCGGCCCATCTCGACGCGCACATTGCGCGGTTCGTCCGTCGGGTTGGCGACGAAGACGAGGCGGTCCGCGCCCCTGTCGTGAGCGACAGTTTCCACAAGCGGGTCCGACGGTTTATACAGCGGCCGGACCCCGGCGGCGGCGGCGATCTTCATCATCAGGCCCGCCACTGTGGGCGATTGCTCGATACCTGTGTAATCCTGAAAAATGAAACCAAGATGTATGATCGAACCCCTCTCGGTCGGTGAAATATACGCGCAGACTTTTCCTGACTCCTCGATGAACACGCGGTCTGTCTTGAAGATGTCGGCGTTCTCGACGACCAGCGGCCCGATGTTCATCCTGTCGATGCGCTCGACGGGTTTCTGCGAGTGGGAACTGAAACGCGAGTCGCGTCTCATGAACTCGTCGCAGACCGGCATCCGCGGCCCCATCACAAGCGTGCCGCCCTTGAACGCATAAACAAGCAGCCTGCGCTGGAGCGCGATATTCATAAACTCGAAGGACGGCGCGATTACTATTTTATATTTTTGGAGCGTCTCCTGCTCGACCGCCGAATCCGCAAGCGTCACCGGGAACCCGGCCTGTGTGAACCCCATGCGAAACGCGCGCCACTGTCTTTTGTATACAGCGCCTATCGGATCGCTGAATCCGCCGAATATCCGCCGCGCCACAAACCAGTCGTGAGGCATCGCCGCGCCGGGCTCCTGCGGCGGCAGCGGCGACAGGTACGAACCGAGGCGTTCGAGACGCTCGTAGTCTCTCATCGACAACAGCAGTACGTCCGAGCGCATATCGTATTCGTTGAAATCCATTTTCTCGATAAAACGATTCAGCCTGCAATAGAAATTAAAGTACTCACCACGTTTGCGCCCGTCGCGGGTGACCGGCGCACCGCACCACCGCTCGCGCTCGACTATCATGTGGAAGTTGGCCGCCTTCACACCGTTCATGAGCGCCGCGCGCGCTGCAAGTTCCCTGTCGCGCTGCGACATTGGTTTATCCCATGGTCGCCCGCCCGCGCGAAACTCCGGTACAAACGGCAACCGGCTGGTGCCCGCGAGGAAACGCGCGCCCGTCTTTACCGAACCGTAGTCGGCGCCGCCCCGCCACAGGTCGATACCCGCAACATCCACACACGTTTCTATCTTCGGAATATGGTAGGGGGTGGTCGGGTATGCAGTGGGGAAATTGTGGAAATAAAACACACCCGTTATATCTCTTTCGCGCAACATCCTCGCGATGCGGTGTATCCCGTGGTAGATGTAGAACTCGCGATATTCCATCCAGTCGAGATAATAGGGCAGATCATAAGCTGAGTCGGCCTCGAACCTGCGCGGAGGGCTGACATCTGCAAAGTCGAAATGGTCTGTGTCGTAAGCGGCGTTCAGGTCGTCGATGCCGGTGTATTTCCCCTGCAGGTAGCGCCTGTAGAGAGCGATGGAGGCTTCGGAGTAGTCGAGATCGAACGGAGATGTGCGCGAGAAGAACGACATACCACTGTCCGGCTGAACGCCGACAACGGGGCCGCCGGGATGCAGCCGCGGGGAGAGAATCGGACACAGCGCGTCGAAAAAAACAGACACCTCTTCGTAGAAACTGTCTGCGGCATAGCTGATCGCCGGAAAAAAGCGCGGCGGCGCGGGCACAATCGCCGGCGTGTCTTCCGCGGTGCGCGCGATCATGCTGTCCTGTCCGAAAAGGCGGTCCGGGTAGCCGGCTCCCGTGATCTCGGCATTTATGCGCGGGCACGGCCTGGCGAGAACATACAGTCCTTTGTCCGCGCACAGGTCGATGAATGCGCCGACATCTTTCGCCGGGTCACGCTCGCCGAAATCGAATTCCCCTTTCCTTATCTCATGCACACTCCAGGGAATATCCGCACAGATAAAACGGAACCCCATTTCCCTGACAAGATCGAGAATACCGGGCCAGCGCTCGCGCTCGAGCCGCCAGTAGTGCACGCTGCCGGAGAAGAGCGCGTATGTGCAACTGTCGATCTCGACGCCGTGCCCGTTGATTCTCACAGGCATGCGACTTCTCCATTTCGCCTTACCGACATAATTCGAGTCCTCTTCGTATATGCTGCAAACACAACATGATTCTGGTAAACTCACCCAACAGGTTGCATAAATATAACACACCCGGCGCACATACGGAAGTGTGGGCGCACTCCTCACCGCAAGTTGACACAACACTGGAGGGATGCTTTTTGATACCGGATCATAGAAGAGCCGTTTCTTATATACTGAAAGTACCGGACATTGTACGAATATAGCTCTCCGGAACGTCATTCCCACGAAAGCGGGAATCCATTTTCCAGTACTGTGAACAGCTACATGGCAACAATATTTCCGGCAGTTCCCGCTTCTCTGTTTGGTTCCGGCTCTGCCGGATCAGGTAATAAAGCGGGTTTATCTTTTAAGTAAGCTGTATTGCGCCCAGTCATATTTATTGCGATAATTTCTTTGCGGGCACAAGTCCCGGCGGTATACGCTGGATCGCACCCTGCATAAAACGCCGGCTTGTTTCATGCAGAGTTATAGCTCGACCAAAAGAGCGAATATGAAAATGAGGACTGTAAATGGATAACGACAAAAACCGTTCGAGAAGAGAATTTATCAAGGATACCGCGAAAAAAGTCGCCGTTATCGGTGCCCTGCCGCTAATAGGGACACAGGTATTCAGCAGTGAGCGAGCACATGCGGCGGCGGCGTCATCGGCGGCGTCATCGGCGGCGGAAAAAGCTAAAGTCGCTCTTGTAATATCAAAGAAACCGGTGCCGGTCGGCAGAGACGCGAAAGCCGTCTTGAGCGATATGCTGGATGCGGGGATAGAATATATCGCAGGCGGCGACACGGTCCGGTTCTGGAATAAGCTTTTCAGCCCCGATGACCGGGTGGCGATAAAGATCAATAATCTCGCATATAAAAGAAACCGCGGCCCGATGCTCACGGAAGCCGTCTGCGACAGGGTTTCCGCGGCAGGTGTCGTCCCCGGGAATATCGTGATCTACGAACACAGCGACGGCAGCCTCAAGCACGCAGGTTACAAGTTGAATTTCGACGGACCGGGTGTTCGCTGCTACGGGACAGATCGTGTGGGCTACATGGCCGAATCCATAAAGTCCGGCGCGTGTGATGCCCACTACACAAAGATTCTCGATCAGTGCACAGCACTCATCAACATGCCCATCCTGAAAGCACACACCATGGCGGGTGTCACTATCAGCCTGAAAAATCATTACGGTTCTTTTGATAATCCGAGACAGTACCACGGCAACGATTGCGACCCGTTTATCGCCGACATCAACACGGCGGATATCATCAGGAAAAAACACCGGCTTGTCGTCTGCGACGCGGTGAAGGTTCTTTTCGCAGGCGGCCCGGACTGGCTCCAGCCGTATACCAGCGACTTCAACGGGATTCTCGTAAGCACAGACCCTGTGGCCCTCGATGCTGTCGGCGCCAGGATACTAAAGAAATTGCGCAGGAAATCCGGGATAAAACAATTGCCCTACAATCCGAAGCCGAAACAGATTGCGACCGCCGCTAAAAACGGTATCGGCATTTCGGACATAAAAAAAATCGACTTCAAACAGATTACTGTATGATGCGGTCAGGGAATGATTGCCGGCTCTTTGCTCTTTGCGCCGCAATTGCTGATTATCATGCCGGCGGAGCCGGGCCGGCAGACTGCTGTTCTGCAATAAATAACGAGTAACTGGAATTTTTTTGACGTATGTATCGCTGTAGTAACAATGAGGAGGGTGCGACACAAAAGTGGGTTTTTGCGAAAAGCGGGACAGGTACCCATAAGCGTTAACTTAAGCGCGAAATGGGGTATTATGGCGAACTATAGCGCACATTTTTTGCACAGTATCGCATAAGAATGCAACAAAATCCACGTTAAGTTAACGCCTATGGGACAGGTACCGCAAAAAACAGCGTTACCAGTCCCTGTTTTTCGCACATTAAAAATGTAGTTGTTTTTAACCCACTTTTATGTCGCACACCCTAACAATGATGTAGAGGTAGACACCGATAGTGAGAGCTGCGTTATGTCGGACAGGATAATCAGGAAAGTGTGCATAATCCGGTTGGGCGGGTTCGGCGACATAGTCGTCTTTGCCGACAGTTTGCGCAACAGAACACGCAACGCTTTCCCCGATGCCGCGATTGATTTCGTGGTAGCGAGCGAGTTTGTTCCGCTGATGGACGGTTGCGACTTTGTCGACCGCGTAATCGGGCACGACCGCATCGGGGGCCCGGTGGGACTTCTTCCGTTCCTGAAGTTCTGCTCGATGTTGCGAGCCGAAAAATACGACCTGCTGATCGACCTGCACGACAACACGCGCAGCAGGCTCATGGGGGCACTCGCGCGACCACGCCGCAGGACATTCGACTTCCCGGACGCGGCGACCAGTCCGACCGGCGGCACGCGCGGCGATGAAACGCGGCGGTACCGGGGCATAGACTTCCCCGGCGAACGGACTCCGTTGTGGCTCTCGGCCGCCGACAGGGAATATATCGCGGCGCTCACCGGGGAACTGCGCAGGCCTGTCATAGGCTTTTGCATTGTCGGCTCGTGGGAGACGAAGCGATGGCCGACCCGGCATTTCGCGGCGCTGGGCGACATGCTCATAAAAAAAATGGACGCCACGATAGTTCTGATCGGCGGGCCTTCCGATAAGATCACTGCTGAAGAAGTCGAGGAAATACTGCCCGCGGGCAAGGTGGTGAACCTTTCCGGAAAAACATCACTATCGCGTTCGGTAGCCGTCACGCTGATATGTTCCGCAATCGTCAGCAACGACTCCGGGATGCTGCACGCCGCCTACCTGTCCGGTGTTCCCCTCGTGGGGCTTTTCGGCTGCACCGATCACACAAAGTTCGGCCACCAGGGGCCGCGTTCGATCCCGCTCTCCTCGGACTTGCCGTGTTCGCCATGCCACAAACCGGTCTGCCCGCTGGGCACCACGGACTGCATGAACGCGCTGACACCCGAATGTGTCTATTCCGCACTGGAAGAACTTTTGTGAAGTGTGGTCTCGTGTGCGGTCGGATTATGGATATTATTCAGAAACCGGCATGTGGATGCAGTATCATTGTTGCTGTTTTCCAACGCTATAGAGGATTTTACATTACATGAGGATCGCCATAGACGTAAGCTCGTTGCGATATAGAAAAACCGGCCTCGAGACCTACACATATTATCTCTTGAAAGCGCTTTCCAAAATTGCGGTCGATGATGAATTTGTACTGGTAAACAACTCTTTCCGCAGGGGAAAGGCCGCGCCCATCAGCCTTCCGGCATTTGGAGACGATTTCAAGTTTGAAGTAAAAAACCCGAAAGTGTCGAAAAAATTGCTGAGGGCCTTGTGGCGCTATTCCCCATACCCGCGTATTGAAACGTTTCTCGGTAAGCTCGACACCTATCATTCACCGACAATCGACGCGCTTCCGAGCACCGCGGCACGCAAGGTCCTGACCGTGCACGACATTTACCACAGGAAAGGCGACTTCAACCCGCCCTGGTTTACAAGCGAGCTGATGGAGTTCTTCCCCGCGGAAATCGCAAAGGCCGACGTCGTAATCACAGTCTCGGAATCCACAAAAAGAGACATCATCGAGGAATTCGACACCGACCCCGACAAGATCAAATGCGTATATAGTGCGGCCGGCGAGAACATGAGACGCATCACCGACACGGCTGCCGTCGGCAGGATAAAGAAACAATTTGGAATAAGTCGCGATTACATGCTGTTCCTCGGCGCGCTCGGCAAAGTCAAGAATGTTGTGCGGATCGTCGAAGCATATAATATCCTCCGACAAAGACAAAGAGACACGCCGCAACTTGTGCTTGCCGGAGGGAAAGGTTACGGTTTCGAGGAGATCAGGGCGGCGGTTACGGAATCGCCGTACAGCGATGATATTATTCTGCCCGGCTATGTCGATGACGCCGCCGCGCCCGTGTTGATGTCGGGCGCGCTGTTTTTCGTGTTTCCGTCACTGTACGAGGGTTTCGGTATCCCTGTGCTCGAGGCGATGACCTGTGGTGTCCCGGTGCTGACGTCCTCGGTCGCGTCGCTGCCGGAAGTAGCCGGAGACGCGGCCGTAATGGTTGACCCTTGCAGTGTTGAGGAAATCGCCCATTCGATGGAACTCCTGGCGGAATCACCTGCACTCAGAGCCAAGCTTGTCGGGAAAGGATTTGCACAAAGCAAGCGTTTCTCATGGGAAAGATGCGCCGCGGAAACGCTTCGGATATACAAACATGATTTTGTAACCTGTTCAGCAGGGAGGAAACAATGAAAGCTTCAATAATGATAATGACTGGTGATGCCGGGGGCCGACTGGCGAGAAACTGCCTGAGAGCTGTCAAAAAGAACACACCTCCTGAATTGATCAAGGAGATCATCATCGTCGACGCAGGCATCAGTCCCGACTTCAATCACGCTTCGGAAATCAATAAAATACTGAAGATATTCAGCGGTAACGTGTTTGTGCATCTCGACGACGACACAATCGTCGAACCCGGGTGGCTGAAGGCGATGATCGACTGCGCCGAATCGGACGGCAGGATCGGCATCGTCGGCTGCGTGATGAAGAACGGGCGTGGCAAGATTGTTCATACCGGCAGCACGATAGACCCGGACTTTTACGGTATCGATCTTAATAATCCGATAAATGAGCCCAGAGACCGTAAATATGTTTGCAGCGCCGTAATGCTCATCAAGCGTGCCCTTGTGGAAGAGATCGGATATTTCGACGAATCGTCTTTCAGAAAATTCTACCAGGATACCGATTATTGCGTGAGAGCACACAAGGCGGGTTTCCGTGTCGTCTGCGCGCACAACGCGTCGGCTGTCCACCTTTTCGGGGCCACTGTCAAAAAACGGGCGGACAAAAACGAATTGCATAAAATGGATCATGAAGCTTTCAGGGCAAAATGGGAGGGTTCCAGCCTGATGCCCTCACTCGACATCATTGAAGTCACTAAACGGGGCGTGACCTACCCTTCTTTCGCGTGCAACATAAAGTGCGCTTTCTGCTATTACCGCAAAAGCGACAACCGGGAACATAGACCCATCGAGGAAATGAAAGCCGAGATGGACCGCTTCAGGTCTGAATACGGGCATGATTATGTCGACATCACCGGCGGCGAACCCACTGTTTACAAACACATTACCGAACTGGTTGCTTATTGTCGTCAAATCGGATTGCTCCCGACGATTATCACAAACGGACAGAAGCCTCAAATTATTCCGGAACTCATACAAAACGGACTCGAAGACCTGCTCGGCAGCATCCACGGCTACAAAGAAGACTGCGACGCGGCGATGAATAAGAAGGGCGCGTTCGACACCATCGTCCGCACATTCGAGTCATGCAGGGAACTCGATTTTACTTTCCGCACGAACACAACGCTCCTGAGATACAACTATCGGAACCTTCCACGCCTCGCGGAATTCCTGACGGATATTCGGCCGCGAATCGTCAACTTCATCAATTCAATCCGCACTCAGGCACTACCTGGTCGAAAGAGAAACAAATCGAATTCCAGATCGACTTCACTCATCTCTCTCCTTTTGTCAAAGAAGCGATCGATATACTCTCCGATGCCGGAATATGGGTAAATGTAAGGTATTATCCGCTGTGCCGGCTTCAGGGATATGAACAACACGTATGCAATTTCCACCAGTGGCAATGGGACCCTTATGAGTGGGACTACGTTTCCGGCAACATGCTATCGAAAAAGGAAGTCAAGAAAATCAAGAAGAGCGCGAAGGCCGCCGGAATATCGACCGATACCTCCAATGGAGATATCAGGCAGTGGTATACAAAAAACGTGACCTGCAAGGAGAATCTTTTCATAGAATCGTGCGCCAGGTGCCGCAACCGCCTTATATGTGACGGTATTTATACGCAATATGCGCGAAATTTCGGGACAGATGAGTTCGAACCGGTCAAGGGTGACACCATTCTCGATCCACTGTATTATAGGAGAAACAACCAGGCCTGGCGCGTGCTGAAAACAGATTGCAACTGTTCATAGCGCTGCGAAGAGCATTTCTTCCCCTGGTGAAGTCTCGAAAGAAACGCGGAATCTTGTCAACAAAGAAAAGACGTAAGATGGGTTAGCGTAATAACGATAAAAGGGCGAGGACATCCTGCACCGCCTCGACTTATAACTTGTACAAACCGTTTTCGCGAGAAATATGCTCTGGCGCGGTACGGTGACCGCGCTCTACACTCAATACGTAAAAACAAAGTTGACACGACAGCACTATCTTAAAAAGCGATCGGGCGAAAGGCTCCGCGATGGGAACACGAAAATGAAAATAGCCGTCAATGTCGAAATACTTCGGCGTCAGCTCGTGGGCGTCGCCCGGTATACCTTCCATCTTATATCCGGGCTCTCCAACCTGCTCGAACCCGATGACAGTCTTCTGCTTGTCAATAACTCATTCAAGCGGGGAAAAGATCGGCAACCGTCTCTGCCTCCGGGACTTTCCAATCAGTGCGTCTACAAAAATATCATCATTTCCAGAAAACTGCTGATGTTTCTCCAGCAGAAGATAGGCCTGCCACGCATCGAGCACCTGACAGGCCGTTTCGATGTATATCATTCCACATGGCTCGACCCGGCGGTCCAGGGCACATCTCCTTTCCCTTCGACAAACGCCGCGCGGGTTATCACTATCCACGATTTGTCCTTCAATAAAATCGACAGAAATTATTTCGAGACGGGATTTATCGAGAAAATCGACGCTTACATGCGTAATGGAGCACGGGTGGCGGATGCGATAATCGCCGATTCCGAGAGCACACGCCGCGATGTTATTGAAATACTCGATGTACCCGCGGATCGAATAACTACAATTCATCTCGCGGTCGACCCGAAGTTTCATCCAATCGCCGACAGGGAAACTGTGTCCGGAACCTGCGCCCGTTTTTCCGGCGGGATGCCTTTCTTCCTCTATGTCGGAACTCTGACCAGACACAAGAATATCGTAAATGTCATACGCGCATTCGAAATATTTCAGGCGGGATTTTCCGAAGACTTCCGACTGGTGCTCTGCGGCGGGAACGGATGGCGGCACGAGGAAATTTACGACGCGGCGCGTGGTTCCGCGCTCCGCGACAATATCATTCTCACCGGTCGGCTGGACGACGACTTGCTGCCGATCCTGATGAACGGCGCGACGGGGTTCGTCTTTCCCTCTTACTACGAAGGGTTCGGACTGCCCGCGCTGGAGGCCATGGCCTGCGCAACACCGGTCATCGCTAGCAATGTCTCTTCACTTCCGGAGATTGTCGGCGACGCGGGATTGCTTGTTGAGCCGGATGATATTGAAGCCATTGCCCATGCCATGTTCCGGCTTGCCGATGACGCGCAACTGCGCAGTGAACTCAGCAGGAGAAGCCTGCGTCGCAGCGCCGGTTTCTCATGGGAACGCTGCGCGTGCGAAACGCTCGCGGTCTATCGTTCATTATGATTGGTCTGTACGATTCCACCGTGGATGTTGTGAACGAGTGAAACGACATGTACAATGCTCATGTTCATTTTTCACCCGCATCTGTGAAATATGCGGGTTATAACTTGATGGTATGTCATAAAAAGTTTATTATGGACTGGAACAGATAGGGTTTATACTCACAATCTCGATATGACCAAAATATTTTCTACTGGAACTGGAACGGGGAAAGGTTTATCAGGCAGATGATCCCGAAAAAACTTCATTATTGCTGGTTTGAGAGGGACAACTACACGCCGCTTGCTTTGAAGTGCATGGAAAGTTGGAAAAAACACCTGCCGGAATACGAAGTGATTGCGTGGAACGATGATAATTTTGATGTCAATTGCAACCAGTATGTAAAAGAAGCTTACGAAGCGAAAAAGTGGGCCTTCGTCTCGGACTATATAAGATTGTACGCCCTTTACCACCACGGCGGGGTATATATGGACGCCGACCTCGAAGTCCTGAAACCCCTGGACCGTTTTCTTGTCCATTCCGCTTTTACGGGGTATGAAGACGAAGGCGTCATATTGGCGGCGCTTTTAGGTGCCGAAAAGGGACATCCATGGATAAAAATGCTGCTGGACGACTACGCAGACAGACGGTTCATCAAGACCGACGGCACTTACGATGAGACGGCAAATGTGATTCCCATAACAGCACGAACCATAGAAAAGTACGGCATAACCCTGAATAACGAGTTATTGACTTTCGGTGAGGATATCACGTTATACCCCAAAGAGTACTTCTGCCCTATCGACTACAAAACATGGGCTCCGAACATTACGGACAACACATACACGTTCCACCATTTCGCCGCAGGGTGGTGGGATGAAAAGGAGCGAGAAGAGCGGCAGCACAAGTTGCGTTACCGGAACTACTTGAAAGAAAAACGCTACAAAGAGGCGGCGGAGGAAATGCGAATGGCGTACAGCTACTCGAAGAAGCCGAAGCATCTTTTGATAAGCCTTCTGCTGTCGGCTGTCGGGGCTATAAAAAAGTGACCGGTGTGGCCGGGACGTGCTCGACCGGCATCATCCGGAAAACCGCGCTGTTTTTGGGAGGAACACGTTAATTTGGACACGCGCAACCCCGCAAACAAGCCCGGACTGTCTCTCCCGGAACGTCCGAAGATCAGTGTGGTTATTCCTTGCTGCAACTCCGAAAAAACTGTACTCGATGCCGTCGATTCCGTTCTGAGGCAGAGCGAGCGCGACTTCGAGTTGATCGTTGTGGATGACGGCAGCACCGACAATACCGCGGCGCTTGTAGAGTCACTGGCCGACCCGCGCATAAAACTCGTCCGGCAGGAAAACAAAGGCGCGGCTGCCGCCCGCAACACCGGCATCAACACCGCGCGCGGCGACTATGTAGCGTTTCTCGATCACGACGACGTGTGGTTCCCGGCCTTCCTCGAAAGAACCGTCACCCTTCTCGAAAAAGAACGCCGGGCGGTGATGGTCGCCGCTAATCAGTACTGGCAAAAACACCCCGACGAAACAGACATGGAAACACTGCACGACTGTGTGGGGTTCGACAACTCAAAAGGCCTGATATTTTTCGAAGATATTATTCAGCGCAACATAATCTCGACATCGGCGTGCGTGGTGCGCAGGAAAACGCTCTTGCAGCACAGTTGTTTTGACGAGGGGCTCAAAGTGGCTGAAGATTATCATCTCTGGCTGAAAATCGCCGCTTCGCAAGGTGAGATACTCGTCGTCGCCGAGCCGCTCGGCATTTCCCGCCGATATGTCGACGGCAGCCTTGTAAAAGACAAGCTTCTTATGGCGCGCGACGGGTTGTTGTGTCTCGATAAATTCCATCAATCACATGGCCACCTTCTTTCCGGTGCCGAGCACAAGGCATTCAGAAAGATGCGGCGCAACACACGGCTTGGATTGCTTTACAGGGAACTCCGCAAGAAACTGCGTTCTTGTTTATACGGGTGTGCGACATAAAAGTGGGTTAAAAACAACCATATTTTTAGTGTGCGAAAAACAGGGACTGGTAACGCTGTTTTTTGCGTACCTGGCCCGCTTTTCGCAAAAACCCGCTTTTGTGTCGCACACCCTTTTATACTGAAGAGCCAATTGCAAAATTCTGATTCGGTTGCGGTCGGCTGCAATTGTCCATAGCTGCGTTGTCGGCACAAAATCATCCTCAACGTACTCTGCGAGTACGCCTGCGGGGATTTTGCACCTCCGCCTTGCTTCTGAAAAATTTCGTTCGACCTCGCTACGAACATAATTTTGCAATTGGCTCTGAATATTTGACAGTGATCGAGGAATTGTTATATCATAGCACTCGGAATACACAGGTCATTTATCAACGAATAAAAATGTGTTAGGGGGAAGTTATATGTCTATACTTGATGATTTCAAGCTTGATGGTAAAGTGGCAGTTGTCACTGGCGCGGGACGCGGAATCGGCCAGACGACGGCAGTTTCGTATGCCGAGGGCGGCGCGAAGGTCGTTATCGCGGACCTGGACGCGGACCCGGCGAACGAAACGCTCGAACTGGTGAAAAAAGCTGGCAGCGACGGGGTCGTGGTCACGGGCAACGTCGCCAAAAAGGACGATTGTGCAAAAATGGTCAAAACCGCTCTCGACAAGTTCGGCGGTATCGACATCATGACAAATATCGCGGGCATCACGCGCGACGGCATGCTCCACAAAATGGACGAAGACGCCTGGAATTTCGTCATTGACATCAACCTGAAAGGGACTTTCCTTTGCAGCCAGGCGGCCATTGCCGCCATGCGCGACCTCGCCAAGGCGGAAGGCAAGGATAAGAAATCCCGAAAAATCATCAACACCGCTTCCATCGCCGGCATGTCGGGCAACAAGGGCCAGGCAAACTACTCGGCCGCCAAGGCCGGTATCATCGGCATGACGAAATCTATTGCTAAAGAGGGACTCATGTTCAATATACAGGCCAATGTCGTAGCTCCCGGCTGGGTCGACACACGCCTCACCGCCGAGAAAAAGGAAGGCCAGACCATCGGCATCCCCGGCCAGGACCGCCAGCAGACTCTTATGTATATGCAGATCATGGGCATCCGCACAGGCAAACCCATCGACCTCGCGCGCGTGTTCTATTTCCTCGCGTGCCCGGCTTCCGACTATCTCACCGCGCAGTGCATCAACGTCAGCGGCGGACTGCTGACATGATTACGACGCAATGAAGTATTCAGAATCTTTCCGAAGCCGTCCGGCACATCAACGGGCGGCTTTTCTCATTTGACATTGTGCGCGCCCTTCTGATAGATTGCACTCGACTATTGCAAGCAGGTAATAATATATGAAAAAGAACAATGCTATAAGATACAAAGTTATTGTCAGGCCCGGCGGCGGGCGCGACTACCCGATCCTCATCGGCAACAATATCATGTCCTCGCTGAAAAACGCCGTCGCCGGTATATCCACAAACTGCCGCGTACTGCTGGTATCCGACAAAAAAGTGGCGTCGTTCTATCTCGAAGACGCCCGAAAAGGCATCGCGGGCGCCGGAGCCGACATTCAGACGGAAGTGCTGCCGGCAGGTGAGAAGCAAAAAAATTTCAGGACTTATGCAAAGTTGATAAACAGGCTTGCCGGGATGGACGACGCGCGTGACCTCATTGTAGCCGCGCTTGGCGGTGGTGTCGTGGGCGACGCCGCGGGGTTCGCCGCTGCGACATACCGGCGCGGCATCCCGCTGATCCAGATTCCAACTACGCTGCTCGCTTGTGTCGACTCGAGCGTCGGCGGCAAGACCGCTATCGACCTGCCGGAAGGTAAAAACCTCGTCGGCGCGTTCCATCAGCCGCGCGCCGTGATCGTCGATCTCGACACGCTCGCGACCCTGCCGCCTCGCGAACTACGCGCCGGTATGGCGGAAGTAATAAAATATGGTTTCATTATGGACGCGAAATTCACAGCGAAACTCGAGAAGCGGATCGACCGTTTGCTCGGACTCGATTCGACAGAAATGGCCGCCGTTGTCAAGCGTTGCTGCGAGTTGAAAGCGCGGGTAGTAAAAGCCGACGAGCGCGACACGAAAGGCGCGCGCGCGATTCTCAACTTCGGACACACGTTCGCGCACGCTGTCGAGACTGCCCGCGGCTACACGAAATACCGCCACGGCGAGGCAGTCGGTGTTGGAATGGTCTGCGCCGCCGAATTGTCCGAACGCGCCGGAATGCTCGACGCGGGCGGCGCGGCGCGTGTCGAGCGGCTTGTCGATGCCTGCGGCCTGCCCGTGAAGATCGACGGCGCGGCCCCGGGCGAACTCATCGACCTCATGCAGAGGGACAAAAAAACGAAAGGCGGCAAACTCCGTTTCGTGCTCCTCGAATCGATCGGCAGCGCAAAACTCGTCGGCGATATACCGGTGCGGCTGGTCTCCGCCGTCCTTAAAAAGAGATGCGTCTGAACTTCGCATGACGACGCTGTTGATGATAGAATATCACTATGTAAGCTTATATGCAGACCACTCTGCAGATGAACGAAGAACTACGAAACTAAAAAACAGATATGACAAGCACAACATCGGGGTAAAATATGAAACTCAAGAGACTGAAAACAGCAGGCTTCAGAGGCATATCAGGCACACTCGACATCGACTTCACTGGAAGCGGCGGAATGTTCCAGCCTTTTTTATTCAGCAGTCCTGTACAATCTGAAAAAGAGAATCGAGACGCATTCCGGTCCTGTTTGCTCCTCATAAGACGTCGGCAATACGTTAGTTTGTCAACGCTTTTGATGATTTCTCAAATTCCGGGATTTATAACACTATTTTAACGTGCGGCGGAAGTCAACCTGATCGAGGACCCGATGGCCGAATACGACCCGATCACCATCAACGGCTCGACGCGCAGGGTTGCTCTCGGACATCATGAGATAAAGACTTTAAAAGTATCGAAGCAGCTGATGATATGGCCACACACAACAGTATTTTCGCGGAGAATATCGAAGCGTTGCGCCGAAATGACAGCCGCATGGCGGATGCGCTTGAAAATGCCGCTGCAAGCGTGATTCCATATCAATTGGAGTCGTCACGTTCGGGGCTGCCGACGTTCTCGATTGTTAATGGCGCAAAAAAGAGGTACGTGCACAGCAAAGTCGATCCATTGCTCGAAGCTGCGAAAATGCTGGTGGCCTCGGATGTCGAAGGTGTGCGTACTCTAGTAATATGCGGCCTGGGACTTGGCTACATACTGAAAGCAATCGAGAAGTATTATAAAACACTTCCGTTCGTCATCATAGCAATCGAGCGCAGCCCGGAAGTTCTGGCCGAAGGCCTGCGCCATATCGACATTTCTTCCATTCTTGGCAATTCGAACTTCAAACTTTTCGCCGGAGACTGTGCGGACGATCTCATTCCAACGGTCCGCGAGCCGGTCCGCTATATTTTTATCCCGCCACTTTTTTCGCGTGACGAAAATTATTACGCACATTTCCTGCGGCGCGTCATGAAGAGCCTGGTTACTGAAAAAAGTCGCAAAACTCTGAAAATAGCACTCCATATATATCCGTTCCTTTTCGACAGTCTGAAAAGAACTCTGCGGAATATGGGGCATGATGTGAAAACGATACGCGGGTCCGGAAACGTTGTCAGAAAATTGTCGGATGCCGTTCCGGACATCGTTGTTTCGGTCAATCTGCAACCCGAGCTTGCACACGCATGTAAACTGCTGCACATTCCCTATGCAGTCATCGGTATCGATGCCGTTGTGAATTCCGAGCTGCTCGATCCCGGCCTTGCCGCCGACTCGACACACCTTTTTCTGTTCAATAAATCCGACGCGCAACTTTTCAATGATATCGGATACAAAAACGCATTCCATTTCCCGCTGGGAACAGATACGGATATTTTCAAACCTGTCTGCCCTCCGCCCGGCGCAACGGCGTCCGACATCTCTTTTGTCGGCCACTCATTTACGTCGGATGTCAACGAGTACAGGGAATCGATCGTTCCGAACCTGACCGAAATAGTATCGAGCGCCTCCGATACCGGCATAGCCGAGGCTTCCGAGCGCGCCTTGTTCTTTTTCAGAGAAGCACTTGAAAAGCAGTGTGAAGATCATTTTACATATACTCTCGATTCCTTTTTTGGAGCGAATCCTGAGCGTGTCTCCGAACTTCGGAAAATATTCTCCTGTGAGACCGTAGGGACGTTGCCTGTCCTTCTCGGCAAAGAGGCATCGTGCAGAAAGCGGCTCGAGATAATCTCGAATATCGCCGCCCGGTACAGAATAGACGTCTATGGCGACGACGGATGGCGCGAAGCTTCAGGCCGGATGCTGAAGTTACACGGTCGGGTTCCCTACGGAAAACTCCCGGATATTTATTGTGCATCCGCGATAAACCTTAATATCAATCGCGTATATGCGACAGACCCCGTGCCGCTGCGCGTGTTCGACATAGCCGCCTGTGGCGCATTCGTCATGTCGGACCGTTCGTCGGACCTTGTCGACATATTCGAGCCGGACACCGAGATCGGCGTCTTCAGTTCGCTGCGCGAAATGCACGAAAAGATTGATTTTTTCCTCGATCATCCCGAACAGCGAAAAGCGGCAGCGGAGCGAGCACGAAAAAAGGTTGTCGAAAAATACTCCCTGAGGCATCGACTCGATATTATTCTTGACCTTTGCCTGGAATAGCGAGAAAGGACATAATATGAGAATGAACAACAATAGCTCAATGTTGATATTAACAACAACAATAATAATATTATTCTGCATTCCGACAATATGCGGATGCAACCGGCAGAAAACAGAAAAACAAGAGGGGGTTGCAGCAATGACAATGAAAATCGAAAGTCCGGCGTTTGCCGGAGGCGGCAGGATTCCGGCAGGGTTCACATGTTCCGGCGCGGACATCTCACCAGCGCTCAAATGGACGGCACCGCCTGAAGGAACCGTGGAACTCGTTCTTATTATGGACGACCCCGACGCGCCGATGGGCACCTGGACCCACTGGATTCTTTATGGACTCGACCCGGCCACGCGCGAACTGCCTGAAGGCGTCTCGAAGGGCACAACAGCACCGGAAATCGGCGCGAAGCAAGGCATAACGAGCTTCGGCAGACCCGGCTACGGCGGTCCGTGTCCGCCACCAGGTCCCGACCATCGTTATTTCTTCAAACTCCATGCGCTCGACACCGCGACGAACCTGCCCGCCGGCGCTTCACTGCGCGAGGTGGAACACGCGATACGTGGTCACATCATCGCGGAAGCGCAACTTATGGGCACATTCAGCAGATAGCGCCGGCAAAGCGGTTTCACAGACAGCTACACCGCATATTTCGCCAATGCGGGCCAAAAATCGGGAGAATGCCTGTAATGATAAGGCGCGGCAAGTGAGTGGGGAGGGAGCAGCCGGCCAGCCGGCCTCTTGCGCAAAATGCCGGTATGTGACCGATCCCGAATCGCCGACGCAACGCAGTAGAACAGGCGTTATCGTGATTTTCCGGATTCCTTTGTGAGAAATCCGGGCTATGGACAATTGCAGCCGAATCAGAATCTTGCAATTGGCTCATAAGTTCAGGAAATACCGCTTTTTTCGCCTTTGTCGTAATCCGGATAATATTTCACAAAGACGTAACAGGCGACAAAACAGATTACGCCCGTGACCGGCCCGATGAGAATTACAGGGGTCGCGTTGCTTTTCGAGAACTCGCCGAACGGCGCGTAAACAGCATAGCGAATAATATAACTCAGCGCCATTCCCATTTTCATTGCAAAACCCAGCGCGCCCGCAAAAACAGCTTCGCGTTTCGGAACACGATGCACCTCCGAGTCTTCGTCTGCTATGTCGCCTATCAGGACATAAGGCAACACGAATTTCACCGCCTGCGGAAGCCCGGCGATTGTCACTATGCCGAACGCTGCGATCAACTGGATATTATCCGGAAGAATCCCGACAAGGCCAAGTCCGAAAAAGACTACTCCGAACCCTCCCAGCCCGAACGCATAAAGTTTTTTCTTCCCATACTTTTCGGCAAGTTGGGGGATAAAGAAGCTTGCCCCGAGACAAACGAGGATAAACGGAAAAAGCAGGAGGGGAACAAATCCTTCATCTTTACCCAGGACAATAAGCGTATACTCGACAATAACTATATTTATCAGAAAGATCGCCATTGAAAATATTGTTTCCGCAATAGTCAACACTCTGAACGAATGCAGCTTGAACGCTTCGCGGAATTGAGACATTATCTGCGCGACAGAGGAACCGTCCCCTTTTTCGACAGGTGTGTTGATATCGAACCGCTCTTTGATGTTCCAGCCGGCGAACTGGAAACACGCAAATGCGGCTGCACCATATATCACGCCCATTGCTTTCGCTCCGACGGCATGGACTACAAAACCGCTCAAGTTGGCGATAACGAAACCCACAGCAAGTCCGATACCCCAGTATTTCGCGAATTCGACACGCCCCTCTTTCGTGACGCCCACTTCAGGAGTGAGCGCCAGCAGTGGGATGAGCACCATCGTTATAGCCCACCAGAAGATAATGGAGACTGCCAGCCCGAAGACAAAATTCCATGTCGATGAATGCGCTATCGGCGGAAACCAGAAAAGAATAAATGAAATACATGCCGGTATCGACGCATAAATGATCCATGGCCTGCGCCGACCAAGCCGGGAGCGTGTGCGGTCCGACCAGTAGCCCACAAGAGGGTCCGAAACAGCATCGGTCACCCTTGCCAGAAGCAGCATACTGCTGGCTAGTATGAACGTCGTATAAAAAACCTGATTTGTGATGTTTTCATCTTTCGGGGCGTGGTAGAAAACCTGCGACCACATGAAATATGTGGCAGTTACAAACTGGATGCCCAGTGCGCTGCAAAAGTAGGCCATCCCCTCCAGCCTGGTAAATGGAAATTTTTCTCTTGTCGTTTTCTGTATGGTTTCGCTCATCGGCAGGCCTCATGTATTCGATATTCACGTTAACCCGGATTTCTCACAAAGAAATCCGGAAAATCGCTATAACGCCTGTTCTACTGCGTTGCGGCGGCGATTCGGGATTGGTCGCATACCTGCATTTTGCGCAAGAAGCCGGCTGGCCGGCTGCTCCCTCACCACTCGCTTGCTGCGCCTTGTGTTACAGGCATTCTCCCGATTATTGGTCCGCATTGGTGAAATATGCGGGCTAACGTATTATCCGCTTGTGCGGATTGTGTCGGGATGCTGTTATCAAGGGATTATATATTAATGGGCGTAAGATAGGAAGAACCTGTGGAGGAGTGGGGCGTTCACAAAAAAAGCGGGGTTGCGTATTTTGCATCAGAGCCGATTGCGCAATCCGCTCCACTGTGTAAGGTAAAGCGGCACAAACAACATAATCTTCACAGAGGCAACTTATAGTGTCGTGTCAACAAAGAAAAGACGTAAGATGGGTTAGCGTAAAAACGATAAAAGTGATAGGACGCGGTCATCGCAGGGTGTGCGACATAAAAGTAGGTTAAAAACAACCACATTTTCAATGTGCAAAAACAGGGACTGGTAACGCTGTTTTTTGCGGTACCTGTCACGCTTTTCGCACTTTTGTGTCGTACGCCCTGCACATCTCGCCTGAGCATATTTCTCTCGAAAACGGTTATTACAGGCACAGGTTGAGGCAGGAGGCGGTGACCCCGCCCTTGTGCATTTACAGATGTGCTGCGCCACTGAAAAACACGTTCTGCCGGAAAAGAATTCTTTCAATTAGGTGGAGACTCGGTTATAATTGTGCAAAACAACACAGACGCGGAGAAAGAGTATGAATAAATTCAGGATAGCTGCGATAGCTGTTTTGTTGATGTCGGTCGTAGTGTTTTTCGCACCGGAGCCGAACGCGGCAGAGCCGGAAACGAGCGGTCGCGAATACGTGTTTTATCTGCCTCTCTCCAAAGGGCTTGCCCAGGGAAGCTTCAGCAAACTGATGAGAGATATTGTAAAAACCCTTGCAAGTGTCACAGGGATCAAAATCAAATGTTTGCAGGATACGTATGATGTGGGAACAATCGTAAACAGCATGGTATACGAAAAAATGTCTGCGGGCGAGGCAGATGTCAGTTACGTGAATTCTATCGAGTACCTGGAGGAACGTGAGAAATGGGACAAGATATTCCGGCCTGTCTTTCTCATTCAATTTAACGGAAAGTATTACAACGAGTACTGCATGTATGTGGACCGCGAAAGTAGCGTTGAAACAATCGGTGATACTCGCGGGATGGTCTGGGGCGGAATGGACACGGTGCAGACCCGCATGGTGCTGCACGATGCGGGAATAGATGAGCCGCTCGCCGATTTTTATTCAGCTCGCAAGTTTATTTTCGAATCTCCCGTCACTAATTATCTCGAAGCACTGGCACAGGGCGACATCGATGTTTTCGTGGCAAACAAGGGGCAGATGTTGATGAGCGGCGGTGTGCCGGGCTCGACTGGAAAAGTCAAGAGCATCGCATTCAAAGAGATCGCCTGTGTCGAGGGTGAACATTCATGGATTTTCGGGTTTCGCAAAAATGTTCCGAAAGAAATTGTGTCAAAAGTTATGAAGAACATTCTGAAGGCACACAAACTTCCTGAGTTCAGACAGTTCGGATTCCTCTTTGTAGCTATCAAGGGCCATTTCGCTCCGTTCAAGGAAGAAAACCTTACACGCACCAAGGAAATCGTCAAACTGAAAAAAGAATTTAACTGGAGAAAAGAACAGGCCGATTTTTACAAGACTGCGCCCGAAAGAGAGTAAGCGGTAAATGTCCGGGTGCGCGCGCTTCATGATGAGCAGCGCGCCTCAGCTCGTTTTGCCTGCGCATTTTGACTTTTCAAGAATATGCGATATATAATCTGAAACCATGAAAAGAACCTTTTTTACCATAATATTGCTGTTTTGCTCACTCTCATGCGGTGTGATCGTGAAGGCAGCCGGAGGCGCTGAAATGGCACCTCCTTCTATCCACAATGAGAAATCCATCATTAAAAGTTTCCTTATAGTTTGTGACGACGAAAGCATACGCTACTCGCTGTTCGCGGCAGCCGAAAAGGGTGTCAAATTCATCGAGCTGAAATCTGCGGCCACAATAATAAACCATAAAGAATGTTATGGTGCGGGAAGCTGCATGGTTTCCGGGGCAACACCGAAAGACCAATTGCCGAGCGATATTATTACCGCGCATGTGGCCTCCACCGGCAGCCTCGAACAGAAAGAAAAAACCAGAATCATTTTCGAGGCCGGCGAAACAAAAGTCTATTTCATAGGTTCGGTCCCCGGTTTCTCGAGTATGCCCACCGCTGTAGTGGCATCGGCAGATGCAAATAACGGGAACGATGAAAAAGATATTCAGGAAAAGACAGGCACGGCTAAAACAATCGACAAACCCGGGAAAACCGAATTAACCGCACCTCCGAAAAAAGGGCCCGAGATTACCGTTCAGGTGCGCAAAACAAGTTCAAACGATTTCACCGTTAAAATTCTCGCACGCGACGAGACAGGTATCGACTTCATCGAGATACTTGAAAACGGCAGCTTCATTGATGTACAAATATGCGGGAATAAGAAGGAATGCACATTCGTCAAAGAATTGAAAAAGAGGAAACCGGGCAGAAACAGATACCTGATAAAGAGTATGAACTCGGAAGGCGCGCTCAGTTTCCAGGAAGAGCTCATTTCATTCACCCGGTAGTTCTTTCAAAGGTATTCAATAATGAAGATACGTATGAGCCAATTGCAAAATTATGATTCTGCTGCGGTCGGCTGCTATAGTCCATAGCTGCGTTGTCGGCGCGAAATCGTCCTCGACGTACTCTGCAAGTACGCCTGCGAGGATTTTACACCTTCGCCTTGCTCTGGACAATTTCGCTCGCCCTCGCTACAAATATATTTTTGCAATTGGCTCGAATTTTATTTTTTTGATTGATCTAACCGGACATAAATGATAAAATAGCGGTTGATCCCGGAAGCAGCAGAGGGCGGATATGGCGCTTAAAAGGAAAAAAGAACCACCGAAAGAAAAACTGTATACGTTCGATGAGATGCGCACAATTCTCCAGGTGGACAGGCGCAGACTCATGGAATGGGTGCAGTACAGGAAGATCCCGCATGTCAGAATAAAGGGGCAGGTCAGGTTCAAGATGTCTGAAATAGCACAATGGATGATGGAAAAGAAAAAACCGCCGCAAAAGTTCAGCTTCAAATAATTTTACCTGTACGGCATGGAACCCCATGGATATTCAACAGACCAATCCCGAGGCGAGAGACGCTGTGCTTCTGCGTCTTGAAGGCAGCCTTGTCAGGCATGAAGACCAGGAACTCGAACTACTGATCCGTGAACTGATTGACAGACATTGCCGCCGCTTTGTGCTGGACTTCAATCTCGTCGACTTCATAGACAGCGCCGGTATCGGACTCATTATGAAATTTGCCGCACTCATCGAAAAGGCAGGCGGCGCCCTGCTGCTGTGCAACCCGCAGGACAATGTGCAAAATGTTTTCTCGATGCTCGGCATCGAGTCCCGCTTTAAGATTTTCGACGATCTCGCCAAGGCACTCATTGCCTGTGGTCGACAACTTAACCTCGAAATTATCTCCGTCAAATTCTAATCTGCATTGGTGCAATATGAGAGTTTATCCCAATACCGTTCTCTTAATAGTACAGATCGACCTCGTGTTATTTATCCTCGAAAACCCGGCGCCGGATAGATTCCCGGACTTTTGCCTTGCAGCCTGAAGGGAAACGTGGTACTGTCCAAATAATAGGTGTATACTTATACTTGTAGACGTTGTTGATACGTCCGCATTCTTCAAGTTTGCTGCGTGCCTGTAAGGAGCTGGAGACCTCGTAATATAAGGAAGCCAACAGAGTCTACAATCCCGCATTTATATTGCAGCGGCAAACAGTGAACGCCGAGAAACAGAATAATATGAACAAAAGCCGCCTGGCATTAGTCATTCCCCCTGCCGTATCCGCAGTACATAAGGACGTGGCAATGAAGGAAAGCCTGCCTCACATCGGCATCGCCTACCTCGCGGGCAACCTCGACCGCAGCAGACACGATGTGCGTGTCTTCGACTGTCCGGCGACAGGGACTTCACTTAAAAAACTTATTTCAGAATTACGATCCTATGATCCAACAGTTGTCGGTTTCACTTCGTTCACACAACAAATTGTCGATACCCACTATTCCGCAGAAGCTGCAAGGGCTGCCCTGCCCGGCGCGGTTATTCTGATCGGCGGCTATCACGCTGCCGCAGTGCCCGGGGAAACAGCCGAGCGGTTCCCTGCTTTCGATGTTGTTGTCCGGGGAGAAGGGGAGCACACGCTCAACGAGCTGATGAACACCGTGGCAGACGGCGGTTACCCGGATGCCCTTTCGGAAATAGCGGGACTATGCTACATGCACGGCGACACTCCATACAAAACGCCCGAAAGACCTTTTATAGAGGAACTCGACTCGCTGAAATTCCCGGCTTACGACCTTATGCCGATGGAACTTTACAGCGGTTTCTACAGTTTCTTCACGCTCAGACGCCGCACCGTGCCGCTCTCCACGGGTCGAGGCTGCCCCTACCACTGCATATTTTGCTATAAAGCAACAGGCGACAGATACAGGGTCAGGAAGATCGCATCTGTCATGGAGGAAGTGCGCCGCGATATCCGCGACTTCAATGTTCAGGATATCGTGATCACCGACGAATCGTTCCTGCAATACAAAGACCGCATCGTCGAATTCTGCGAAACTATTCTCACCGAGGGAATCCAGAAAAAAGTCAAATGGATATGCCAGGCTCGTGTCAACCATGCAGACCCTGATGTGCTGAAACTCATGAAACGCGCCGGTTGCCGTGTCATCTGCTACGGCATCGAATCCGGTGACCGCGAAATATTGAAAAGAATAAAAAAGGGCATTACTTTCGAACAGGCCCACAATGCCATAAACTGGGCGAAACAGGCAGGGATCCTCACCGACACAAACTTTATCATCGGTCACCCCGGAGACACACGGGAAACAATAAAACGCACGATAGATTTCTCGAAAATACTTAATGCCGATCTCGCCTCGTTTGCCATCCTCGTGCCGTTTCCCGGCACCCGTGTCGCTGAGATGGCGCGGCGCGGAGAAGGTGGCCTCAAACTCATCTCCGACGACTACTCACAGTTCGGCAAACAAGTCGGCGGGGCTATGACTCTCGACACTATCGAGCGTTCCGAACTCGAACGGCTTCACCGCAGCGCATACATGAAGTTCTACCTTCGTCCTTCCCGCATTCTTAAACTCTTCATCGTCGCCGACATTCGTATGCTTTTCATCATGGCGCTCCACACTTTGCTCACAAAACTCGGTCTCTCCGACCCCCGCCGCAAACCGCCTGAAATCGTAATTGCAAACAACACCACAATATCAAAAGAGACAACGTCTTCGACTTGATCGAAGAATCCTCCGGAGCAAGCACCGGGGAATTCTTTTCGATTGCGGGCGCAGGCGGCTCACTCGTGACGGAGAGAATGCGCGTCTCCGGAAAATGATGAACTAACCCGCATATAGCATTTATTATTTAGAACTGCATACGTATAGTTACGATTATCATGTACAAAGGAAAGAACCCTTTATTGTCGCGTCAACAATGAAAAGACGTAAGAAAATAATTTAGCCCGTACAAAATCTGTTGTATAAAAAAACCAATAAAAAGGTGTTTCTTTCTCTTTCGATTAGGGGCTTTTTATAACCGTGATATCCTTGTTGAAGTAATCGCGCCGGTTTTAATGTTTATCCGCACTTTCAATTTTCCCAGCGGCACAACGACTTCTTCGCCTTCGAGAACAGCTTCGGGAGGCATCTCTTTTGAAGACGAGGTCGCTGTGAAAAGAGCCTTGTCGCCATTCTGACGCCATATCATCACGGGCAGCCTGGTGTCCGGATAAAAACCTGTGGCAGTACCCTCGTATATTGTCCCCCTGGTAAACGGTGTCAGCGTTGTCGCGACGTTCTTCTGTTCCTCACTTCGTCTAATCCAGAAAGTTGTCATCGAATTTTGAAAATCAATCTTCACCGAAAGTTTTATCTCAGGATTCGGCGATATATTCGGATAAACCGATCTCGGTTCATGCGACGGCCCGTCCGCGTGAAGTATCCAGTCGATAGTGTGCGCTTCGGCGGCCTCGACATAAGTTACATCTATCATTCCATCTCCCGTCAGCACTATGGCACGCATTGCATTGACCTGCTCATCGATCCCTTTGCACTCGACGGAAACACCCGTGAAGTATTTGTTATCCTCGAACGCGAGCGCGTCGCAGGGAACACGTATCTGCTGTTTGCCGTCGATCATGATCGTGTTGTGCGCCTCGGTCGTTCTATACCATGAACGATACAGCGGGTGGCCGTAGGAGATGGTGCCGGGATCGGGGAACAGTTCGTGTCCGCCCGAGTAGTAGATGAGACCCAGCCTGTCGTAATGGTCATGCGCGCCGCATGGCGGATTGTACTTGATCAGCGCGTATTGCTCACCGAGCCTCAGGACTGTTATGCCTGTGTCGGGCATGTGCGACGATCTTCGCGGCATCGCCCACACCGGCGGCGCGCTTTCCGGCGCGACGTAATACATAAACACGGTATCATCAACATTGTCCCAGCCTTTGCTGTTGCCGAGGTGATTTATTATGCTGTCGAGCGACGTATCATTAAAGGCCCATCTTGCGACCACAAGGCCCGGCATCGCGTCATGAATAGTGTTGCCCCTGCCACCGTCGTTCAGCGCGGGCAGACTCCCGTCCGGCATCACGAGTGCTGTTATGGATGTGAAGAGTTTCTTCAGTCGCGGCGCCTCGCACAGGTCGAGGTTGCTGTTTCGGCAAACAGCCGCCAGCGCCTGGAACGGTTTCAACACGAACAGGTGGTAGCCGACCGATCTTTCATACCACATACCTTCATCCGTTATCCCCAGCTCTATCTGTTTGCGAAGGTCCTCCTCCGCGAATTCCACAAGTGAACCCCTGCCGGACACAAGACCCGTCATAAGAATAGATACCGATTGCCACACCTGTATATTATGAATGCCGAACGGGAACATGCGAATGTGTCTGGCTGCCGGAATCAGCAGTAATTTTATAATATTGCTGCGATCCATGGCAGACATTGCGGGCGAGTCCGCTATCAGATCGAATGTAGCACAGGCGTTTATTAGCCATTTCGCTTCACCGAGCGATTGAGCCGTGATGCGGCCAAGACCCGCCGGGCCGCCGTGCGGCGGATAATGTTTATAGGCTTTCGCGTATCGCACAAGGATCGTCCTCGCGAAACCCGCGTACCAGTCGTCGCCGGTAAGTTGATAGAGAAGCGCCGCTTTTTGTGCAATACGGATGTTGTTGTGATGTGTAATCGCTCTCCACGCGGCGTCGAGAAGCTCACCCTCGTGATACTTTCCTGTCGAAGGATCGCGGTGTCTGTGCGGTTCGTCCCGATTGTATTCGAGCCGCCGGCCAGTGTCCGGCGCAACGTAATTCTGCGTCCAGCCGCCGCCTCTCTCCGGTATGTCCGGTTCCCGGTCGCGCCATTTGTCCACATCCGCTTTCATCCGCTCGAAATGCGCGCTTGCCCATGCGACATTGTTTATGTTCCATACGATACGGTCGATGTCGCTCTGTGACAACAGCAGTTTCAGCCCGACTGCGTTTTCAGCTCCGGCACCTGCGGCACAGGCCCTTGCGGACGCGATGACTGTGAATGCGATCACAAAAATCACGATGATTTTTCCTGCTGGTAACCGGACAGCTTTTTGTAACATTAGCACTTTCCTCCCTGGTTGCGGATATTCACAAAAGGTATACATACATTTTAACATAAAATTTATTGTGTTTTTCCCCCGACGGCTTTTAAAGAGTATTTTCTATGCTAATATATACTATCGACATACAAGCGAACTTCTCAGAACGGTTGACATTATTATGACTGGCAGCGACAACAGGCAGACATGGCCTGACCCCAGAGATACGGAACCGGACAAAAGAATAATAGGCGAAGAGTTGCCGGATGATTATTTCCGGCCTATGCCGTTCAGGGCACGCTTAAAGTATTTTCTGATACGTAGTGTAGTAGCGGCCATTGGAAAGATGGCTGCGGTAGCGCCGGAGAGCTGGACATACAGTGTGTGCGTGCGCCTCACACTGTTTCTGCATCGCAAAGTTCACAAGTTCCGAAAACTCGCCAGGAAGCATCTCGAGATAGCTTTCGGCAAGGAGAAAACACCGGAAGAAATAGACGAAATACTCCGGCAGACCTACATCAATTATGGAAAGAACCTTGCCGAATTTCTCATGGTGCCCCACAAGTCGAAAGAATGGATCGAAAGCCGTGTCGCGTTCAACGACCCGAACTGGATAATCAGGACCGAACTTCAGAAAGGAAACGGCGTCATCGGCCTGAGCGGACATTTCGGCAGTTGGGAACTCGTGGCCGCAAGGCTTGGTATTTATCACTATCCGATGGTTGCTGTTGTAAAGGCGCAGCGCGATGCGATGATGTCTCGCTTTGTTATGGACACACGCACAAAATGGGGCAATGAATATATTTTCCGCACAAAAGGAGTTAAGGAAGAGTGCTACCGCCAGCTGAAACAGAATAAGATACTTGCGCTGATGGCCGACCAGAATGCCAGCCACGGCGGGATATTCGTCGACTTTTTCGGAAGGGAAGCATCAACATTCAAAGGCCCGGCGTTTTTCGGCATGATGACCAAAGCGCCGGTTGTCCCGAGCTTCCCCATGCGCAACGAGGACAACACCGTCACTCTTCATGTGTTCAAGCCTATTGAAATGCGCGACACCGGCAACTTCGACGAAGACCTTCAATATAATGTGCAGCAGTGCGCTCTGGCCGTCGAGAAATTCGCGCGGAAATATCCCTCCGAGTATTTCTGGTGGCACCGGCGTTGGAAGACAAAACGTAAAGATTCCGAAGCTGCAAAGGAATGAACCTGCCTGCAGCTTATCCCGCATTGCATTGGTGACCTGAAAAGATAAAAACCCTGCGTGTTTGTATTAAAGTAGTATTTAATACAATTTGCAAAACGCAGTTGTGCCCTAACCCGGCATAGCCGAAACCAAAAAGGTCGCATTTTCGTGCCCGGATCAATGCGGTTCGAGCACAGCACACAGAGTTTCAGCGTTCCCAAGGTCTACCTTGGAAACGCCTGTAACTGGAAGCTCCAGCTTCCACCGATCTCTTTTCAGCATTTCTTTACCATCCTGCGTATCATTTCAGTCGTAAAATACTTCTCTATTTACCTGACGTCCTCAATATCTTTCACTTTCCATTCGCCCCATGAGTAGTATTCCTGCAATATTTTATATTTCTGTTTAGAATTAGAATAAAATGGGTATCTCCTAGAAATAATAACTTTGCATACGCGTTCATATATGATTTTCTGGTGCTGCACCTCCGGGAGATGTTGCTTAACACATAATTTTGAAATATATGTGTTAATACATCACGAAGCGTATGGAGATATATATTTATAGAGCTGATAATCCTTTTTTAAGATAACCGGATTTTCCCTTGTGCCCCCAGTTTGTGACTCCGGTGATTTCTCTGAATATTTTCTCCGCGAACAGGTGCAAAATATCTTTATCAGATAATCAAGCGTATTCACGGAGATAAGATTACTGCCATGCCTCCATCAATGAGAAAAAGCGTTCTTATTATTGAGGATGACGATGATATGTCCCAACTCATCAGCGGTATTCTTACTGATGCCGGTTTCTCAACCCATATTTCACATAATGGCGAAAATGGTTTTGAGACAGCCGAAAATATTCTTCCCGATATTATCCTTCTTGATATAATGCTTCCGGGTATAGACGGCATAGAGGTATGCCGTCTATTGTCTACCAGCAAAAAAACAAAGCATATTCCTGTTATCATGGTTACAGTGAAGAAAGAACTCTCTTGTAAACTTGCATCCTATATTTCCGGCGCAAAGCGATTTGTATCTAAACCCTTCGGTGTCGACGAATTGATTTATGAAGTGAACAATGCTCTGAATCAATATTCTAATAGCAAATCATCGCAATATGATATTAATGCCTGATACTCCCACATTTAATCATTCGGAATCCGTTTTTCTTGTTCTTTTGATTCTCTGTCATCAATCTTAACTGTTTCTTTAAAATCAATACATAAATTCCCGATTCCGTCACCTGATCGCCTCTCTTCGACTCCCTCACATCAGCATATGCGAAAAGCGTCTATTGCACAGACAGCATATATATAAGATGTTGCTTTTGATTGCTTTATCAAGATAAAATGTCAGGCCCCTGTATCTTAACACCGATATTATACGCTTTATTTATAGGGCAATATGTTTTCAACATTTTTTTAACTTTTCCCCATAATATTTTATTCCATCATGTTGAAATTAAACACATCAATCGCTATTGCGTTCTAATTATATAAATATACTATATTTGGTTTTTTAATATTGCGGGTATATCATCATAACATTAAGGCATTATTTTGCAATAAAGTTACACATAATGTCTAATTTATATCTATAATGACCATATCCGATCAGTCATGTGATTTTCTTGTGGAAAACATCGCTTTCAACACGATTGACTCCACAATAAACGGATGATAAATGGAAGCAGTTGTTTGAACATTCACAATTGTATTTTTTATTAACCGCATGAATTTCAATGACAATCGTGCTGTCGTATTCATTTCATGTTGTACACAGTTAGATCGAAGCCGTCATATTATGTATTTTCTTGTATTTAAGGGAGATTCTATGTTTTTGAAATACTATGAGGTCGAAATATGTTATTAATCGAAGATCGTTTCAGGGCTGCTGAAACGATGGAAGCAGTGCCTCGCGGCACTAATGCATATTGAAGCCCGGCAAGTGCAAACAGCTTGCACAAACATTAAATAATATCCAGATTAGCATAATATAGCATATTAACCGAGATACTCATTCAGTGCATCTTTCCAGTGAGGCATCTCAATATTAAGTATACGTCTGAGTTTATCGTTGCTTAGAATTGAATTATGAGGACGCCTTGCAGGACGAGGAAAGCTATCGGTTCCGACCGGTTTTACGCTTTTCACCATGCCCGGTCTGTATTTCAGAATTTCGAGCGCAAATTCATACCATGAGCAACAACCTGAGCCGGTAATGTTGAATACACCTGAAATATCGTTTCCGGCAAGAACTTTAAAAACGATCTTCTTGATACCGGCAGCGAGATGGGCGGTGTAGGTTGGTGATCCATATTGATCATCTACAACAGAGAGCTCCTCCCGGTCTTTTGCAATGTTTATTATTGTGTCCACAAAGTTCTTTCCGCCGGTACCGTATAACCAGGAAGTTCTTAATATTATATGATTTTCACATTTTTCCGCTATCAATTTTTCGCCTTCGAGTTTGCTTTCGCCATAAACATTGATAGGAGCGGGGTTATCTTATTCGTTGTATGGACCTTTTTTCGAACCATCGAAAATATAATCTGTACTGGTATGAATAATCATAGCATGATTTTTCTGTGCAGCAGCAGCGACATTGCCGGCCCCCTTCGCATTTACGGAAAACGCAGTGCCCCTGTTACTTTCACACGCATCCACATTCGTATATGCCGCACAATTGATAATAACATGGGGGCTGATGTCGGAAATGACTTCTATTAAAGCGTTTTTTTCTGTTATATCCACATTATTTATGTCGAGTTGCGTTATTTCCACATCAGTTTCCGTGAGCATTCTCACAATATCCTGCCCGAGCATACCATCTGCACCAGTTATGGCTACCCTGTGCATATCGCTTCACCTGTGTTATCTCTCTTTATAATATTCATCAATAAACTGCTTATAATCCGCCTGCTTTTCTTTGATTTTTCTCCACCAGGGCTCATTATCAACATACCACTGAACTGTCCGTTCCATAGCATGTTTGAAATCCAATGTCGGCTTCCAGTCGAGTTCACGCTGAATCTTTTCTGTGTTCACAGCATGTCTTTTAACATGTCCGAGTCTATCCTGAACGAATTTGATTAGAGCATCCGGCTTATTGAGATGCTGGAGGATGCAGTCAGTTATTTCAAGAATGGAGAATTCGTCACCGGTCCCGATATTAAACACCTCACCATTATATTTATCGCCTGCCTGTATAACTCTGTCGATAGCTTCGCAGTGATCATCGACAAAGATCCAGTCCCTGGTGTTTTTCCCTGACCCATAAACCGGAAGCTTGTTGTTGTCTATTGCGTTAGTGACAAAAAGAGGGATGAGTTTTTCCGGGTACCGGAATGGACCGAAGTTATTTGAACAACGAGTAATTATGACAGGGAGATCAAATGTTGTCCAATAAGAGAAAGCCAATCTGTCCGCTCCCGCCTTGCTTGCTGCGTAAGGGCTTCGAGGCATCAGGGCATCAGTTTCCCGTGACGGCAAATCGCCGGCATCACCGTAGACCTCATCGGTGGAAATCTGGACAAATTTGTCGATACCGTGTTCCCTGGCCGCTTCCAGCAGGCAGAATGTTCCATAGATGTCTGTTTGTATGAAATCACCGGCGAACAGGATTGACCTGTCCACATGAGTCTCTGCAGCAAAGTTGACAATAATATCCGCCCTGGGCACCAGCCTTTTAACTATGTCCATGTCGCATATGTCACCCTGAATAAACTCATGTGCAGGATTGTCCTTGAGTCCATCAAGATTTTCGACATTTCCGGCGTATGTCAGCTTGTCGAGATTGATTATCTGAATGTCATCGTACTTATCGAGCATGTAATATACGAAATTTGAACCAATAAATCCTGCTCCACCTGTAACAAGTATGGTTTTCATTTATTTCCTCATCTTTCTCTTCGCTCAATACGGTTGTTCACAGTATGCAGGTTTGTCCATAATCCATTCGCTGCAAATGTATATTTCGTGATTTTTACTGTGTCCGATATTTATATTTCGCTTCAATTCGCTTTCATGCAATTATTTCGGCTTTCCTCGTATCGGCCCTGACCTGTACCGCCGATCCCTGTTCGTTCTTTTTACCAAATATGCCTTTATTCATAGTCATTTCAGTGTTTTTGTTCAGGCATTATATATCCTGTTTTCCGTTTATGGTTGTCGTAACATGTATAACTGCCTTATAGATATATTGCATACAATAGCGGCATGATGCAACAGTAATCATTAAAAAGTACGTTCATATTGAGTGTCTCCGTACTGTTTGTGGTGTCCGGTGAATAAGTGGATAATGTCTTCACGCGACAGTAAGTGTTCGCCGATTCTATTTTCTGTGAACAGTTGCGATTTTCAGAGGAGCAACACCTGCTTTTCACGGTTTCCAGTCGACGGGAGAAACGATAAAGTGTGAAGCGATAAGAGGAAAAACAGGCCCGTCTATACCGCTTGATATCCAGACACTACCGATATAATCGAAGGCCATAGTGTTGTCGTCTTTGCCCCATGTCAACGAACTCAACGGCAGATTCCGTCCGTCAGGGCGCGTGAAATGTTTTTCATCGATAACACCGGATTCAATGTCCGCGACATAAAAAGTTGAAACTCCGGAAATCGAATCGTAGATGAGCAGTTTGGAGCCGGAAGGCGAAAACTCGATTGCAGGGCTCCTGAATTGCTGGAAGCTGACCGGATAGTCTTTCTTCCTGTCCCTGAATGGGAGCGAGTCGTAGGAAAAAGCGCCGCTTTCGGGGTCCAGCCGGACAATGCAAAGGCCGGAGAAAAGCATATTATCCGGGCAATCACGAGGTATGATCACAATTGAATCGCCGGAAGGGTCCCAGTCGTAACTGCTGAAATCAAGTTCACTCGTTGTAACCTGGACCTGGAGCGTTTCCATATTTATAACCCGCAGATTCCGAGTTATGCCTGAGGATATCTCGACGACACTAACATATTTCCCCGACGGCGAGAACTCAGGACTTTTGAGCGGATTTTTTGTCCTGAAGACTGTGCCGCGCAGCGCCGTGGCGAACTCGTAAACATAGAGCCCGACGTTCTCGAGGTCCCAGTTTATATAAACCATTCTCGTCGAATCTCTGCTGACACAGGGCTGCGACCCCTTGAAAAGTTTCTGATAGTACGAATTTTCGGGATTGAAGCGCCATATCCAGTGGTTCTGATCCTCGAAATAGAATCTGCCGCTGACTTTCTTTCTTAAAGCCGCAAGTTTGAGAAATGAAAAGTCTTTCACCGGCAACTCGTCGAGCCCGAAAAAGACAATTTCTTTTTCAAGAGAAGTCGAAGGAAGCGGGAGCGGAGAAAGCGCACCTTCCACGGGGACCGTATTATTTTTCACTGCGAGGCGGTCTGCGAAGGAACCTTCTGTTATCCAACTTTTCTTTTTTTCAGCATTCAAAGGCTCGGCATCCATGATTTTAGTTTCCACGGATTTTGTTTTTTCGACTTTTCTTTCTTTTGCCGCTGCTTGTACAAGTTCTTTAGTCGCCTGTTTTACCGGTTTCGCCGGAATCTCTTTTTCTTGTTTGGAATTGTTATTTTCCTTCTTCACAACAGTTTCCGGGACTTCCGCTTTTCCATTTTTCTTTTCAGACGACACCGGATTTACAGTAATTTTTGTCCCGGGCGCCGATGATTCGTTGTTTCCGGCCATTCTGTCGCTTTTGGTGTCGGGAGGTCTTCCGCCGGTGTTCCTGCTGAAATTATTTGAACTTGCCGACGCGGCGGACTGCCCCATATCCACAGCTCTGGAGATAGTGATTCGTGTTTCGGCATTTGAAGTTTCCGCACCTGCCGTCCCTGTGGCCGTGGGTGTGGGCGGCACATCTGTGAGCGGCACCGGCCGGGCGGATATTGTGGTACCGACATGCTGCGTCGCAGTTGCGATTACGATCCCGGGTGCGGCGGCATGTAAAGATGTGGATGCCGTTGCTGTTTCTGTTGTGGTAGCATCTGTAGTGATAGTCGACGTTGCGATTGCAGGTGTGGCCGCAGTCGCCGCGGCAGGTACGGGGTGTGCGGGGGTGTTTATCAGTGTTTCTTTCGCCGCCTGAAAGTCGGACAGTTTGCCTATATCATTTTCGAGGTATTCGAGATTCTGCGCGAGAACCTCGTTATCCGGATTCAGGTGGACCGCCTGCCGCATAGCGTCGAGCGCCTTTCGGTACTTGCCGAGCTTGTAGTATGCGAACGAAAGATTATTGTAAGCGATGTCGGATTGGGGGGCGAGAGAAACAGCCATGAGCAGCGAGTCCGCCGCTTCCCGATAGCGACCGAGACTCACAAGCGCGACACCTTCGTTGAGACGGCTCTCGGCACTCGTTTCATCAATAGAAACAGCATAATGGAAGTGTTCGAGCGCCTCGCTGTCCCTGCCGAGTTCCTGGAGTGCCCTGCCGAGCAGGTTGCGGATCATCACCGAATCCGGATTGCGCTCCAGCGCGCGCTGATAGTAATCGGCGGCCTCGTTCCATTTTTCGAGATCATACGAAATGTTGCCGAGTGAAATGAGTATCCCTTCGTTTTCCGGGTCCATATCGAGCGCTTTTCTGTAAATGTACGCGGCTTCTTTATAGCGTTCGAGACTCGCAAGCGCCTCTGCTTTCATCAGCTCCAGTTCGAGAGTGCCGATGCCTTCTTTCTCGATCTCTTCAATAATCGAAAGTGCGTCGTCGTATTCGGACATCAGCATCTTTTCGTTTGCGCTGTCTATTTTACTGCTCAGCAAAGGATCATCGGCAACAGTGGTGGCGCCCGATGCAGCAGCGGCAGAGGCGGGTGGTACTGAATACATACACACAGCCGCAAACGCGAGAGCTGTAGATACAAAAATAATTACAATAGTTTTCATCTTCTCTTTTCCATCCAGGTGTCCAAAAGAAAGACACCGGATTCCCGCGCGCGCCGGCGCTCAGAAGAATTTCGCCGTGTTCGCCATGGCCTGGTACTGACTGAACAGCCTTGGATACTCATCTTTCAATCCTGTAAAGGAAATTATGTATTGTATGCCGTTCGATTTAGTAATAATCATGTACTGTTGCGAAACAAGTTGCTTATCAGCACCGGACTTTGCGCTGTTTGTCCCGCCGTTTTGTATAAGGTCGTTGTACTTATGCTCCGATATGATTTTGTATGCCTGCAAACCGTTGAAGTCGAACTGTTGTTTCGAGTTTATTTTATAGCCGGCCTGTTCGAGCAGTTTTTCGCTTCCGGCTATAAGTTCGCCGAGAGCGGAGGAGGCGCCGGAAGGGCTGAGTGTGCGGCACACCACATTGAGCCCCGAACCCTTCAGCGCGGTTTCATCTTTCTTTCGCACGCTGACCTGTAGCGAATTGCGCCCTTTTCTTACGACGAATTTCCATGTGTCGTCAGGCCGCCTGATAGAAAAGCGCCACTTGTAATTTATGTAAGTATCATCTTCGACAACAGCGTTTTCGATCACTTCTTCCGGCTCGTCCGCGGCACCGTTGCCGGATGTCGGGCGAGACTTTGCGCCGGGCCGCGTATCTTTGAAAATAAGCATTCTGTACAATTCGGAAAACTGCCTTTGTGAGACAACCGCTTCGGATTTCGCTTTGGGGCGGTTGTATTTCTCCAGCATTTTTCCGATGCCGCCGAAGCCCGTGTTCAACTCGTAAGCCTGCATGAAATTCTTTCGCGCCATCCAGTAATATTCCTCCGCGCTTACCCCCGGGATGTCGTTCAGATTTGCCTTCAGGCGGTCCAGGCCGACACCGACAAGAAAAAACGTGTCCGCGATTGATTGTTTCTCGAGCCGCTGCTGGGCGAGTGTGATCGCCCTGTTGAAAAATGAAACCGCCTCATCGGTGCAGTTTACAATTAAAGCGGAAGAGTCGCCGGTCTGCTGCAAGAAAGAATAAGGGCACATGCGGACATAATTATATCCGATTGCAAGTGTGAAAAGCGTGCGTTTGTGGATGTCGTCAATGTTTTCAATGGTGACACCGAGGTTCCCGAGCACTCTGTGGGCCCGGGCGAAATTCTCCGGCTTTCCGAGAGTGATGCCGTCTTCGATAATGCCTTTCGCGAATTCAAGTTCCTTCGATACCTGACGGACCGAAGGGGCGGCAGCCGCTGAAACGCCGGTAAGAAACAAGAAAACTGTAAAAAACACTATTGTGTATTTGATATAATATGTCACGGTTCAATTCTAAAATATACCCATTCATTTAGCAACATCCGGAGCTTTTGAAAATTTTAAATATAGCTTTCGAGCAATCCCGGTGTGTCCCATAACCTGCCTGTGTTCAGCAAAGCAGCCGATTGCAGCAGACCGCAGCGGGCGCGGAATTCTGCAATCAACTCAAACATATTGACTTGTGTAAGCGTTGAATATAACATTATTATCAGTAGGCGTGTGGCGAATTGCAATTCGCATATAGATCAGGGGAGAAGGTTTTCGTTTTTCAAATATGAACTGCGGGAATACCTGTAACCGGAAAACGCGCGACAGGAGGCACACGGTGGACATAAACGAGACTATAGAAATTTTAAAAACCTGCCAGGTGTTTGATGGATTGGGGCGCTCTGAACTAAGGAAGATCGCCGAAGGCTGCGTCATACAGTCAGTCCCCATGGGGACAACGATCATCGAAGAAAACGATCCGCCGAAGGGAACTCTGTATTTTATCAAATACGGAGATCTGGCAGTCAGCACAGGGCAGATCGATATCGAGAACGCCGAAGTGAAAGATGAATCTCTCATTACGACACTCGGCCCCGGAGACGCCTTCGGAGAAATCGCTCTCGTCGACGAAATGCCCCATTCGGCAACTGTGAGAACTATTTCCGACGCGGCCATATTGCATCTTCCGGCACGCTTCCTTCACAACCTTTGCGAACAAGAACCGACAATCGGTCTTGTTGTCTACAGAAATCTCGCAAAGATAATATGCACCAGGTTGCGGATGTCAAATTTTTCTACCAAGCATTTCTGGTTCAGTGATTGAACCGATCGTTTTCATTTGGTGCCTGGAGAACAATCCATCATGAAAATAAGCATGGCAGTGTCCACTCCGGACGCCGAATTCAGCGCACTTGCTCTGAAAGGTGATTATCCGGATATTTTCGATCTGCTCCAGCGGTGCGGTTATGACGGCGCCGAGCTTGCAGTCCGCGACCCCGACGCAGTCGAGCCGGACGAACTCGAAACACTCCTGAAACAATATGAACTGACACTTCCGGCAATAGGCACGGGAAGAGCATTCGGCGAAGACGGACTGTCTTTCTCTTCACCCGATGAAAAAATCAGGCGGGCCGCTGTCGAACGAATATTGAAACATATTGATTTCGCCCGCAGATTCGATTCGCTCATTATCATCGGTCTGATAGTCGGCAGGTCCGAGCGAACGGAAGTCAACGAAGCGCGGGCCGCGGCCTGCCTGGCGGAATGCGCGCGATATGCCGCGCAACAGAATGTCCGGCTCGCTGTCGAACCGATAAACAGGTACGAAACGAATTTCATTATTACTGTCGATGACTGCCTCTCCTTCCTCGACCGCGCAGGGGAAGAATCCTGCGGCTTGCTTTTCGACACATTCCATGCCAATATCGAGGAAGCTTCAATAACGGACAGCATCAGGGCCGCCGGAGACAGGATCGTGCATGTACATGTGGCCGACAGCAACAGGCACTATCCGGGCGCGGGCCACACGGATTTCCGGGCCATCATCGACACATTGCGCGACATCGGCTACGACGGTTACCTCTCCGCGGAAATTCTGCCCCTGCCCGATCCTGAAACCGCTGTCGAAAACAATGCCGCATTTCTTAAAGCGATCCTGGACACAGGCTGAACAGGTCGCGAAAAGAAATATAAACGGTGCGGCGCCGGGAAAGCGGAATGCTTTCGCCCGGGATGCACACACCGGCCGCATCGCTGAAGATCGATAAAAGATCACCGAAAGTTGTATTCCGAAAATGGTAAATCAACAGTTGCTGAACGGATCGCCGGAAGTTATGATGATCCTGTTTGTGCTGAGCATCGCTGTATCTCTGATCGCTGTTCTTGTCGCTCTCGATTCGCAGGATCGCGGCAAGAGTAAAACACACAGCATCTTATGGTTTTTCGCGATACAACTTTTCGCGCCGGCCGCCCTGGTGTATCTCGCTGTCAGAAACAGGGGTAAGGCTCAGGCCCGAAACGCGAAAGCAATAGAAACCTTTAACTGTCCATATTGCAATGCACCCTATCATGAGGGGGACAGAATGTGTTCCCAGTGCGGGAGAATCCTTTAAGATAATGAAACAGCTTGGAATGGTACTGGCTCACACGGCCGGAATAAAGAGGTTGCTCGAATATAATCTTGAAAGAGCCGAACTTATCATATTCAACGCCTCGGAGAAAAAAGAACTGATGCGTTTCATGGAAGACGCCCCGGTTACCGTCAGCGGCCATTGCCCGATCTTCATACCTGAACATTACCACGAGAATCCGCTGCTCGCTTCACTTCTCGATTTCGACCGGGAGCGCAGGTTCGCCGGGCTCGAACTGATGAAGCAGGCTGCCCGCGACGCCGCGGAACTCGGCGCGGAATATGTCGTTGTACACACCCAGCGCCCCGAACACTTCGGCGGCGCCAACCCCGATGAGGCAACACGCGACGAGGCGCTGGATATTCTCATGCGGAGTTGCGACATCCTGATGGACTATTACTACGAATTCGGTGTCCCTTTCTATCTCGAAAACCAGATGGACAATGCTGTTTTTAACAGAGCGCAGGATTATATTAAGTTACTGGAGAAATTTCCCGATTTCGGTTTTTGCCTCGACATAGGACACCTTGACATGGATTCGAGGAAATTCGGATTCTCGTTCTTGGAATTCATCGAGCAGATGCTGCCGTTCATCAAGGCGGTTCATCTGCAAAACTCGAATTCGGCCGAGTCGGATTTCAACGGGCGACACTGGAAAATCCCCGTGCATCCCGATCAGAAGACAGAAGACGGCTGGCAGGACATCGAGGGAATCCTGAAGAAAATCCTCGGGCACAACAGGGATTGCGTAATAAATTTCGAAGCCCGGCCCGACGAAATTCACGGCTTCGACTACATGCGCGAAGGCATAATGTGGATCAAAAATCTCATGCCGCACATACTCAGGGAAATTGACAACAGCAATGAAGCATTGTGTCGTGTCAACGGTAAAAAGAAGTAAGTGTATGATTCTGCTACGGTCGGTTCCCCATATTTCACCATTGCGGGCTATTCACTGATTATCCGGATAAGGGTCTGTTTGAAAATGTCGAGAGTGAAAGGTTTGACGAGGTATCCCGCGGCACCGGTGTCATAACCGCGTTTTATCTGGTCAGAAAGTCCTGATGCGGTGAGCATGAGCACCGGTATGTTCTGTTTTGCTTCTACAGTTTTTATCATTTTAAGCAGCTCGTAACCGCTGATTTTCGGCATTGTCACGTCAAGTAAAATTACGTCTATGGGATCTTTGGAAAAGAGCAGAGAAAGAGCTTCAAAGCCGTCTGATGCAGGGAACACGGTATAGCCATCTTCCGCGAGTATGTCCGTCATCATATCGAGAAAATCCAGATCGTCATCGATAAGCAGTACGTTCTTCCCGCTCGCCGTCATCGTCGGCCCGTGAGCGCCGGAATCATTGGCCGGCCTGACACCGCCGGCGCCGGTGTAGACTTGTTTGCGTGCTGCTTCGGCTACTTTGTTCGGGTCTGTGAAAGGAAGGGTGAAAAGGAACGCCGCACCGCCCGACTCGCTTTTTTCCAACCAGAGTTTTCCGCCGTGAACACTTACTATTTCGCGTGTAATGGCGAGTCCCAGCCCCGAGCCGCCGTGTTTGCGCGTGTCGGAACCGTCTATCTGGTAGAATTTCTCGAAGACCTTTTCGGAATATTCTTCCGGGATACCCGGGCCGGTGTCGGAAACTTCTGCAAGCGCCATGCCTTTGTGAGACGGGTGTCGGCAGACCCGCAGCCGCACACTTCCCTCTTCAGTAAACTTGATCGCGTTTTCGACAAGATTGTTGAATACCCGTGATATTTTTTCTTTGTCGGCGAGGACCGGTGGCAACTGCTCATCCATTTCAATAAAAAAAGCGAGTTCGGAAGCCTTTGCCCTTGATTCATATCCGCATGCAAGGTCGTCTATAAGGTCCTTGAGGAATACCTCTTCCCGGTGGAGTTCGAGCTTGCCGGATTCTATTCTCGACAGGTCCAGGAGGTCGTCGATAAGTTCATTCAGGCTTTTGCAGCGCCTGTTCATAACCTCGACGGCTTTTTCCTGTTTTGGGGTGAGCGCGCCGAGTTTCTCTTCGGCAAGCATTGAAGAATACATTTTTATGAGAGTGAGTGGAGTCCTCAATTCGTGAGACACCATGGAAAGGAATTCGGATTTCACAACATTTGCGCGCTGGAGTTCTTCGTTGACCCTGAGCAGGTGGTCCTCGAGCAGAACTTTATCAGTGAGGTTTTCGAAAATGGCGATTGCGCCCATTACTTCCGAGGCCAGGTCCTTCATCGGACAGATGCTTACATTGAACATAACTTCATTGGCCATCTGCGACGATTTGTAGATTACGCGTTCATTGGTATAGATGTTGCCTTCAGTGACGACTTTATTGAAAATGGATTCAAGATTTTCGCTTTCCCAACCGGGGAAAACATCCCATATCTTTTTCTGATTTATGTCCCCGGGCCTGATGCCCATGTGAGTCTCCAGGCTGCTGTTCGCGCGTGTGATACTGCCTGTTCTGTCTATAACGATGATTCCAAGGTTGATATTCTCGACGACAGCATCGCTCAAGCGTCGTTGCTCGTCGGATTCTCTCTGCCTTCTAACCCTGGTTTCATACTGCGTGTGCCAGTAATCCATCATCTCATTTATCGAATTGGACAATTCTCCTATCTCATCGTGAGTATCGTAAGATAGTTTCTCGATGCGTTCCTCGCGGACGAGGCGGTCTACCGTTTTCTTGAGATGCGACAGAGGTCGCAAAGCTAATCTGGAAACGGTAATGACGAACACAAGATTCAGAACTGTGAGTACCAGTATGAGGAGTGCGCTTCTGGTCTGGAGGGTGGATATGTGGTTGTTGATTTCCTTCATGGAAACGACCATCAGCACATAGCCCCAGTTGATGCCGCCCGCGCTTACGGGAGCGACGATAAGCAACTCTTCATCTTTTCCCTGCGGTCCGTTTCTCTTGAGGAAGCGCGGTTCTGGCGTCTCCTGTTTCAACAATTTCAGAATGTCTTCATCTGTGACACTTTCGCCGGTCGACTCTCCGGCGGAATCCACGATATATGTGAAGTCGTCGGAGATGACAGCACATTCCAGAACAGGGAACTTCACATCGTGGGTGACGATAATTTCCGGCAGGTCGTTTATAAGCTGGTAATCGTGTATGACCAGTGAATTGCGGACCATACGGGCAGTCAGCTTTGCTCGGTCCATCCCGACACGCTCGAGAGATTCCTTCATTATATGCTCCGCGCCCCTTATGCTGTGGAGAGCAAACACATACATGATGATCAAAGTGATCGCAGAAGTTGTGACACCGATTCTGAATGCTATATTGAGATTCTTCAATTTATGTTGATCCGCAGCCGCCCATTGTTATGTTTGCGGTAACACTTTAGACATCTGAAGTAAAGCCGTGGAATTCCGGGGACATAACTGGAATTTGTCCTTTAATTGCAGTCATGTAGGGAACTCTTCACCTGGCTGAAGTGTTACTGTTTGTGAGCATATTATACAACACTATTCTGATAAATTGCACTTGGGTAGTGATTTTTTTTAGCTTATCTGCAACAGACGGCGCGGGGAGCAGAAGATGCGCTGTTCCCGCAAGCCGGTGCCCCCGCCTGCGGTGACATCCGATGCCCGGCGCGGCGGCAATACGTTGAGGAATATTTTCGTGCCGACAAAGCATCTGTAGACAATTGCAGCCGAATCAGGATTTTACAATTGGCTCATAAGAAATATTTCTACGGATTTACATGAGATCACGTTGACAACAATAAAGTTGGATGATATTCTACTCGGTACAAAATTATTTTATTTCAGGGAGGTATCACACATGAGGTCATCACTGCGGAATATTACGCTACTCATAGCGTTGGCAGTGCTGGTGGCATCCGTGCCGGCGACAGCGAAGCCGGGACCGGTAGTGCTCACCTATATGGAAAGGGTGGAATATCATTCCGACACGACCACGATCAACGAAACCACGGGTCAATCGGAAATCGGAGAAGAAACGTATCTTTACACCCTCATTTCAGCTTACAGGAAACTGGACAAGGATGTTTTTGGGAACCTGTACTATATCCACAAGTACAGCCTGGACGACACCGACACGGCGTCCAACATCGGCGGCGTCAGCATTACTCACAAAATGACGGGCAAGTGGAAGATGAATTATTCATACTCTTATACGTCGAACCCGGAGAGAGGCTCCGTCACCTACACGACGGAAAGATTCGACAACGACAGACTTTCGTTTTCGCTCACGCACAGTGTGAACCCCGGCAAACAGCACAACAGACATTACAGGCTGAAGACGACTTACAGCACAAACACGGACTTCACGGAAAACAGAACTCTTTCAGAGAAGGTCTCTGTCGACGGAAAGTTTTGGAACAGGTGGAAGTATGATCTTTCATACCAGTTCGTATGGGGGCTGACAGACGACCCGGCGAAGGGTATCTACAGGTCGCAGTTCGCCAACCAGTGGTCTGCCGATTTTTCGTACAAGATCAACAAGAAACAGAGGCTCGTCCTTGGTTACATGTACCTCGACAAGCAATATCACGGGGCCACAGACGACGATAACCTTCTCAGGCTCAGCTATTTCAGATCGTTCACAGGGCTCTGATCGTACAACACTCGCACCTTGCAGCAATACATAAACATTAAATTAGGTGTATATAGTACATTAATAAAAAAAGGGAGGATGATTTTGAGGAAATCACTATCAGCATTAATACTAACATCGATTATGCTTTTCGCAGTCTCCATAGCCGCCTGTGCTGCGAACAGTGCGGTACTGAAGGACCTTAAGGGTAAGGTCCAGGTGAAAGCGGCGATGGGACAGCCGTGGGAAGATGCGCGGAACGGCCAGAAAGTGGACGCCGGCGCATCGATAAAAACAGGATCCGGCGCGGAGGTTATTGTCGCATGGGGGGAAGGAAAAGCGATAAAGGTCAGTCCGCTTTCAAACATTAAACTGGAATCACTTGCATCTGCAAAATCGAAGATAAACCTATCTGAAGGAAAGATATTCGCACGCACAAATAAGTTGAAAAGCGCGGGAGGAACATTCGAAGTGAGAACCCCGACGGCCATAGCCGGAGTGCGCGGCACGGGTTTCGAGGCGACACCCGGCAGCTTCGCCGTTGTGGAAGGCACAGTGGCTGTAACAGCCGGTGGAGTGGAAGTCATAGTCGAGGCGGGCATGATGACGGAGATTCCCGAGGCAGGCGCGCCACCCGCACAACCGACGGCCATTCCAGCCGTGAAACTCGATGAGCTCAGGAAAGTCAACGCAGGCGTGCAGAAGGTCGCCGACGTAACTTCCGCCGCGGGTGTTGTCAAACAAGAACCGAAACCTGTCGAGCAGGTTGTCGAGGAAGTAAACGAAGATGTCGAACAGGTTACAGTCGACGACAAGCTTACCGAAGATGCGGCGAGTGCAGGTTTTGACGCTGGTACCGGCGGCATCCAGGGAACGATAAACTACTGAAAAGGGGATGGTACAAACATGAAGAAATTAAGTTATATTGCAGCAGCGACAATGATTGCCATCGCCGGATTTATCGCCGGATGCGGCGGGGGCGGCGGCACGACAGCTACAAACAGTCCGACTAACTACAGATATGGCAATATTAAAGCAAATGTCAATTTCGGCGTAACTTCGGCGGCGAAAACTGCCGCCAGGAATGCGAACAACGGAAGTGATTTTACTGTCGAGGAACTCGCAATACCCACATCCACAAAGATGTACCAGGGATGCGAGAACTGGATACTCGAGAAGACGACTTACAACTTTGACGACAATTATTCACGTGTGGCCGGTTCAACAACATCTTCTTCCTCTGAGTATTACTCCATTAAACCTCCGGCAAGTCTGGCCGCATCAAGCACGGTTCCCGTGTACCTGTGGGTAGCAAAAAACCCCGGGTATCTTGCCGAACATTACGCGAAATCACTTGAAAACACCGGCAACACGGATGTTAATCCCGTGGCGAGCGCCTGCGCCATGCTTTCATGCTCCGGATGGAGCACCGACCTGAACGCCCCGATAGGTTGTTCCGGCGAGTTCGATATCAAAAACGTCGCCGTCGGCGACAATCTTCTCCTCGAGGCCAGTGCCTATGCGTGGGACGACGACGGCTGTTACAATATGTCTACAAACTCATACGAAGCCTGCTTCATCCAGAAACATTTCGTCGCGGGACTGGTTGCTTCCGTTGTCGAAGGCCAGTATACGACCGGCGTGGAAATCACCCCCACATCGACACTCGTCGCTATATCTGCGATGGCTTATGCCACGGACACAGGGCAACTGCTGTCGAGTATTTCACAGACCGACGTCAACAAGATAATTACCGCTGTAAGCGGCACGAGCGGTTTGTTCCCGTCAGGCATCAAGTACGGAGAGACGACCTATAGCGGATCGACACTGCAAAACTACTATTCATTTACCAATACAATTGTGGAATCGGTATTGAACAGCGCCGGTCTGAGTGGTCCGCATTTGTCTTCATTCTCTCCGGAAAGCGGATCGAAAATCACTTATGATGCCCCGGTGTTCAAAGCGGTGTTCAACGAAGCGCTCGACACATCAGTCACTCCGACAGGCTTCACCGCGACAATAACCAACAGTTACACCGGTAACACATTCACCATCAACAACTCGAATGCAACAGACTACGGCACATTCTCCTATGAGAGCTCGGGAAGCGCCACAGACACGCTCGTGTATACCCTGAAATCAAGCAGTGTTCTGTCCGCCGCCGGCCTTCATACACTGTCGGCAAACTCTTCTTACTATATATCGGATTTCTCGATGCCGACAAATATCAAGAATGCGGACGGCGAACCGTGGATCGCATCGCTTGATTCCCTTATGCCGTATTATTTCTACATTTACACATACACCGGGCCGGTTCTCGTCTCGACATCTCCGGCAAACGGCGCGGCCGACGTCGCCTACGACGGGACGACCTTCGACGCGGTCTTCAACATGGCTCTGGACACTTCCGTCACACCATCCGGCTTCTCTGTTTCTCTGGTCAACAGCAGCACCGGTGGCTATCTGACTATAGACGACACGAACATTTCGGACTACGGCACTTACTCTTACATTACAACTACCGTGACGAATGATACGCTCCGTTTTACGCTGAAATCCAGCTCCGAACTCTCGGCCGCGGGCCTGAGCACACTCTATTCCGGAACCACATACACGATCTCAAACTACACCCTGCCTGCCAACGTAAAGGATTCGGCGGGCAACATCGCTTATGACCCCAATAGTGTTGTTCCCTCCGAGAATGTTCAGTTCACGACTGAATACGGAAGCGATTACGAGTATTGAATCGAAAAGCAGGAATTTATTGTACAGATACCGCCCCGGCGCAACCGCGCCGGGGTTTTTTCATGGTGCCTGCAACACTTGCGCTGTGCCTGCAAAAGGCCCCGGATTCCCGTCTGCCACCACGGATCCCGGATTCCGCACAAAGAAATCCGGAAAACATCGGCAACTCTTTTTCATTTCTCATCAGTCGGCAGAGCAGGCGATTTTTTGTGGAATTCGTCGGATTCTTTGTCCCATCCGTTTTTCTTGATCAAATCAACTATCTCACGGGTACGTTCAAGATCCTTTTCATCGAAAAGCTCGAAATGGCCTTTGATAGCCATGAACATGAATCTGAACTTATTGAAAGCTTTGTCCTTGTAGGCGTTTACAGTTCTTTTCGTCAATTTTGCGACGACATCGGATGGCAGGTTATTGCTAAGAACGAAAATCCAGTTGTGTTCGCCCTGTGTGCAAGCGACAGGTTCGAGTTCGACAGGTTCGCCGGTGCTGTTTTTACCGCCGCTGATTCCACCGCCCACAAACAACTGGTGCTCGTCGGCAGTAAAACAGTCGATTTCCCCGGCAGACAGTGCGTCCACAAGATTGGAGGGGGGAGAATCATACACGAATACAGTGTCGCCGAAAAATTCGGACATTGTTTTGTCTATACCGTTCTCATGGAGCAGCAGGCGGGTGTAGATTGTATTTGTGCCGCCCCAGGTTTTTCCTTCCAGTTCGCTTATCTTTTCAATCCCCTGTCCACGCTCGACATATATACATTGTTTCGAGTACTTCGCTTTATTAAAAGTCACAGTGAATGCGGGGGTCGCCAGCGCTTTTACCTTGTTTTCTATCTGTACATAGCCTGCTGCGCTTGAAAAGATCGTTATATCCGCCCGCCCCTCCTTGAGCGCAGTATAAGCCATGTCCGCTTCATCCTGAGCATATCTGTAAGGGACGATTTCCACGTTTACATCGAATCCGGTTTCCTTACCCAGCGTAATGCAGAATTCACGCAGAAGTTTTGTCAGGCTGCTGCCCACCATAGATTCATTCACAGGAAGGTACACAGCCAGTGTGTTGTCTTCATCGGCAGCGCGCGCGGTTGCGGCGTGAAGCGCAACGGCGGCAAGTATGACAAAAATAAATCCGGCTGATAATCGCAGTTTCGACATGGGGCTCACCTCTCTGCAACAATTGTATTACGAAAAACCACAGCACTGCAAGCGAAATATCGCAGTATCGTGAATTCACGCTTGGAGACAAAAAAACATCCCGCCCGGAGATGCCTGTATTTTATGAATAAATGATAATATTTCTGTTTATCTTACATCGCCGATTACAAAATCATCTTGCCATCAGGCTGAGTTGTCTGTTGAGTGCCGAGTTGAGGGTGCGCACTCTGGATTCGAGTTCACGTGCCATTGCGAGTTCCGGCAGCGCATTCGTTCTTGACGGTTTCGGGATAGACGGACATTGTGTTGCCGAACGTGTGTGCACGGCATCGACCGGGGTATATATGATGTGTGCTCTTGCGGGTTTGTAGGTTATTTTATCGTAAAGAAATGTTGACATTTTTTCCTCCCTGATCTTCAGCCGCGAAAACGTCCATGTTTCCTATATTTATATTTATCGGACGAATCGGGTGGAACTTTAACATTTTTTGTGATATTGATAATTCGATTGAAGATTATGCGGAAAAAAAGAAAATTATTGGGCAAATTACAAAATTATGTTCGAAGCGAGGTCGAACGAAATTTTTCATAAGCAAGGCGGAGGTGCAAAATCCCCGCAGGCGTACTCGCCGAGTACGTTGAGGATGATTTTGTGCCGACAACGCAGCTATGGGCAATTGCAGTCGACCGCAGCCAAATCATAATTTTGCAATTGGCTCTATTGTAAAAACAGCATTTATTTATATATCAGGGTTCATTTATCACAGTTTTTTGACGAAAACTAATATAAGAAAGCGTCAGAGAAAACGGTATTGGACATGTGGATTGAAGAAGAAACAGAAAAGTGTGAATCGCGCAAGCAGCGGGATTATGTGCGCGACATGAACGATCTGATCAATGCCGAACGTGAGCGTGTCCTGAGGATTATGAAAAGAATCGACAAGTCGATGGAAGCCGTCCGGAAGACTCAGCGAATCACCGGAAAGAACACTCCGGAGAGCGATAGATAATTCATTGATTCTCCGCAATACTACTATTTCAATGCTCCGGACTGAAGTCCGAGGTATCTATTGGTGTCGTTCCTGCGAAGGAGGAATCCAGTTTCTTTTTGCGGGACCCGGGAGCCCGATCTACAGTTTTGTCAGTACTGATGGGCGTGCCCAAACAAAAACGGTTTGAGCACGGCACACATGGTTTGATTCGTGTGTAATCAGTCCCAATACTGTTCAGTTAGGACTCAATAATGCACAAAAAACCAGTATTTATCAAGATATTCGTTGTATCTGTGCCCTTAACTTAACGGTATTGTAATTAGCCCGCATATTTCACAAATGCGGGTTCAAAAACAGGAAGAATGCCTGTAATACAAGGCGCGGCAAGTGAGTGGTGAGGGAATTCTTGCAGAATATCTGAATTTGCACAAGTTCAGATACAGGAAACACGCACTCAAAACGGAGCCGCCTGTTATTTCTGTTGTATATACGGCTTTTCGCCCAGGTTCTCGAACCAGTTGGGCGGGAATTCTTCGGTAAATACCGAAGGGGCAAGCGGTATATTGAACCTGTAGTTTGTATAGGTGGACAAGTTGATAAATGTGTATGGGAGTTTGCTGACTTTTGTTTTCCACTTCGAACTGACAGGAAACCAGTAGTCGTTCATTTTTTCATAGTCGATTACGCCGTTTATCGAGACTTTCATATCTGACGAATTAACCAGCCCAAGGAACTTAAGAACAATGTACCGCTCTTTGTCTATATACCAGGTCATTGGAAAAATGATCTTGTTTTCCACACTTTTAGGTATCAGGGTGACGCGGAAACAGTCGATGCCTTTGAAGACCTTGTCCGGGCCTCTTTCGACATTATAGGAATTGAAGACTTTGTCGGTCCAGCCGTGATCCATGGCGATTGCGCCCGGCTCGTTGGGGCTGCCTGCCCAGTAATTGTCCTCGGTCTTCGACAACAGTTTGTAGCCGTGCTTGCCGGGTGCCTGATAGAAGTAGCGCATTTTCAGTGTCGTGCCGTTTCCCATGCTGAGCGGCATAGTACCGGGCGAATCCGTGCCGCGCGTCATTTCGTATGTGTGCACCCTCAGTTCGTCGTAGCTCATCGTTTTTATGTCCTGCGCGATGAACCGTCTCTGGATTTCATTTATTATGTCTGCTCCGGTGAGTTCCTGTTTTTCGACCGCCGCGGCTGCTGCGGCAAGGCGACCGAACAGCATCGCCGCGATCATAATAAGCAGAATTCTCGTTTTCATGTTTTGCCTCCCCTGAAACATATATGTCATTTTCATTGTGTTTCCCTACACCCGCAACAATATATTCTACCACTCATTTCATGAAACTGTTTACTGCCGGAACATAATAGTGTGTTTAACATATCATTTATTCTTATTCTTTTCGCGGCGCAGGCGGACCACAAGCATGAATGCTTCCTCGATAATGTTCATAGACATTTTCGATTCGCCGTATCTCCTGTCGAGAAAACGGATCGGCACTTCAGCAATCCGCAACCCGGCCTGGTACGCCCTGAACGTCATCACTATCAGGTATCCGTATCCTTTCGCGGATATGGAATCAAGACCAAGCTTGTCGACCTCGCTGAGACGGATGCACCTGTAGCCTGTCGTCAGGTCGGAAACCGGCACGCCGAGCACAGTTTTCGCGAACGTGTTGCCGCCGAAACTCAGCAGCCGGCGGTGAACGCCCCAGTTGATTGTCCCGCCGCCCGGCACATAGCGCGCGCCCACGACATAGTCGGCCTCCTGTGCCGCCCTTATCATCTGCGGCAGCGTCACGGGATCGTGCGATAAGTCGGCGTCCATATTTATCACGAAATCGAAGCCCTGCCCCTTCGCCCATTTGATGCCTTCCGTTATGGCGGTGCCCAGTCCGAGCTTGCTGCCGCGGCTCAGCAGGTGCAGGTTCGGGAGTTCACCTTGCAGCGCGCGTACGGCATCGCCTGTGCCGTCGGGTGACGAGTCGTCCACAACCAGCACGGTGATGTCAGGCAGTAGCCTGAATATGCGTTTGACAAGCGGTGCGATATTATCTTTTTCGTTGTATGTGCATGTTATTACAGCGACACGCGAGGCGTCCGGCGGCCTGCCGGTATATGCGCCGAGAAGTTTAACTTCCGCACGCGCTTGCCGCTGGATACCCCTGAGCGGAAGGTAACTTTTTATCGTCTGTCCTATGCCGAGCTTGCTGCGACCGATCTTCTTGTCGTACCTGAGCGTGAAAGGTATCTCCTCGACGCGCTCGCCCGATTCGAGCAGGCGCAGCAGCAGTTCCGCCTGCACGCCACCGCCCTTCGACTGCACAATATGCGCACCGTAAATATCCGACGCACGCAACAGCGCCGCCCTCGAATATGCGCGATAGCCGCAGCTTATGTCTTTCACACCCGGCACGGGCGCGAGCAGGTCCATGAAACTCTTCGCGCCCCGGCTCAGTAGTTTTCGCGGCGCGCTCACTCCCTTTTCTTCGCCGCCCTCGACGAAACGCGAACATATCGCCAGCCCCGCGCCGCCCCTTATTCTTTCGACAAGCGCCGCGATGTATTCCGGATTATGCGTGTCGTCGGCGTCCATTGTCACCATCACGTCGGCGGCGGAGTCCGCACGATCGAGGAAGGCGTTTATCCCGGTTTCAATCGCCGCGGCGAGTCCCCTGTTCTCACTGTGCGACACGACTTCCAGAGCGCCCGCTTCCGCGAGCGCGTGCTCCCGCGACACACGCACCGTCCCGTCGCTGCATCCGTCGTCGACGACAATAACCTTCACCGCATGCTCGTATCCACGCGCAAACGCGGCTATCGCATCCAGAAGCGAGGGGAGCGCCCGCTCTTCATTATATGCCGGAAGAACAACGTAGATTGTCATATTCAAGTTCTTTTTTCCCAGGTAGTTACAATTCTATATAGTTTCCTTTTCGAGCAGCATTTTTTTCAGAGCCCGGAAAGCATTCGCCCTGTGGCTTATGCTGTTCTTTTCTTCCGCCGTGATTTCAGCCATAGTCAGACCGCGCTCCGGGAGATAGAAAACCGGGTCGTACCCGAACCCGCCGCCGCCGCGTGGCTCGCGTGTTATGACACCGCGACATTCGCCCTCGACGGATTCTTCCGAGCCGTCGGGATACCTGACGGCGACAACGCACACAAAGCGCGCTCCCCGCTCCGCTTCGGGCACATCCTCGAGCTCTCCGAGCAGTTTTGTGTACAGATCGCTCGCCGCCGCGCCTTCACCCGCGTAACGTGCCGAGTGCACTCCCGGCCCGCCACCCAGCGCGTCCACTTCGAGTCCCGAGTCGTCCGCCACTATTATACCTTCAACCTCGCCCGCCGCCGCACGCACCTTTTTGAACGCGTTCTCCCTGTATGTTTCGCCGTCCTCGACTGCGTCGAAATCTATGATCACTCCGAATTCTTTCAGACTTTTTACCTCTATCGGTGCCATGATTGCCGCGATCTCACGCGCTTTATTGTCATTGAACGTCGCCAGTATGATCTCCATATTTTTCTCTCCTGTTGCCGGTGTGCTTCAGTACATAACAGCGATTATTGGTGAAAATAGAGCACTGATATTTTTCTGTAAAATAAAAAACAGGGACAGTATATTATGAATATCAAGCGGCGTAACGAAAACCCTTTGAAGCACCTGTTCCCGTGGCCCGCGCCTGGGAACAATGGTGATTTTTTAAACCACATTGGTGAAATATGCAGTTATCCATCCACAGGAGCCGCTGATAAATATGTTGGACCTGTGAGCCAATTAATTACTTCGAGTGCGGGCCGGGCGTTACTCCATCATCTCGTCATAAAAGTCAACGAAGTTCGGGTTTTCGACAGTTTCCATCAGTTTCATGGCCGCCCTGGGATGATCGTTGAGAAGACCGGTGATCATGTACGGTATGTCAAACCCCCATTTCAGTTCGGCTCTCATGGGCTCGACCCATTTCTCAATCGCTTTTATGAGGGGGCGGAGTTTGAACTTGGGATTTCGCAGGAAGCCGATAAGAAGTTCTGTCTGGCAGTTGCCCGCGCCCCTGCCGAGGCCCGCAAAGCTGCCGTCAGCCATGCTCGCGCCGAAAATCAGCGATTCTGTTGTGTTCGCAAACGCAAGCGACTGATTATTGTGCGCGTGAATACCAACATTTTTACGCCACTGCTTCGCGATATCGAGATACTGCGTCGTCAATCTTCGTATCTGCTCCGGGTAGAGGGAGCCGAAACTGTCGACTATGTATATTGTATTAACCGGGCTTTCCATCAGGGCGTTGAGCGCGTTTCTTATTTCGTTTCCCGAAACTTTCGATACGGCCATAATATTGATTGAAGTCTCATAACCTTTTACATTAGCGTCATTGATCATGTCGATGGCAAGCGGAATCTGGTGTATATATGCCGCGACACGAATCAGATCGATAACACTTTCTTCACGCGGAATAATGTCCTCTTTGTAATCGCTCTTTTCGGCATCGGCCATTACTGAAATTTTCAGGTCGGTATCGTTGTCGCCCACGACTTTTCGGATATCTTCCTCGTCGCAGTGCTTCCAGGGGCCGAATTCCGACTTCGGAAACTGCGTTTTTGAGTTTTTATAGCCCATTTCCATATAGTCGATACCCGCTTCGACACATGCGTCATACACAACTTTCACAAAATCATAATCGAATTTGTGGTTGTTCATGAGACCGCCGTCCCGTATCGTGCAGTCCAGCACTTTTATGTCGGACCTGAATGTCGTAAGATTTCCGATTGCCTGCTCCATGTTATCCATTTCCTTTTCTCCCAGTCTCGGTTGCCGGTCTGTGCGGATACTGTGCCGACCACACGGCAACATCATTGCATATTAAGCGTCTGACATTATAGCACAAACAACGGAAGAAAAGAAAAAATATATTATGACTTGACATCATAATTGAACGGACTATAATTATGAACATATTCATATTTAGAGTGGATTCATGGCCGGCTTAAGACAAAAGAAAAAGGAACAGCGGGAACAGCGGATTCTCGAAGCGGCCCGTTGTCTTTTCATACGGAAGGGATTCGCAGAAACAAGCATCGAGGGTATAGCGGAACATGCGGAGGTAGGTGTCGGCACTGTCTACAACTATTTTCGTTCGAAAGATGAACTTCTCATCGCAATAATTGTCCGTGCAACGGACGATGTCATTGACGCCGGAAAGGTGGTTATTGCGGACCCGCCCGCTGATCCGGTCACAGGATTTACAGCGCTTTTCGATATTTACACGGAATGTTTCACTGAATTCGAGAAGGGCCTTATGCGTGATATGTTCTCCGCATTTTTTCGTCATGGACAGTTGGTGGACAATGAGCTTGTCGAGCAGGATTTTCGTATTGTGGTGCAGATTTCGCAGCTTATCGAATATTACAGTGCAGAGGGAAAGATCGAAAGCGATTTTGCCACCCAGCAGGCCGCGCTCGCGCTTTACGGACAGTTTTTTATGAATTTCCTGATATACGCCGCGACTGATACTATGTCCCTGGATGAGGTGAAAATGGCGATGGCAGCGCAGTTGGATATATTTTTTTATGGTTTGCTGTCGCTGGAGATCAAGTGTGGTAAACAGGGGCCGTTTAAAATATTCTGATTCTGACGCGGTCGTCTGCAACCGGCTCATGAACTGAGACACCGACGGCCTCCCTGCAAAGATAAAAGACGAGGACGCGGAAAAAATCATTAAATGAAAAATTGACATTCGTCTACGCGCCCGGCGCAACCGCAGCCCTGCCCGGAATGCCCGACAGAGCGCCCGGCTCTCTGCGTGCCGACTGGAACGGCTCCGCTCTGCTCGCGCGCTACTACGGCAGCCGGCACGGCTGGGACTACTCGATACAGGGCGGTAAAATCTATGGCGGCTACCACTACGGCGGCGGCCTTGTCGGCGAGGTCGGCCCTTACCAGCTTCGCGTCGAAGCGTCACTTTTCCTTGCGGACGACAGCCCCGCCCTGCCCTACCCTCTCACGGGCAATCTGTTCGACGACTCGACAACTGCTGTCTTCGGCATCGGCAGATACTATAAATCTTCGCTCGACCTCGAAGTCGAATATCTCTACAACGGAGCAGGCGACCCGGACGATTACTACACCGCATATCTGCGCCGGGCTTATGGCGGCTCGCTCAGCCTCGGGCGGCAAATTATAGGCGTGACGGCAACTTACGAATTTTCGCCGCTGATCAACGGTCGTCTCGCTGCTCTGCACTCGCTTTCCGACCAGTCGGCACAACTTCAGCCGGTTATCATCCGCTCGCTTACCGACAACTCGGATGCCGTCTTCGGTGCCACGCTGGATTTCGGACACCGCCCGGCGGCGGACCCGATTACCGGCATACGCCTGCGCAGCGAATTCGGCACTTATCCGAACTATTTCTTTTCACAATATAAAGAGCCAATTGCAAAATTATGTTCGTAGCGAGGTCGAGCGAAATTGTTCAGAGCAAGGCGGAGGTGTAAAATCCTCGCAGGCGTACTTGTAGAGTACGTCGAGGACGATTTTGCGCCGACAACGCAGCTATGGACAATAGCAGCCGACCGCAGCAGAATCATAATTTTGCAATTGGCTCTAAAGTCTATTTCTGAGATTTTTTTTCTGAAACCGCACCGCTTCTTATGTGCGCGTACCGGCGCGCTACCCCGGATTTCTCGCGATTCCGGCCCGCATTGGTGAAATATGCGGGCTACACGCAGGCGAATGCCCGGCAGTTCCATCGCTCGCTGTTGCAGTGGTGTGGGGATGTTGGTTTTGTAAAATGCTTCGGCAACGGGAAGTTTCGGTTGCACGATATTGAGTGTTGCTGTCAGACTCTGATCTTTATATCCCTCGTTTTCTCGTCCAGTGGATATTTCAGAAAGATAAAGAACCCGATGAGACCAAGAACGCCTGCGATAGGACCGAGCAGACTGACCCCGAGATAGCAGTCCGGACCGCCGCATGTTGCCGAGGGCAGATTCTTTCCGAAATATTCGAACAGAACACCCTGCATACCCATGGACAAACCGGTCGCGATCTTTTGCAGAAGCCCCTGCATGCCGAAATACATGCCTTCGCGGCGGTGGCCGGAGATTTTTTCGTCATAGTCCGCTATGTCTGCAAGGATAGCCATGGGCATGACCTGGTTGATGGCTATGGGAATACTGAGCAGTGCCATGATAATGATGCCCGCTACTGTGGGGCTGACCGGCAGGGGGAAACGCCCCACGAAAAACATCAGTGGCATAATCACTGCCAGCAGCAACAATCCGACCTTGTACAAAAATGCTTTTTCAAACTTTTTTGTGAGCAGATTGATTACAAGAAACGAAACAGCGATGCCCGGAAAGAGTATGAGATAGACCGTGGTAACAAAACCCTCGGTCTGTCCCATGAGGCGGGTCACGATAAACGGGATCGAGGCAGTGATGCACGCGAAACCCAGGTACTGAAAGATCGACGAAGTGATATAGACGCGAAACGCGGGGTTTTTCAGAGTCCAGGAAAACGACTGGAACATGCTGTATGACTCTTCCTTCACGGTCGGCGAATGATCGTGCGTTTCCCGCACAGTGAAAGCCGTGATATAGATAAAAACAAACGCCATGCCGCCGGAAAAAAGCGCCGCATTGAAGTAGCCAAGGTACATTGATGATTTTACGTCGATGAATTTCGGAAGGATCATGCCCTGGAACGCCGTGGCGAGAAGCATGAACACGGCAAGATAAGTTGAAACCTGCACACGTTCGGCGTTGTCGGGAATCAGTTCCGGGTAAAGCGAAAGATACGGTCCCATAACCAGCGTGAAAAATATATAAAACAGCCCCATGAGTACAATCGTATAAATGGTGATGGCCAGACTGCCTGCGGGAAATATCGGGTGGAACAGGAGGATGAATGTGAGAATAAGCGGGGGGGTGGCGAACAGCAGAAAAGGACGGCGACGCCCCCATCGGGAGTGGGTATTGTCGCTCCAGTAGGCCACCAGCGGGTCCGCGATCCCATCCACAAACCGACCGAGCATGAATGCGATACCGAATACAGCGGACGATATGTAGACCTCATGCCCCGGGCCTCTGGTGGTATAGAAATACACCAGCCAACCGGTGCATACCATGTTCACGATATTGCCGCCGAACTGACCGCTGCAATAAAGCATACTGCGACCGAAACCATAACGCTGATTCTGTGTCTTTGTATTGTTCATGAGATTCTGGTGTTCCTACATTCACCTGTTCAGCATAGCCTCTTGAGGGCGATTTTGCAACGACATGTTATCTATAAAGAAGTAATTGTGAACGCTGGAGCATTCAGTCGATGAGTTCACAAGATGAACCACAGGAATACTTAGCCCGGATTTCTTTGTGAGAAATCCGGGCTAACCCATCTTGCGTCTTTTCTTTGTTGACAGGATACTACAAATCATAGATGCCGCCGGCTTCGATCACTTCGACATCGGCGTCGAGTTCTTTGTCGAATCTCGCAAGTGCGCTGTCGCATGTGTCATGCGCCGACAGAAGCACACGTTTGGGCGCGGCTGCATTTATTGCCTCGATTGCGGCTCCCTGATCGTTCTCTGTTATACGTTCCCACGGCGGTTTCCCTGTTCCGAACAGCATCTGGAGCTGGATGCCGCCCTTGTTGCCTCTGCCGGTCGTAACCGGGAAATGCAATCCGCCACCTATAGCATATATCGGATCGTCTGTAAGTTTTTTCACCATGTCGAGAATCACCTGTATCGTAGGGTGTACGCAACCTGTGAAAAGGACAATGCCTTTATCCTTTATCTTTGCGATTATCGACTGTTCTTCGCATAGTCCCAGCAAGAAAAGACTTCTGCACAGCGGTCCGGTCGAATATATGCCGCCTGCAAGATGTGTCGGTTTCGCAACTATCCGCTCGTCAAATCCCGGCGCTTTTGCGTCTTCCGGCAGGTAGCAAGGTTTCCCGTTTCCCTTGCTCAGGCTCGCTGGAATGCTCATTGTTTTTGACCGGCTCGCCTTCATGCCGCCGAAATGATCGAGGTGAAGGTGCGAGATCGCCACTGCATCCACATCGTCGAGGCTGAAACCGAGTTTCTTCGCATTTTTTGCCAGTGTTTCCTGTTCTTCGCCGAAGCCGATATCAAAGAGCAGTGAACCACGGTCGGTGTTGAAAACATAAGATACACCCGCGCTCCTCTCGAATCCCGGGCGTGTCTTCCACTCGACGAGCGACTTCAATTCAAATCTATCGAGTTCAGGCAGTTCGAGCTTCCGCGCTTCGGCTATCCTCTTTTTGTTAGTGCGTTCTACTTCGTTGCGTGTCTTCTCGAATTTAATGTTTCTCAGTCCGAGCACCGGCACAAGTACGGGTGATGCCGCTGCGATCAGCGGCCAGAACTTCACTGGTATTCTTGTATTTTCCATTTTAAAACGCCCCTCTCCAATTTGTAAGGCCCTGGATTCCTCCAACACCATATCCACAACTAATCACCCTGTCCTTAACGCCAATTGCAAAATCCTGGTTCGAGTGCGGTCGGCTGCAATTGTCAACAGCTGCGTTGTCGGCACATCAACATACATATCCATTATGGCAAATATTGCAATCATTTTCAAAATACATGGAATTTCAAGGATTTTGTATGCCGTTACCGCTTTTCTTCGCGGCATAGCTGACAAATAATTATTTTCATTATCGTTTTACATTAAATCGAAGTTTTGATATTGTTACATTCTAACTAATACAGGCAGATTCAGATCGCAGAAACGACATCCGCGCGAATGGTAGAGAGACAAGCGAAATGATTGAAATTCGGCTTCATCCTTCAGGCCGGCTTTTTCCTGAATCCTCGAACAGCAGCGCCGGCGATAATCTCGATTTCAGCAAGTTGAAGGATGTATTTCACTCCGACTGGCGCGAGGGTTTATTCTCGCTTGCCGCGGATACGGATATTGACACGGCGCACCTGTCGCCGACTGTGCGTTTCTGGCGCGATATTGCGGCCAATTACCTGACGAAATTGTGTCAGATACCCGGATCGGAGTCAGAAGTCGAGGTCGAGCCGCCTTCGGATTCCGATTTCGCGACATGGGTGCTTACCGCTCCTCCTATGGCAGGCGGCGAGTACCTTTCGGCGGCCATGATCGAGGGTGTCTGGAGTGCGCTGACACAGTGGGGCACAGAGCGTATTGCGGCAGCGGGCGGTGTGGAATCATTTCTGAAGAAACGCGCGACCGGCTGGAATCGGGTCGGACGTGTAACTTTCCATCTTGCCGAGAATAAGAAGGACGAAGCGCGTCCATTCGCGTTTATGGCGAGTTTTACCACCGGCATCGGCACTGGTGGAAAATTGAAACACCTGCCTTTGCGCAAAGCACTTGAAATGTATGCTGGAACCGGCAACAAACAGGCATTGATAAAACTGTTGTCGCCGGTACAGAAAGCGGCGGAACGCTGCGAGTGGGTTCAGGAACTTGTGGAAAGCGGCGAGATATATTCGCCGATGGCCTGGACGCCGGAGCGCGCATACCAGATGCTGCGCACAGCAACGGCGCTGGAGGAAAGCGGACTGTCTGTGCGACTGCCGGACTGGTGGAAGAAACGGCCCCGACCGCATGTGTCGGTGACTATCGGCGAAAAGAAACGTTCCTCGCTCGGCGCGTTGGAGACGCTTGATTTCGACATTGCCGTGGCTATGGGCGGCGAGCCTCTGTCGCAGGCCGAACTGAATGAATTGTTGTCGGGCGGAGACGGATTGGTACTGTTCAAGGGGAAATGGATCGAAGTGGACAGTGACAGGCTGCAACAGGCGTTAGATCACTGGAAGGACATCGAGGCGAAGGCCGAAAACGGTGAATTATCGTTCATCGAGGGGATGCGGCTGCTTGCGGGCGCCCCGGTCGACCTCAAGCAGACCGGCGAGGTCGACGAAGAGCGGTCCTGGGCACATGTTTCCGCCGGCAAAGCTATGCGGGAAATGCTGAGCGGACTGCGCGAACCGTCGCGACTCGAACCGCTCGATACAGGCAATGTACTGAACGCCACATTGCGTCCCTATCAGCGCGACGGCGTGTCATGGCTCCATTTTCTCACGGAACTGGGCCTGGGCGCGTGCCTGGCAGACGACATGGGACTCGGGAAAACTTTGCAGACACTCGCTCTGCTGGCCTGTCGCAGCCGTGGGCGGAAAGACGCACCGTCACTTTTAATCATCCCCGCTTCGCTGCTCGGCAACTGGCGAAGCGAATCCGAACTTTTCACACCCACATTGAAATTGCTCATACTGCATCCTTCGGAAACCGACAAAGCTACTATGGCGAGAATCGAACAGTCGCCTGAAAAACAACTTGCAGGTTATGACCTTGTGATCACAACCTATTCCATGACACATAGAATCGAGTGGCTTGCGGACATACAGTGGCATCTCGTCATACTGGACGAAGCGCAGGCTATCAAAAACCATACTACACGCCAGAGCAGGGCGGTCAGGAAGTTTAAGGCAAACTCGCGCATCGCCCTGACCGGCACACCGATTGAAAACCGGATCGGCGACCTGTGGTCGCTCTTCGATTTTCTCAACCCCGGTCTGCTCGGTTCGGCGACGGTGTTCAAGAGATTTGTCAAGAGCCTCGAAGACCGACCTCGCGACACTTTCGGCCCGCTACGCAAACTGGTCGGCCCCTACATACTGCGCCGCCTGAAAACCGACCGCAACGTCATCTCCGACCTGCCCGACAAAACCGAAACCATACGCTACTGCTCGCTTACAAAGGAACAGGTCAAGTGCTACAAACAAACTGTGGATGCGCTGGCAGACGCACTGAAAACAAAAACCGGCATGGAACGTCGCGGCCTGGTTCTCCAGACACTTATGCGCCTGAAACAAATATGCAACCATCCCAGCCAGTTCAATGGCGACGCCGAATACGCACCCGGCAAAAGTGGAAAATTCACGCGCATCGGGAAAATATGCGAAGAACTCGCCGAACGGCAGGAAAAAGCGCTGGTGTTCACGCAGTTCCGTGAGATCATTCCCGCGCTCGACGAGCATCTCGCACGCGTTTTCGGCAGGCCGGGACTGGTTCTGCACGGCGGCACAAATGTGAAAAAACGTAAAAACCTCGTCGACCGGTTCCAGCAGGAAGACGGACCGCCTTTCTTTATCCTTTCATTAAAAGCAGGTGGCACCGGACTGAACCTGACTGCCGCTTCGCATGTCATTCACTTCGATCGCTGGTGGAACCCCGCCGTCGAAAATCAGGCCACGGACCGCACATTCCGCATAGGCCAGAAAAAGAATGTGCTCGTGCATAAATTCGTCACCACCGGCACCATCGAAGAACGCATCGACGAAATGATTAACGAAAAACGCGAGCTTGCCGAACAATTGCTTTCCGGCAGCGGCGAGATCAAACTGACCGAACTGGCCGACGACGAATTGATGCAGCTTGTCCGTCTGGATGTGTCACGTGCTACACGATAGAGACAATTGCCGCCGGTCACGGCGGATCAGTGTTTTACAATCGACTCGATAATAATAAGAAAGGAACAAAATCATGTCTTGGGGATACAGACCTTATGTTTCAGTCGCGCAACGACGTGCTGATGCGAGGCGGGAAATGCAGAAGCTTCGCAAGCAGGGCAGGAATATCCAGCCAGTGGAGATCGAAGGCCGCACCATAGCAAGAAGTTTCTGGGGCAAGGGGTGGTGCGATCACCTCGAGTCCTTCTCCGACTATTCCAACCGGCTTCCGCGAGGCCGCACTTATGTAAGGAACGGCTCGGTCTGCCACCTCGAGATAGCGCCGGGCCGGATCGACGCTATAGTCAGCGGCTCGGAATTGTACAATGTCACTATCGACATTAATAAACTCAGCAAGTCCAAATGGAAAGCGGTAAAGAAAAAGTGTTCAGGCCGGATCGGTTCCATTCTCGAACTTCTCCAGGGCAGGCTTTCCGATCAGGTGATGGGCATTGTGTCCGACCGGCGAAAGGGGCTTTTTCCATCGCCGAATGAAATCAAACTGTCGTGTGATTGTCCCGACTGGGCGGTTATGTGCAAGCACGTCGCCGCTGTACTGTACGGTGTCGGAGCGCGGCTCGACACATCGCCCGAACTACTGTTCCTGTTGCGGGATGTAGACGCTCAAGAACTGATTACCGCAGATATTACCATCCCCGCCGCAGGCGCAAACGATGCGGGCGACACGATAAGCGACGATGAACTGGGCGGCATTTTCGGTGTCGAGATGGACGATGGCGCGGCAACTCCTGTAAACGTCGGCAAGTCTCCAAAAAGAGTGAAAAAGAAAACTGCATCGCAGCTTAAGAAAAAGTCGAAAAAGAAAACTGCTGCAAAGTCAAAACCGAAAAAAACGGCACCCCGCAAGAAGTCTGCAACGTCGAAAACAGCGAAAAAACAAAACACGGCGAAGCAAGGGGAAACGACATCTGTCGCAAAGGCAGGTTCCGCAAAGAAGTCGACACGCCGCAAAGCTGAAGAGGCCAACCTCTATGATCACCAGTCCCCATTTCTTCCGACCGGCGAAACCGTTGCCGAACTGCGAAAACTTTCCGGTCTTTCGGGGGCGGCATTCGCGAAACAGCTCGGCGTATCTCCGGCAACTGTATACCGCTGGGAAAAAACGAAAGGGTTCATTCACCTGCACGACCGCACGATATCGGCGCTGCGCAAAATGGACGATAACCTGAAAAAGCAACTGATATCGTAAGTTTTTGTAAATGGCAATTGTATTTCCGAGAACACGATACGGAATCGGTGGGCTCTTTACGAATGGAACTACCCACGTACTGAAATCGGATGAATTCATATAAATCAAACCGGACGAAAACGCTTAATTGACTTCAACGAATGTAAAGATAAGAATAGATATATGAAAGTACTTCTTGTGAATCCCGGCTCGAACTCTTCCGTAACAGCGGGAAGATACAGGCGTTTCCTCGCGCCGATGCCGCCGATCAGCATCGCTTATGTCGCCGCTGCTCTCGAAACAGCGGAGATCGACGTCGAGTTCTACGACGATTACACATCCGGCGACGGACGCACCGGCCTTATGGACCACATACGCGATTCGGATGCCGGCATCATCGGCCTGTCCTGTGTCACTGTCACTGCGGGCAGAACTTATGACATCGCCAGAGACATCAGAAAACATTTCCCCGACAAAAAGATCATCATGGGTAACATTCACCCGAGTATTTTTCACAGAGAGATACTCCAGGATAATCTCGCCGACGCTATCGTACTCGGCGAAGGGGAAAAGACCATCGTAGACCTCGTCAGGGCCTTCGACGGCGACAACGCGTTCAGCGAAGTCAAGGGAATTGCATACAGGGACAACGGTTCCGTGCAGGTGACGGAACCGCAGGAATTCGTAACAGACCTCGACACGCTTCCGTTCCCCGCATGGCATCTTTTCCCGCTTGAACGGTACCGAATATTCAATTTCGCGAGAGTACGCGAGCCCGGCGCGCTGGTGCTCGGCTCACGCGGTTGTCCATATAATTGCACCTTTTGCAGCCTCAAGATAATGGGCCGCCGACGCCGCAGGCGGTCTCCCGGCAGCATCGCCGACGAATTCGAGTTTCTTCACGATAAGTTCGGCTATGTCCAGATGTCGTTCATCGACCCGATGTTCCCTTTCTCGAAACGCGAAGCTCTCGCATTCAGCGATGAGATTATCAAGCGCGGACTCCAGAAGAAAATGTGCTGGATAACAGAAACAAGAGTCGATCACGTCGATGCGGAGATGCTCGAAGCAATGCATAAATCAGGTCTGCGAAGAATCATGTACGGCTTCGAATCCGGCACGCAGGAAGGCATCGACACCATGGAGAAGAACTTTACTATGGACCAGGCGCGCAGGGCTGTCGAGGCCACGAAGAAAGCCGGTATACAGATTATCGGTTTCTTCATACTTGGCGCGCCCGGTGAAACTGTCGAGAGCATGAACCAGACCATAAACTACGCCGCTTCCCTGAATATTGATTTCGCGAAATTTACTGTCTTTTCACCATTCCCGGGCACAAAAGTCTACGAAGATATGATGCGCGACAACATCATCGAAAAAACCGACAGGTGGGAGAAGTTCACAAACTACCCATCGAAAAACATACCCGCTATTTTCGTTCCGGAAACAGTGAAAAACGAAGACCTTGTCCGCCTGCAGAAAAAAGCGTTCTTTAAATTTTATCTAAGGCCGAAGATGATCCTGAAACATCTGTTCAAAATCCGCACACTGAGTCTGCGGGATATTATTGACGGTTTTTTCACACTGCTGAGACAGTGATCGACACATTTCCGCTACAACCCCAATACCGTTTACTTAATAGAGCCAATTGCAAAATGGGGGGTATGTACTTGACTCAACTTATCACAACCCATTGTATGTCGGCTATTGTCCGAACCGCAACATCTTGAGTCCGGTTGAGTGATGTGCATACCCACCTGCAAAATTATGTTCGTAGCGAGGTCGAACGAAATTGTTCAGAGCAAGGCGGAGGTGCAAAATCCTCGCAGGCGTACTTGTAGAGTAGTACCGACAACGCAGCTAACCCGCATTTCTTTGTGAGAAATCCGGGTTAGTGCTCCCAATCAATTCGGTTCATGTTCACGCCGGACGGCACGAAAAACAAAAAAGCCCGCAAAAGCGGGCCGTTCACGATGCCGGAGACCGGGCTCGAACCGGTACGAGGGATAGCCCTCACGGGATTTTAAGTTCGACAGTCCATTACAACGCAATCCACAAAAAAGCCCTTGTTTACTATAAAAATCACACATAACGCCCGGAAAACCTCCGGGCTCTTTTTTGTGTTTTTTCGGATAAAATCGGACCGTTCGGGCTCATTTTAGTGCCCCCTGGTGCCCCTGCGCCGGGCGGGGCATGAAATTTCGGACCCGGGTACGGGGGTCAAGCGTTCCGGTCGGCGCAAATTTACGGTCAGGCGCAAAAAGCGGATTTTTGTCTCAACTTTACGATATAATAAACGCAATCGGCAAAGACGCATTTTACCGGGAGGGCAAATGGCTTTAACGAAATTCATATCATGTCTATCAATCGTTTCAGCGTTTGTTGGGACAATTTTCTTTGTAAAAGGGTTTTTGAAAATCACGCCGGACGTTATCGCGGCTCAAAGTGGAACGTATTGGGGGTATAATCTTTACATTATGGAGAGTATTTGCTCTCAAAAATCAAACATTGTATGCGAGTTCGTTTTAGTTCTTATAGCTACGGCTATCCAACTCGCCGGTCTTTTTGTAGACGAAAAAATTGGATTTAATGACTCTAAATTCATATCGCTTGCAATCATAGGAGGAGCGGCGATACTCCTCTATGTGACCTTTACGTTTATTGATAAACAATATACCGAGTACACTCTCGCGGAGACGAAAAAATCTATATGCGCACAGATTTCAAAAGATACGTCAAAGACAACAAGATAAATGACTCCGAATTTGCGGGAATCGAAAATGCCGCGAAAAACATGCTTGGATTGACGAGAGACAAGAACGAGGCCGCGGTCGATTATCTAAAACGTGTTTACAAAGCGGTTGGGGTTGAGTTCCCCAAGTCCATTCAACTCAATTTATCGGTCGATAAAAAAACCGACAATTAAACTTTAACGGAGAGAACAGGTATGGGAGAGTATTACGCGATAGTTCACAGGAAACGCATCATGGACGATTTCGGGTTTGTCGCTATCGGCTCGTTCGTCGTGGACCTCGCGCGTCGGGGCGTTATCTTTGGATACAACGACAAGTACCCGGAGCAACGCGACCACATGGTCGACGTTTTCTCCCGGTTGCGGGAGGAGCAATGGACTTACGACTGCTGCCTCGATTACTGGAGATTTCAGGGCGGCTACACCGAGTCATATACCGAGCCGCAAATTATCGAGGCGTCCTGCCTTGAGGAGGCCGCGCGGATTATTACCGAACGGGTGGACGGCGAGTGGCGGTCCTATTGGAACGAAGTGAAAGAAAAAATGAAACGGGACGGCGTTCTCGTTTATGACGAGGGACAATTTAATGGCGAAAAGTAAAAACAAAACACTCGACGTGTCGGCGTTGGAGACTTGGTTGTGGGATGCGGCTTGCGTTCTCCGGGGAGCGACGGACGCGCCCAAGTACAAGGACTATATTCTCCCGCTTATTTTCTTAAAACGGCTCTCGGACGTTTTCGACGACGAGGTCGCGGGGCTCTCCGAGGAGTTCGGGAGCGAGGCGAACGCGCTCAAGCTCGTGGAGCAGGACCACAAGCTCGTCCGGTTCTATCTCCCGGAGGACTCGCGTTGGCCGGAAATCGCGAAACGCTCCGCCGCCGGGCTGGGCGAGTTCCTCACGGACGCCGTCCGGGGCGCGTCACGCGAAAACCCGAAACTCGCCGGGGTCGTGGACGTTACGGATTTTAACGCTACGACCGCCGGGCAAAGGATTATCGACGACGACCGGCTCCATGCCCTCGTACAAAAACTTAACGAGTACCGCCTCGGCATCAACGACGTGGAGCCGGATATCCTTGGGAGAGCATACGAGTACCTGCTTCGGAAATTCGCGGAGGGCTCCGGGAAAAGCGCGGGAGAGTTCTACACGCCCCGGGAGGTCGGGGTACTCATGGCGCGTATCCTCGACCCTGAACCCGGACAGACGGTTTATGACCCGTGTTGCGGCTCCGGTGGACTCCTTATCAAGGCCCACCTCCGGCTTGTCGAAAAAAAGGGCAAACAAAAGAACGGGAGCCGACGCCTCCCCGCGTCCGTGGCCCCGCTCAAGCTCTACGGACAGGAATACTACGGCGGCACGTTCGCCATGGCCCGCATGAACGCCTTTATTCACGATATGGAGGCCGAAATCGCGCTCGGCGACACGATGAACGGCCCGGCATTTACCGAGGCCGACGGTGGGCTCCGAGCATTCGATATTGTCACGGCCAACCCCATGTGGAACCAGAAATTCACCGCGTCCGTGTACGAGAACGACGCCTACGACCGTTTCACCCGGGGCATACCGCCCACGTCCTCGGCGGACTGGGGCTGGATACAGCACATGTTCAAGTCACTCGGGGACGCCGGGAAAATGGCGGTGGTCCTCGACACCGGGGCCGTGGCCCGTGGCAGCGGCAATCAGGGCGCGAACAAGGAACGGGATATACGGAAAAAGTTCGTGGACGACGACCTCGTCGAGGCGGTCTATCTCCTCCCGGAAAACATGTTCTACAACACCACCGCGCCGGGTATCGTCCTCGTGGTAAACAAAAACAAAAAGCACCCCGGAGAGATACTCCTCGTGAACGCCACGGCACAATTCTCCAAAGGCCGCCCGAAAAACTTCATGGAGGACTCCCACGTCGAGGCGGCGGCGGACGTCTATCTCAAATGGGAGGCCGTCGAGGGGCTGTCGGCGATTATCACGAAAGACGAAGCGGCCCGGAACGACTACAACCTCTCCCCGAGCCGATATATCTCGACCGGCGCGGAGACGGAGGTCCTCCCTCTCGATGAGGCCGTCCTTCTTCTCCGGCAGGCCGAGGAGGAACGGGCGGAGGCGGACGAGAAATTGAAAGGTATTTTGACCACACTGGGATTTAATAACGCTAATGGCTAAAAAAATGAGAAAACTAAATGCTGATACAGAGGGGTTTTGGACTTTCGACAAAGACACCCTCCCGGAAACATGGGCCGTAAATTGTATTGGCTCGTTAGCCGAGACCATGTACGGAGGGGGAACGCCTTCTACAAAAAATGCGGAGTATTGGGGAGGAGATATTCCTTGGACAACCACCGCAATAATTCACCCGGACGATATTTTCCTTGACCGCTATCAAAGGAAAATCACCAAGTTAGGGCTCGAAAAATCTTCGTCTAAAATTGCTCCTCATGGTAGCGTATTAATCGGGACACGAGTTGGCGTCGGAAAAGCTGTAGTAACGACTTTCGATATTGCTATTAATCAAGACCTTACCGTCTTGTGTCCTAACGATAGAGCCGTCCCGGAGTATATAGTCTTATCGTTAAAATCTCCAAATCTGCTGAAATGGTTTGAAGAAAACAAACGAGGAACAACCATAAAAGGGGTTACGAGGGACGACGTAGCTAAATTGGTTATTCCCCTCCCCCCTCTCCCGGAGCAAAAAGCGATAGCGGGGGTATTGAGGGCGGTACAGGAGGCGAAAGAGGCGACGGAGGGGGTAATCGCGGCGGCGCGGCAGCTCCAGGCGAGCCTCATGCGACACCTCTTTACCTACGGCCCCGTCCCGTTCGACCAGGCCGACCGGGTCAACCTCAAGGAAACCGAAATCGGCCCGGTCCCGCAGGAGTGGGATATTAAGCCTATTGGAGATTGCTCTTTGCTGTCACAGTACGGAATTTCAATGCGCGGTAATCTTAAAGGGCAATACCCCATACTTCGCATGAATAACCTACAGGAGGGTAAAGTTACAACCGAAAATTTACAATATGTCGATTTAGACGACGATACTTTTAAGAAATTCCGAGTGGAAACGGGTGATATACTTTTTAACCGTACAAATAGTTTTGAGTTAGTAGGCAAAACCTCGGTTTTCGAGAATGAGGGGGATTATATTTTTGCCTCATATCTTGTGAGGGTTCAATTAGACGAAAGCCGTCTTTTACCTCGTTTGCTTAACTACTATATGAACATGGGGAGCACACAAACCCGCCTTAAATCCCTTGCCTCAAGAGCAGTGAGTCAATCGAACATTAACGCCACAAAGCTAAAGGGGTTCCTCGTTCCGGTTCCACCAATAGAGATACAAAAGCGAATAGTAGAACAAATAAAAGCCGTTGACGATAAGATTACGGTCGAAAAGAATAGGCTGTCTATATTGATATCACTTTTCGACTCCCTTCTCCACAACCTTATGACGGGACAAGTTCGCGTCCCGGTCGGAGAGGAGGCGGGCGCGTGACGGCGGGCGGCGAAAGGGGCGCGGGAGAACCGGCGGTTTTTGTGGTAAACTGAAAACAAATATGCGGAGGCGGAAAAATGGGCCGCGAGGAGATATTGAAAATCCTGAAACAGAACTATGACGGCATCGCCGGTCGGTTCGGGGTTACGTCGCTGGCGGTGTTCGGTTCCGCCGCCCGGGACGAGGCCGGGGCGGACAGCGATATCGACGTGCTGGTGGATTTCCCGGAGCCGCCCACGTTCGACCGGTACATGGACCTCAAGTTTCACCTTGAGGACCTGCTCGGCAGGCGCGTGGACCTTGTGACGCGGCGCGGGCTGCGCGAGCGCGTGCGCCCGTTCGTCGAAAAGGAGGCCGTGTATGTCGCGTGACTGGACCATGTACCTCGATGATATGATTGCCTGTTGCCGCAGGGTGATAGAGTATACGTGCGGCGCGGACCGGGAGTCTTTTTTCTCCGGCGGCATGGCATACGACGCGACGCTCAGGAACCTCGAAGTGCTCGGGGAGGCGGCAAAGAAGGTGCCGGAGGATGTGCGTCGGGCGCACCCGGATGTGCAGTGGCGCAAAATCGCGGGTCTGCGCGATGTGCTCGCGCACGATTATTTCGGGCTCGAAGAGGAAACCCTGTGGGACGTGGTGGCAAACAAAGTCCCCGCGCTCCTGCCCGCGCTTGAGAAAATCCGGGAGGAAACCCCGTGACGGCGGGCGGCGAGAAAGGCGCGGTGCAGAACCCGTTCGTCCGGTACGCGACCGAGGCGGGCTGGACGTATCTATCCCCTGCGGAGGCTCTTGAATTACGCAAGGGTGGCATTACAAGCCCCCTTTTGGACGTGGTAGTCGTGGACCAGTTACAGCGGCTTAACCCGGGGATAGTGGACGCGGGCAAGGCCGAGGAGACGGCTCGAAAAATCGCCCGGGTGCGGCCCAATATCGAGGGGAACCTCGACGCATGGGAGTACATGAAAGGGCTCAAGACCGTTTTCGTACCGGAGGAAAAGAGGGAGCGCAATATCCGGCTCCTCGACCCGGTCGACGCGGGCGCGAACAAGTTCCACGTTACGGACGAGTTCACTTTCTCTAACGGCAGCCCTCCGGATATCCGGGCGGATATCGTTTTTTTTGTGAATGGGGTCCCGGTTATTATTGTGGAAACAAAAGGCGCGAAAAAATTAGAGGGTATTGCCGACGCGCTGGACGATATACGTTACTATCACCGCAAGGGTCCAGAGTTCCTCGCTCTAAATCAAATACATACTCTTACGCACCTCGTACAGTTTTATTACGGGGCGACCTGGGTCCTTTCCCGGAAGTGGCTTTTTAACTGGCGGGAGGAGTCCGTTAAGGACGGCGATTTCGAGACGCTATGTAAAACTTTTGTGGCTCCCCGGCGCGTTCTCCGGGTCATTACTGACTTTATCCTATTCACACGAAAGGACGACGAGTTATCAAAGGTCGTGCTCCGGCCCCACCAGATGAGAGCGGCAGACCGATGTTTAGGCCGGGCGCGGGACGGGGAAAAGACACGAGCCCTTATTTGGCATACACAGGGGTCCGGCAAGACGTACACAATGATAACCACGGCGAAACGGATACTTGAGGACAAGGACCTCGAAAACCCGACCGTTATCATGCTCGTGGACCGTAACGAGTTGGAGGAGCAGTTATTCAAAAACCTCGAACAGGTCGGGTTCGGAAGCGTAGCTATTGCCGAGAGTAAAGAAAACCTCAAACAACTCCTCAAGAGCGACCGGCGCGGGCTTATCGTTTCCATGATACACAAGTTCGACAGGATACCGGCGGAGATAAACGATAGGGAGAACATATACGTACTCGTGGACGAGGCGCACCGGACGACCGGGGGCGACCTCGGCAATTACCTCATGGGGGCGTTGCCGAATGCTACTTATATGGGCTTTACCGGGACGCCTATCGACCGGACGGAACACGGCAAGGGTACGTTTAAGACTTTCGGCTTACAGGATGAACGGGGCTATCTTGATAAATACTCAATCAAAGAGTCCATAGCCGACGGGACAACAGTCCCGATACACTACGCGCTGGCCCCGAACGAGCTGCGGGTCGAGCGGGAGACGCTTGAACGAGAGTTTTTATCTCTTGCCGACGCCGAGGGCATAAGCGATTTTGAGGAACTAAATAAAGTCCTCGAAAAGGCCGTCACGTTAAGGAACATGCTCAAGAACGAGGACCGTATCGACAAAGTCGCCCGGTTCGTTGCGGAGCATTTCCGGACTACGGTCGAACCCATGGGCTATAAGGCGTTCCTCGTAACCGTAGACCGGGAGGCGTGCTGCCTTTTCAAAGAGGCTCTCGATAAATACCTCTCTCCGGAATACTCTGAGGTCGTGATAAGCGGAGGCGGAAAAAAGGACGGGGAACTCCTCCAGAAATACAAACTATCAGAGGACAAGGAAAAGGATATAAGAAAACAGTTCCGGAAACCGAACGAGTTACCGAAAATGCTCATAGTCACGGAAAAGCTCCTTACCGGGTTCGACGCGCCGGTCCTTTACTGTATGTACCTCGACAAGCCCATGAGGGACCACGTTCTCTTACAGGCGATAGCGCGGGTAAACAGGCCATACGAGGACGACGAGGGGCGAAACAAGCCCGCCGGATTCGTTCTCGATTTCGTGGGGATATTTGAAAAACTCGAAAAGGCTCTCGCGTTCGACTCGGAGGACGTGAGCGGAGTCGTTGAGGGCGTGGACCTCCTCAAGGAACTTTTCGAGAGCATGATAAAAGACGCCCGGGCCGAGTACCTCCCGGTTATCAAGGGTAAAAAAGGTGACACACAGGTCGAGGCCGTGCTCGAACATTTCCGGGACAGGGACACGCGGCATGATTACTACAAGTTCTTTAAGGAACTCCAAGACGTATATGAGATACTCTCGCCGGACGCCTACCTCCGTCCGTTCCTCCCGGACTACGGACTCTTGACGGATATATACTACACGCTCCGGGCGAACTACGACCGGGGTATCCCTATAGACCGGGAGTTCCAGAGAAAAACAGCCCGGCTCGTACAGGAACATACGAGCTCCGGAGCGATACAGGCCCCGGACGAGGGCCATATTATAGACGAGAACGCGCTCCGGAAAATCGCCGGAGAGGACACGCCCGGGACGGTTAAGGTTTTCAATCTCTTAAAAGCAATACACGGGCTCGTAGAACATAACTCGAATAAAGAGCCATACCTCATAAACATAGGCGAACGTGCAGAGGAGATAGCGCAAGCGTTCGAGGCGCGGCAAAAGACGACCCAACAGGCGCTGGAAGAACTCGCCCGGCTTGTGGCGGAACTGGAGGAGGCCAAAGGCGAGCGGGCGGCGACGGGACTCTCACCGGAAGCGTTCGCGGTCTACTGGTTCCTCAAAAAAGAGGGAGCGGGCGACCCCATGAAAGTAGCCGAGGACGCGGAGAAAACTTTCAAAGAGTACCCGCATTGGAACGTAAGCGAACGGCAGGAACAGGACGTAAGGCGGAGTTTGTATAAGTCGTTGATAGACTCCGGGGTCGAGGCCGTGGTCGAGGTAGGTAGCAAACTCCTTAAAATGTTAAAGAGGGCCTCGCAATGAAAGCGACACCGCCGCCGGAGTGGGAACCATTGGAGGAGTCCGTCCCCCGGGACATATTCAAAGCCGAGGTCCGGGCGTGGGCAAAACGGATAGGCGTCGAGCCGAAAGAGATACACGTCCGGGAAATGACGAAAAAATGGGGAAGCGCGTCCACGACGGGGCGCGTCACGTTCGCCGCCGACCTCCTCCGGCAACATAGCGAGTTCCGCAAACGTGTAATCGTCGAGGAGCTGTTGCACCTCAAGGTCCCGAATCACGGGAAATTATTCAAGTCGCTCCTCCGGGCGTATTTGAAACGGAAAAACCCTTAATATTACGATTTATCGGGTTATTTGACTATAGTCTAATGACATTAGTAAAATATCGAGCGATAACGGCATTTTAGTATTGTATGCGACGTATTCCTCGATTTATCAGCAAAAGCCGCTCTCCGGGCGCGTGAGAGGCCTTGAGAGCGATAGTAGAGGCCGGTCGCAACCTCGTTTTCGGATAGGAGGCGGGAAATGACATACGATTGGATAATCGACGGCGAGATTGGCGTCGGGTCGGCTCCGGTTAATCGGGAGGACGCGGAAGCTCTCCGGGCGGCGGGTTTTCGAGCCATTCTCGATATGACGGAATCCCACGAGCCCGGATACCGGGGAGGAGTCGACGGGGTAGAATACGAAAACATACCGACGCCGGATTTAGCGGAGGACGGCGCGGGGTATATTCTCCCGGACGAGGTTATTATCGAGGCGGTTAGATACATACGGGAGAGCGTGGCGGCGGGCCGTCCGGTCTATGTTCATTGTCGGTACGGCGCGAACCGGAGTTCGATAATCGTAACGGCATACATGTGCGCCGTTCGGAAAATCCGGCTCTACGAAACAATACACACAATAAAAGAGCGGCACCCGGAAGCGAACCCGAACTACAAACAGGTCGCCGCATTGTGCCGATTTCTCGAAAAGAGAGGAGCCGAGGTATGAGCGGGTTATGTCGGGGAGACAGAATAGCCGGGGCGATATTCGGAACGGCGGTCGGGGACGCCCTCGGTTATCCGGTCGAGTTCTCCCATGGGGTCACGGTAACGGACCTCCTACCTCCACACCACTACTCGGACGATACGCAAATGAGTATTGCTACGGTCGAGGGGGGCCTTCAAACCGACCCCTCCCCTAAAAAAGGCCTCCCGAGGTTGGAGGAGAATATCGCGGCGGAACTCGCAAAGTGGAACGAGTCACAGGATAGACCCGAAAACAGGAGGGCTCCCGGTAATACATGCCTCTCCTCGACGGCCCGCCTCCGGAAAGGAGTAACGTGGAGGGAGTCGGGAGTCTACTCCGCCGGTTGCGGCACAACTATGAGAATGGGAATACTCGGACTCCTCCTTACCGAGGACGAAATTATCGAGAGAGGCCCAGGTATCGCGGCTATGACGCACACTGACCCGAGAGCCATAGCCGGAGGCGTCGGCTCGGCTCTCACGGTAAAGTACATTTCGGAGGACGTGGAAAACCTCGAAATTATTAAAAAGCTCACGGCGGTATTTTCGGACGGCACTCACTCCGGCCTCCAATGTCCGGAAATGGTGAGGCTCCTCTCCCGGGTCGAGGATAGTACGGGGCGGGACATAGGGCGTGAGGCCGGGACGGAATGGTATCTCTCGCCTCCGGCGTGGATAGTGGATATGCTCGGAGAGGGGTGGGTAGCGGACGAGTGTCTCGCCCTCGCGCTGTTCCTCGCATTTCAAGCCGGGGACGACTTCAAAGCCGGAGTGCTCTCGGCGGCGAATCTCGACCGCTCGGATAAAGACTCGGTAGGCGCGGTCGTGGGTTGTATGTTAGGAACTCGCCTTGGGGCCGAGGCAATCCCGGAGGCGTGGAGGAACAATATAGAAAACGGAAAGCTACTCGACCGGGTCGCAACGGACGCGACCGCGTGGCGCATGTAACATAGTCCCCCTCAAACTCGACCTGAAAACTCCCACCTGAAACCCGACGGTATAATAACCATAGGGGAATATTATGATTGTCATTTTGCGCGGTGAAACAGATATGAAAAATAAAGGCGACGGGCTGGTGTCCGCGCGACTTTCCCCTAACCCGGCCTCGTCGCCTTTTTTCTTTTTGAGTCGTCGTCGCTCGCTCTACACTCTCCGGTTTTACCGTAGTCAAATCTCCCATAAAGGAAGGCGGACAGTTTGCCAGCAAACACCGCGTGCGTTTAATTATGTATAGTAATAGAGTTAATAGAGGGGCAAATATAAGAGGACGAGCGAGGCCGCACGGCACCCCGGTCAAGATACCCGAGTTTGATTGTCCCGAGTCGCTCATATATATTCCCACGAGTCCTTTACCTGTTTGTCCTCCCGAAGCTCGGCAAGACTCTTTTTCGAGGGGCCTACGACGACGTATTCAAACTAAACACGAACTCATATCACGGGTGGAGCGTTCCGAGTACAACCTCGCTCTTACAACTACTCTACCCTTAGATTATTTCTACTCCGACGAGGCCGCCCTTAAATACCTCCAAGATAAATTCAACCAAATTGTAGCTCGGCTCCGATACCGAGATATTCCTTTTAAGTTTTTAGGCTTCCCTCAACTCAACGAGGACCGTACTAATATCCACGCCCACTACGCCGTCATTACCTCTTTCGATTTTGGCGTAAAAAAGTTCACTAAAACGAGAAAGCGGTTAAGGCGTATGTGGAAAAAATATACAGACGAAATAGGGCAGGAACTCGATATACGTATCCGGTATTACAAGAGAGGTTGGGCGTCGTATATTTTTCGAGAGTACGAAATGGGTTGGGGACATGTAATGGTTAGCAGGGACTTCCCGGTGTAATCTCTCGTACGTATCGGACACTCTCCCGGCTTCCCCACAGTCAAAGAGGCGGTTTCAAGGTAACGGTACAATAGGTATAGGAGGGAAAAACGTAAGTGGTTAATTTGACAACGGTCAAAAAAAACCGAACGACAAAAATCATTACCGGCTTTTCGAGGAAAAGTTTTCCCCGACGTTTTCTCACGGTATGAGGACAAAACAAAAAAAGGCGGGCTACGGTAAATGGACGAACGAACTAAACGAAAAAGACTAAGCCGGTTTATGAAAATAGCGGCAATCGCCGGGCCGGATGCGACAGCGCAAATATGCAACGAGCTATCGGGCGACCGCGTATATATCCCGAAAGCGGACGTATTTACAAGGGAGATACGTAACGAGAAAATCGCGGAGGAGTGGGAGCGCGGCGTCCCGGCGTTTGACCTCTCCCGGAAATACAACCTTACCCCACGGCGCATATATCAAATCGTGAACGGGAACGGCAACACCGGGAGGATGAGTTCAGCGAGTCTGGGACTATAGTAAAATAACCCACTAACACAGATAGGGAAGATTCGATACCGGGCTCCGGCATTTACAGAGGCCGACGGGCGACCCTCCCCCGCCCTTTGCGGACGAACAACCGTGCTGGTTACACTGGAAAACAGTCGCGGGACCATTGCCTTTATCCGTCGAACATTCTAAAATGGAACTTATCCGACTCTGGATTCTAATTGTCGTTTCTGCCTGAATCGGTCTGGTCAATCGAATAGGAAGCGACATTTAGTTCCGAGTCGTTACAAACAACCTCGCGGAGGAACCGCCTGATATTCGGGCCGGGTTGACCTCCGGCACGTTTTCGGGAGGGGGCCACTGCTTTTTCCGCGAGGTTGGGTAGTGCGCCCCTTTTCGGTTTGGGGCATAGGAGGTCAAAATGGCATATTGTGAGAACTGCGGAAATCCGCTTGGAGACAACGCTCAATTCTGTGTTAAGTGTGGAACAAAAAGACACACCGGGGAGCCGGTCCCTCAACCGGGGCCAATTCAAAACATCGAGACATTGCCTGTATCGCCGCAAGCGCAACAACCGCCACCGGGCGGGACACAATATCCACAATACGAAAAAGGCCCGACGACGGCGCAGAGAGGCGGCTCAAAACTATCCCTGTCCTCGGTATGGGCATGGTTCCGGAAGCAGTCGAAGCCGGTACAGGCGGCGATTGTCGCGGGTATCGTAATACTCATTATTATCGGCGCGACAACGGAATCTCCCGATACTCCTACGGGTAGTAATCCCTCCGGGACTACTACAACGGAGCTATCCCCGGAACAACGGCTCTCAAACGCCGAGGCGAAACTACAGGAGTACAAAGATTACAAAGCTACCGTACTCGCGGCGTTCGGAGACTCGGACGCTTACGCAAAACGGCTCTACGACCAACTACAGGCGGGCGACATGTATAAGGCGTACGAGACCGCCGATAAGGGATATTGGGTAAACTTCGAGTTGGCGACGGAGAAATTACCAAAAATCAAACCTCCAAAGGAAATGAAATTGGCTCACGATAAATACGGGGAGGCCGCGCTATTCAGGCAAAACGCTATGAGGGCGTTTGTAAAAGCCGTAGACGCGAACGGCAAAACTAAACTCATGAAACAATACAAAGATAATGTCGAGTTCGCGTTTTCAGCATTGACCTCGGCGACAGCGGAAATGACTACCGTAATCGTCGAACAAGAGAAAAAAGTCGAGGAGCTTAAAATCTCGACAACCGAGTAAAGGCGAGAGGAGGTTAAAATGGCATATTGCGAGAGTTGCGGAAACGAGCTACGAGAGGGTATCAAATTTTGCGGTAAATGTGGAACAAAGGTCGGGGACGGGACACCTGCGACCGCACCCCCGGCGACCGCGCCTCCTCTCCGGGAAAGTCCTCCGAGACTACAACCGACCAGAGGACCGTCAATAGGAGACGGCGGTAAGGTTTACAAAGAAATACGATATACGTGTCAGTCTTGCGGGAACCAGTGGCACAGCTTACCGAGAGAGGAGAGCCTCGGAACAAAATGCGCGACGGCGGCGGTATGTCCCTGTTGCATAGGAGGCCCGCTTACTCACTTTTTCAAGGGTAAGGGCGGTGTCCCGCTTGAGCACTCCATGTGTAAGAAATGTCGTTCTCGGAATATCACGCGAGAAGAAATCGAGCACGTAAGGTAGGAGGCGGGCAATGGCGGCAAAGGCACTCATACGGCTTATACAATGGTATCAACGGCAGGTATCACCCCGGCTCAATACCCGTTGTCGATTTCAGCCCTCGTGTTCTCAATACGCGATTTTAGCGATAGAGAAATATGGAGGCATAGTCGACATCGGGAAAACGGCGTGGCGGCTCTGTCGATGCAATCCGTTTAATCAAGGGTCGTGTATAAACTTTCCTTAAACGTAATCACAAAACTACGACAATACGCCTCCGGGAAAGTATGGAGGACTCTCACAAAAGCAAGATATTTTTATTTGCATCGAAAAAAATCGAGGTCGACGGCGTAGAATTATATGAGAGGGAAAAATCGGGAGGAAAGGAAAGCAAGCATAATAAAACCTCTACGATACGGTCGATGGTACTACCCTTTCGGACAAAGGACTTTTGAACGGGAGGAGCCGAAATGCTAAAGGAAAAGTTATTGACGGTAAAAGAAGCGGCCCGGTATTTAGACGTAAGCAAGGATTTCATTTACCGACGAGTTCAATATGAAACCGACGTGGTGAAAGTCGGTAGAGGAATCCGGTTTACGCTAAGGGCTTTGGAAAAGTGGGTTGCGAACAACACGGTAGCGGGGAGCGTTTAATCGCGCTTCCCAACCCGTGAGGAAAGGGGGTGATAACTTGTTTATACCGAAAGGGAAAAGGTATTGGTACTTCAATGTCTATGACGACATGGGGAAACAGCGGAAATTTTCCACGCGGGTTGAACCGTCCAAACCGGGGGTTAAGTGGAGCGAGGAGAAAAAGGGCATAGTGAAAAAGGCGGAGGCGGCGAGAAGCCGGATACTTGCGGAAAAGGGTTACGGGACTCCCCGGTTTTCACAGGAACGGAAAGCCGTATCTTTCGAGGTCTTGTTCAACGAGTATTACGAACGCCACTCCAGGGTACACAAAAAGAGCCACCGGCACGACCTGTACAAAGGACGACATTTATTGGAGGCGTTCGCGGGCGTCCGGGTCGATAAGATAACGCCCCTCGCGATTGAGCGATACAAGGCGAAACGACGGAAGGTAAGCGGCCCGGCGACGATAAACCGGGAACTCGCGCTCATCAAGCACATCTATACAAAGGGTATCGAGTGGGGGTACTGCCGGGAGAACCCGGCCAAGGGGGTAAAGCTATGCAAGGAGCCTCCATCCCGAAATATTACTCTCACAGACGACGAGCGTATGAGGCTCATAGAGAGTTGCGACCACCGAATCAGGCCCATTGTCCTTGTCGCTCTCCATACGGGCATGAGGCAAGGCGAGATTATGGGTATGCGTTGGGAGAACGTGCGGTTCAAAGGAGTTCCGTGTCCGCACATTTTACTCCCCGTTACAAAATCGGGTAAGCCCCGTGAAATTCCCATGAACCATATCGTTTATCAGGTCCTGTACGAGCAGCCGCGCAACGGCGAGAGGGTATTTAATCGGAGTTTCCCGCGCTACTCTTGGGAAAAGGCCGTACAGGAGTCGAGACTCAATGGGCTCCGGTTCCATGACCTCCGGCACGAGTTCGGGACGAGACTTGTGAACAATGTTCCACTACCTCGTATCAAAGAGCTCCTCGGTCACTCGACAATCCAGATGACCATGAGCTACCTTCATACGACCTCTTTGGAGTTAAAAGAGGCGGTTGATTACTCGTGTGAGAACTCGCCGGAGTGGCGGAATTGGCAGACGCAGAGGGACGACATTGGTGCCCCTTTAGTGCCCCCAATCAATTCGGTTCATGTCTTCGCAGGCGGCACGAAAAACAAAAAAGCCCGCAAAAGCGGGCCGTTCACGATGCCGGAGACCGGGCTCGAACCGGTACGAGGGATAGCCCTCACGGGATTTTAAGTCCCGGGCGTCTACCAATTCCGCCACTCCGGCTTTTTAAAAATATCCTTTTGTTTAAGCCAATATTTGCTAACTTTACAATTGGTTTGCAGTAATCTATTTTGTGTTTCGCACAAATTCACCCTATTTATCTTAGCTTATGTGCGCTGAATTGAGAACAGATCGGTGAGATTTTCCAAATATTTGTTTGATGTGTTTTCTCCACGTCTTTATCGCGCATATTTCACCAATGCAGGCTAACCCGGCATAGCAGTAACCGAACAGGGTTTCAGTTGCGCCGGGTTAGGGAGGATCCGCTTAAAGACGGAAAGATGTATACAGAATTCTTGACAACAGCAACCCTTCCCCCTATTATTCAATAGCACGAGGGGACTTAGCTCAGCTGGGAGAGCGCCGCCCTTGCACGGCGGAGGTCGAGGGTTCGAGCCCCTTAGTCTCCATAACCAAGAAACACTGATAACTACAGGCTTTTTTGCCCCGTGGAGGGGCTTCCTTTTTGCCCTGTACCGGGCAGAAGTTAGCCAAGGTTAGACAAATCTTCACGTTTTCACTCCAGGAACGCCGCAATCTTCTTGTCACGTTTGTCACTCACGTGTGCGTAGATCATCGTGGTCATCGGGCTACTGTGACACAGGTAGTACTGCACGTCGTACAGGGTCGCATCTTTCTCAATCATCTCAGTTGCGCAGCGATGACGCAACGCGTGGAACCGCCTGTCGGGGAGTCCGAGTTCTTCATCGACTTTATCCCGGACGCGCCGCCATGCAGCACGCGGGAAGTACGGGAACGGCTTGTCCTTGTTCTCGGACCTCAACTGGAACAGCAACTGGAAAACTGACTGCGGAGGCTTGCGGTAGTGTTCTTCAAGTCCGCCTTTCTTCTTACTAATCCAATACTTGATGGTTTGTTTCCCGAAGTCAACATCCTTCCACTCGACTCTCAGAATCTCTTTCAGGCGTCGCCCCGTCTTCAGAGCGAAGAATACAATCGAGTACAGGTATGAGCTTTCTTTCCTGGCCTCTTTAAGGATAGCATCTGTATGCTCAGCGGTGAGAAACTGCTTTACCGGGCGAGACGGATACGCCTTTGTCTTTGCCACTGGGTTCTTGGTGCAATACTCCCACTCGATGGCCCTGTTGAAGATTGCGCTTAGAACGTTGCGATACCTGTTCCAGGTGGTACCCTGGCGTGTCTTTACAACTTTGTTGTGGAACCTGCGGATGTCCAGGGGAGATATGTCATCCATCATCTTCCCGGAGAACTCCCTCTCGATCAGGTTCATTCGAGACTTGTCGATGGTGTAGTTCTCTTTGTACAGAGCAAAGACTTCATCAAACGACCGCGCCGGCAGTCGCTGTATGTCCAGGTCTTCGTCCGAGACCCGTTTCAGAATGACTCTTTCGGCTTCTACTTTTATCGACTTCATCTCATTGTTCCACTTAATGCCTTTCTTCGAGGCTCTGACGCCGCTGGACAGCGTACGTCGAGAACCTTCTGACAGCTTGATCTTGCAGGCCCATAGGCCTTTTACTTGCCACCAATACACTAAATCACTTCCTTTCGTCACCTCCCTTATACCGGAATGTACATTTATTATCTCCGGCAAAGGGTTGCTCTGGCAAGGGTTAGTCAAATAACCGTCCCGTACGTTTTGCCTTTTCGATAAGGGAATCCAGTTCTTCCTTGGGCACCAGAATCCTGCGTCCGTGCTTAATCGTCCGGACGTGCGCCCGCATACGCGCATAGCCTTCAGTTGTACCAATGCCAAGATACGCGCAGGCCTCCTCCATGGACAGCATTCGCTTCTGCGCAGCCATGGAATGGAGAATCTCCGTGAGTAGTTCTTCGATTCTGAACAGGGATTCTAAAGCGGTCGCAGCATGGGGCTGCTGCTGGTTCTCAGTGGTCGATACAGCCGTAGATTCTTGTTGATCCGAATGGGATGGTTGCTCCATAGGACAACGCTCCTCTTGCGTTGGCGTCGTCCCAGGTGGCGTTCAATGTCGAACGCGCGTGGACGTCTACCTGTTTCTCGGCACTGCGCTTTCAGGATTTGCCGTGCCGGTTAATATTGAACCGCCGTGGACTTAACGGCGGAATTTCTGCTCACTTATCATGGTACCGTGGCGTTGCTGGAATTGCTGGTGACGTGTGTGCCACATGTCCAGCAGGCTCGGTAGTTTTACATGGCCGCACTTGACGGTGTTCCGGTCCCGCTTGCATAGTCCACGCATGACCTTCTTCCTGACCAGTACATCGAGGTCTTCGATCTGGTACGACACGTTGACGGCTCCAAAGTGACCGAGCCAGCCAGCGAAGATTTCACGTAGATCATCGCAGACCTCTTTCAGTTCACCGTGGGTATATTCGACCATCTTCTTAGTCACTTTTAAGTCCAGCTTTCCCACAGCCTTCTCCGATGCACGGACTCTGATCCAATCATCTTTCAGCATGATGTCGTATCCAAGAAACACAAAGCTATCGGCAGCATGACGGAGGTGGGTCTTCGACTCCTTCTGCTCCAGCCCCACGTTTGCCAGAGATTGCGCTGAGAACTCACGCGCCAGGATTGCTTCTTGCTCTGTCATGCAAAAGACTATTATGTCGTCGGCATAGCGAATGAGTTTGAACCTGGCGGCGGTCATCTCACGGTCGTACCCGGTGAGATATATATTGCACATCAGAGGCGATAATGGTCCGCCTTGGTGCAACCCCGAAAGGTTTGGTTCCTCTGGAGTGGTATCAAGCGGGGATCGCATTATCCGGTGAATAAGTTCGATGACCCTGGGATCGTTCACAATGTCGATGGACATATCAAGAACGGGTTGGTGTGGAATATTCGGAAAGCAGGCTGCAATGTCAGTTTCGAACACACACAAGTCGCCTTCCTTCAAGATGATGACGATCCTTTTCAGGGCCGTGAGTGGACCACGGTCTGGTCGAAACCCATGGCTGCAATCTTCGAAAGTTGGCTTGAACATCGGTTCGATCACCTGCCGGATTGCCGTTCCAACCACGCGGTCGTAAACAGTCGGTATTCCCAGGATGCGACAACCATCTCGTTTCATGGCCTCGTGGATGGAAATCCTCACTGGCAGGCCAGTCACCTTGTCGAGAGGGACTTGTCTCACCGGGTCAGACCAGTACGACATCGCGAGTAGCTCTCGTTGGATTTGTGCGGCATAATGATCGTACCGCTGTACAAACTTGGCTGCTGTCACACCATCGACACCTGCACCCTGGTTCTCATCACGTGCCCGCTTACGGACATGACAGAATGCACGACGGATGTTTTCCTTGCTGGCTATCTGTTCGAGTAAGCTCATAAGAAAGAAGGTGGCGACAGCCACCACCTGAATTGGGCGCAAGCTGCGGTCGGAGCCGGGAGCGTGGCCGGGCGCGTTTCTGTGCCCTGCTCAGGTGTTCTCTATACCCGCATGGCCTCGCTCTATGCGTGGACCGTGGCGGCGGCCTCCTACTGCTGTCTCCTACCGTATCCTCATCCAGGTGTATCAAAGCCCTATAGGCTCTGTACACTACTGCCCTTGCGGCTGGCTTACCACCATGATCGCAGTCTGCGATCACTGAACCTTGCGGCTCGTGGTGGGGGCATTCGGTAGTCTTGCGTAATGTTTTCCCGTACTCCTCTCGTTTTTAGTTTGTCTCTGCGCTGTTTTCTGTCATGGGCGGCGCGTGTTCCGGTGCTTACCTTCATTATAGCAAACGGGTTTCGAAGCTATTGGCCATTGAAAAGGCCTGTAACGATAGGCATATTTGTTTGCCCTGTATACTGATACAGGTTGGTTGTCACAATGACGGCATAGTGCCCGTTGCATTGCCTTTGTCCAGCGACATGACGGAAACCGGAGACTTCTGTGGCTAATTCCTTGTCAAGGGGGTTAGGCAAATAAAGTTTCGGCAGCGTGTTCCGGCTATCTTCTTATTGCATGGCTATGCGTTGTACCGGGAAGCTCTGTCCTTCGCCGTGTTCACCGTAATCAGATAGTCGGACGGGTAGTCTTCATCTCGGCATCTGCCGTGCCTCTGGGTGCCGACGTTGAGGTCTGATAACACTTCCCGTCACCCGCATAGTTCACAAGGACTACTATCCAGTGCCAGTCTGATGTACCCCATTTGGGGTGCTACCCCCACCTGCCAAATGCCATACACCCTTTACGGCTGCTGTCACGGAACTGAATTCCGCTGTTCCCACAGGATTCCAGGCAGGGGAATTATTCCCGCTGGCCAGAGCCAACTAACCGGAATGACCAGTGTTCTTTTACGGTCTATGCAACGTTATACGGGTTTGACACGTGTTTCCTTCCGAATCCGCTTGTTACTGGTTGCTTTCCGCTTCGATCCTATTGCAAAACAGGGGGTATCTGTCATATGTCACTATGCCCTGTACGGGGTCCTTTTCTGAGCGTTCCAACATGGTGTCAAAACTGTATATTGATGCATGGAAGGCACTGTTCCTGTATCTGACTACAGGTTTGACATGTGTCTGGCGGGCTGTAGCGTGGCACTGGACCTGTGCAGGGGTGCCTATGTTACACCATCAACGGGGCCAGTGCTATGCAACGTCTCTTTTAATGTCCATAAAGAGCAGCATGGTGGCCGGACATAAGCACTGCCCGACCCCATGCAGAAAACTCAGGCATGGGAGCCGCGTGCATTTCCACATGCCCAATCATTCAACAGTCCGAATGTATAAAACGGACCGGATTATGCTCTTTTTATGCTGTGGTTTCAGATAGGGAAAGTTGCCGTCAACGCAGTAGCAAGTTGACTTTCTGCTGTAGTTCGTACTGCATGTCGGAGTCTCTCAGACGTCTGTAGAACCCTTCAATGAAAAGGTCCTTGTCCGGCACGCCACCGAATTCCTCAATGAATTCGGCAGTCTGATACTCGGGCCATATATCGTCGAAGTAATCCGAAGATATCTCATGCCCGTGCGCAGCTTTGGTGAGTTCACCGAAGTCAGTGCAGTTATCAGGCCATTCGTCTGCGAACTCTTCACCAAGCCCAAGATTACGCTCAACGTAATCTCCTGCGGACCGCGACAATGCGTCGTCTCTGTTTCTCATAATGGCAATCTCCTTTCCGTGCAGTCCATGTGCACGATTCGTGTTACGACTGTTGCAGATCGAGAAGTATTCCGCATGCTCGGTCTCGCAGGTCATCCAGTTTGTTGTTGAAGCCTTCAAGGAATGCTCCCTTGTCGGGCACCCCGCCGAAGTCTTCCACAAATTCCTTCCGGCTCAGTTCATCCCAGATATACTCCGGGATATCCGATATAGGATGTCCTGCGGCGGCTTTCGTCAGTTCGCCGTAGTCGTTGCAATCCTCAAGCCATGGCCCGGCGTATTCTGGTCCGAGGTTACGACTCTGCTCCATGAACTCGTCCATGGATTCGATCAGGGTCTGTGTCCTGTTGGTCATGTCAACACCTCCTTTCCCGTTAGGTTCATGATGATCTATTCCCTCCTCAAACACCCATCCAGCGCATGAGATTTCTGGCTGACACTCTCACTGATCAGACTCGCGCAGGTCTTCCAGAGTCTCCTTTATCTCAGGGTACAAGTCGTCGAGGCCCAGCTCGATACCGATACAAACATGATCGAAGTCAGGTCGTCGTCCATGCTTGGCAATGAAGTCTTCCAGTAGTCCATAAAGCTCAAGATCATCCATTGTGTTTTCATGAACAATAGCTCCTGCACCTTTCAATGCGGCCTGATGCCAATCTTCGTCGTCCTGATGTTCTTCGAACATAGTCCGTGCGTAATTGAAACCTATCTCCTCACAGTCCATCATGAATGCAAACTGCTTATCTGTTTTCTGCTGTTCCATTGTGTTCTGCGTGCTGTGTTTTTCCTTTCCAAAAGTTAAAAACGACTCTCTCCTCTTTTTCGTCTATCAGGCGCACAGCCCCGATGCCGCTGCAGCCCCTGACCGTGTACTGCCTGCCGCTGGCCGCTGTTCCATGTTCTGGGTTTACCTCCTTTCTTCACCTTGAACTTTTCCCTTATCTCAACTGACCTTCTATCGAACCGTAGGCAAGAGCTTCTGAACTGAACAGCTACAGTGCTCTTCTATTACCGATGTACTATTAATGACTATATCCTCTTCAAAACGTTCGTCAGAGCTACAGCTATAGACTGTTGTACTGCATGTTGTATACTGTAAAGATAGGTTGTACGAAAACGTTGAGTAACTTCTGGAGCGTTCATGCCTGGAAAGACACAAAAAGCTATACTCAATGCCCTGGTTAGACGGCCCAATGGAGTGAGACTTCAGGCATTATCTGAGGAACTTGGGATTGATGCCAGAATCCTGAACCCGCCGATTGCTCGGCTGGAGAAAGCAGGATATGTTGAGCGATTCAAGGGAACATACAGAAAGAAGCAAAAACAGTACGTCAAGATAACAAAACCAAAAGGGCGAGACTTTCTTAGATACGGAAAGGATAATTCAACGTTTTTATCGGATCCGTCTGGTTACCGAGGGGTGTCGGTTTACAGGGAATCATTGGAATTATGGGAGGCTCTAAAGTTTAAGAAGGTTACCGTTGGACACGGGGAACGAGAGATATGGGACAAAGAGGAGAAGGTTAAGAAGACAATCCCCTTCATTAACCGGAAGCGTCCTATCAACATAGCCTTGAGAGACTTTGTGGATAAGTACAAGAACGTAGACATGTTTTTCACGCCAGCGGAGACATGGGTGGGAAAAGGGAGCGTATTGAATTTTATTCGTTCACACTGTTTATGGTTTTCATCTGATCTCCCACTGAATAATAATGACCAACCGCTAACGGCAGTTAAAAGACATAGCATCATCGTTTCAAAGACACAGAGACTCATCAAGGATGAGCTTCATCCTTTCGCAATTATTGAATCAGGATATGACTTTCATGTTTTGCTTATGGTGCAGAACTATATGAAGAATGATAAACGGTTAAATTTCAGGACTCCTGACCTGGGAGAAGGGTAGAAAAGAGGGCATGGCGAGAGAGGCACACAAAAAAGCGTATGAATAAAGGAAAAATGTCGAGTGGAGAGAAAGATAACAAAATATGACGGGACGCTACAAAGGGAAAAAAGATATGATACAATATAGGGAACACATACAGCAGTGAGTGGGGGAAGATATGCCACAGATGATATTGCCGTTGTTTCCGGCGGAGGCCACCGCGATTAATGAACATCTGGCGTTCTGTAAAAAAGACGGCCAGGTAT
>JAJRTR010000183.1 GCA_024278215.1 bacterium
AGAAGCTCATGCACGTGGCCGAGGCTGTTGTGCGCCGCGGAGTTATTCGGCGACATATCAATGACTTTCCGGTAGGTATTGGCGGCTTCGTGGAGCATGCCCAGCCGCTCCTGTATCAATCCTGTGACGAGGATATAATCGGGATTGTCCGGGTACAGTTCCAGAGCCCTGTCGATGTCGTTCTGCGCGTTGCGCAGATCGCCGATCTTAATGTTGTATTTCGCGCCCTCGAAGAAGTTTGCCGCCCTCTCGGGTTTTGTTTCTTCAAGATGTTCATCTATTCGCTGTTGTTTTTCTTCAGGATATAACGCGCCTCTTTTTCTGTCGCGCCTGTTGTAGTCTCTGACCGATCTGGTGTCTACTCCACCGTTGTTTCTCGTGATGCTTGCCGTATGTTTCGTCTCAGGCTCAGTTTTATTGGCAACAGATGTTTTGTGGACAGCCTTCTGGGTTGCATATCTGTTCAACGTTCTGGTTGAAGTCTGCGTCGTTCGCGATCTTTCTTTGACTTCAGGCTCGGATTTGGCAGAAGCGACAGCGCGCTGAGATGCCGCCGCCATCTGTTTTTCCGGTTTCTTTTCCGGCGCTTTCGCGGGCTCTTTTTCAGTTTTCCGTGCTACAGCCGGTTCCGATGCTTTGACCGGTTCATTCTGTTCGGGCGTAACTTCTGGCGGTGTGGACTTCTTTTTTGGTTCGACCTTCATGGGAGCGTGCGATCTGGATGTAGTGCGAGTTCTATGTCGCGGAGTATATTCCTGTGTTTCCGTGGTTCCTTCGGAGTCCTGCGAGGTTTCGGTCGTTTTGTTTGCATCAACAGTTTTGGGAGGCGCAGCTGCCCTGGCGACAACGACAGGTTTTTCAACGGTGGGCTGAGCAGCCGGTTCTTTTTCAACGTCGGTTTTTTTCACAGGCACCGGACTATGAGTCCTGCGCGGTTTATCTTTCAGTTCTATCTCTTTGGGCAGGCCAGCGAGTACGCCTTCCTGGTGTAGCGAATTATTATATTTGTCGCGTTCGCCTTTGAGGAATTTGTAGTTTTCTTTGAATCTTTCGTTATCAGGCGCCATGTTGATAACTTTTTCCATTTCCTCGAGCGCCTTGTCGAAATTATTGAGTTTGTAGTAGGCATAGGCCAGGTTGTTGCGGGGCAGTGGATATTCCGGAGCGATTTCCACCGCCTTTTTGTGAAACTCGAGCGCAGTATCGAAGTCGCCGCGTTCGGTGTAGACATTACCGAGATTGATGTATGCCGTCAATAATTTATCGTTGAGTGCGAGAGCGTTGTTGAGAGCATCTTCCGCTTTGTCGAACTGCTTGAGCAGATAATAATTCTGACCGATGTTGTTGTAGATAATAGCCCTGTCGGGGCTGTCATCGGGAGTCAGTGCGAGAGCCTTGTTGAAGGAATCAATGGAGTTCTGGTATTTACCTTTGGCGTTGTAGCAGACACCCAGCCCGCTGTAAGCCTCGGGCAGGTTGCCGTCGAGTTGCACAGCCTTGTCAAGAGCAGTGAGAGCATCTTCGTAATTTGCCACGTCGATATATGCGAGCCCGAGCGCATTCAGGTAAAAAGCGTTGTCGGGTTCGGCGTCGACGGATTTCTTAAGTTCTTCGAGAGATTTCTCCGCCTGTCCCTTTTTCTGCAGCTCCAGCGCAGACTGGTAATGTTCCCATCCTGTCTGTGCCATAACATTTGCCGCGAAAACCGTGGTAACAAAAAATAAAACGGCAAACACAAAAGAGAATTTTTCTTTCATTTTGTTTTTTGTCATGGTTACACCTCTATAAGATTCTACATAAACTGCGTTTTTTTGAAAAGTAGTTTCTAATAATATTACTTGTATAGTTCATTGACAACGAAATGAAAAGTGATATGAAAAAAAATGGAAAAGGTAGCTTCATGTCCATATGTTTTATCCTTAAACCTCGAATAATGATACTGATACCACTAATATTGTTATAAGCAGAAAGGACCTTGCCGATGCCGCGAAAATGGGTGCGTGAAGCGATTGCGAAGCTTAAATTAACAGCCGATTACAAGGATCAGGCTGTTTATATAAAGGAGTATAAGCCCCGAAAAGCTGAATATGGAAATCTGAATCAGCCGGTTTCGCACATCCTGGAAAGTAATCTCAAGAAAACAGGCATCCGAAAATTATACTCCCATCAGGTCGAGGCGATAAACAATATCATGTCCGGCAGGGACGTTGTTATAGTCACGGAAACGGCAAGTGGGAAATCGTTATGTTACAACATCCCTGTGTTGGAAGAAGTGTTGGGCGACGGCGATGCGAGGGCGTTGTATCTGTTTCCCACCAAGGCACTCGGGCAGGACCAGGCACGTATGCTGCACCATCTTATCGCACCTGATGCGGAATATGTCGAAGGAAAGTATGCTTATACGCCGGCCTGCGGACACAGGAAAATAAAACTCGGCACTTATGACGGCGACACGCCCCGTGAGGTGCGGCCCGCGCTCAGACGTGCCGCGCAGATTATCCTTACGAATCCCGATATGCTTTCGCTCGGCATTCTGCCCAATCATAAACGTCTGTGGAGCAGGTTCTTCAGCAATTTGCGATACATCGTCATAGACGAAATACATATATATCGCGGCGTATTCGGGTCGCATATAGCGAATCTTATGCGGCGGCTCGATAGAATATGCGAACACTATGGCGCACGCCCGATATTTGTTTGCTGTTCGGCAACAATAGCGAATCCCGCCGAACACGCTTCGAGGCTCACCGGGCGAGATGTCGTGCCGATTGTAAGAAGCGGAGCGCCTTCTGCCGGACGTACGTTCGTAATGTGGAACCCGCCGCTGAGCGACGATGAGTCGGGAGCCGATACGCGCAGCCCGCTCGCCGAGACGATCGACCTTTTTACGCATTTCGTCGCGCGGGGAAAACGCACTATTGTCTTTGCACGTGCGAAGCCGACTGTCGAGGTGATATTGAAGTATGCGAGAGATAAGCTCATCGGCGGCAGCGTGCGGCCCGAAGCGATCGTCTCCTACCGCGCCGGTTATCTCGCTTCCGAACGGCGCGCCATCGAGAGGTCCCTCGCGGAAGGCGAGTTGCTGGGTGTCACCTGCACGAACGCGCTCGAACTCGGTGTCGATATCGGCAGCCTCGACGTGGCGATAATCAACGGTTGCCCGGGTTCGATAGCCGGTGTATGGCAGCAGGCGGGCAGGGCAGGGCGCAGAAGCAGCGGTTCCATATCTTTTTTTGTCGCTTACAATGAGCCGCTCGATCAATACTTCATGCGTCACCCCGAATACTTTTTCGGGCGTCCGGTCGAGGAGGCGATTGTGAATCCGGAGAATCCCTATATACTCAAACTCCATCTCCAGGCCGCAGCCGCGGAATTGCCGCTGAATAAATCCGAAAAAACTCTGTTCGGCGGCGATTTCATAAAACTTGTGCGGCAGATGATAAGCAAAGGCGATGTGCGCGAGACGCGCAGCGGCGCACACTGGGTAGGCGCGGATTTCCCGGCATCTCAGATAAACATGCGTTCCGCTTCCTCGCATCGTTACGTTATCATGCTTCCGAACGGTAGTTTAATAGGCGAGATGGACGGTTCGACAGTTTTTCAGTACCTGCACGACGGCGCTGTCTACCTGCACCAGGGCAATTCTTATATAGTCGAGCATCTCGATCTTAAAGAAAAAATAGCGCATGTAAGGCAGCGTGTGGTCGATTATTACACGAGATCATTATCGAACGAAAGTATACTGGTCGACGAAACACTGCTGAAAAAGAAAATGGGACGTATGCCTGTTTATTTCGGCTACGTGGACGTCACCAGCAGTGTGCATTCATATAAAAAGGTGCGCAGGCAGGATGATACGGTTTTGGGCTGGGAGGACCTTTTTTATCCCGAGGAAAAGCTATGGACGCAGGGCTTCTGGTTTGTGCCGCCGGACAGCGTGATTCGAAAGGTGCAAAAAGAGGGTGTCGACATCGCCGGCGGCCTGCACGCCATCGAACACGCCGCCATTTCACTGATGCCGTTCATGGCAATGTGCGACCGGGGTGATATCGGCGGTGTGTCTACAGACTCGCATCCCGACACCGACGGCAAACCCGCCGTCTTTATTCACGACGGCTACGAAGGCGGAATAGGGCTGTCCGAGACGTGCTATAATCGTATCGAAGAACTGCTCGGAAAAACACTCGAGTTGATTGAGGACTGTCCGTGCAAGACCGGCTGCCCGTCGTGTATCCAGTCGCCGAAATGCGGCAACATGAACGAACCGCTCGACAAGGAGGCCGCTGTTATGATCCTTTCGGGGATACTTGCGAAATAGACAAACATTCTTTTGCAATCGGCTCGGATGTTAAAGTCGTTTTGTAAATATGTTGTATACATGGATGCAGCACAGACTGAAGACGAATTGGAGATTGTTTTGATCACACGGAAATGTTTCGGAACAGTTGCGGTACTGATCGCGGGAATAGTTGCATTTACAATATCTTTTTTCAATGATTGCGCGGCAGAATATTCTTCGGCGGTGCCGCCGGTCGAGGTGCATAGTGACGAAAAAGGCGATTATGTGATAGACCGCCCGTTTCCGCAATGGGTGCGTGAGGATGCCGCGGGAGAAGTGAACACGACCGAATGTGTGAAGGACGCGCGAATACCGCAGTGGGCGCTGCCGCCCGCGGTCGAACCGGTAAGATGTGCCGCGCTTAATGCCGAAAAGACGGAAATGTGGGCGGCCACCGCGAGTGGTGTTATATACATGGATCTCGCAGGCAAAAGGAAATTGTACTTCGCGGGCCGCCGCTGGCTTCCCGATGATGATGTCCTGTCTGTCGGCGTCGATAAGAACGGCGATGCTTATGTGAAAACAGCCGGTGGGACCGGCCTGATATCGAGGCGACCTATGACACTCGAAGAGAAGGCGCTTTACTTCGAGCAGATAGCACAGGAACGTCACAACAGGGAAGGGATGATAACGAATTCGCCCCTGAAAACCGCCGGTGATGTGAACTCATATTATCTGAGCGACGACGACAACGATGGTCAGTGGACGGAGATGTACCTTGCCGCCGAGTGCTTCCGCTATGCCGTGACAAAAGACCCGGAAGCGCTGCGCAATGCTCGCGAATCATACAGTGCGATGAAAAAACTCCTGACGATAACGCCTGTAAAAGGATATGTCGCGCGCTCCGTGCTGTCTGCGGATAAGTGCCCCGGAGCCGACCCCGAGAGATGGCGGATGCACGAGTCCGGCAAGCTGTGCTGGAAAAGCGATACTAGTAAAGACGAGTTGATCGGCCACTACCTGGGACTGCCCGTCTATTATGATCTTGTCGCCGATGACCGGGAACGCGCCGAGGTCCGCACTCTGATAAGGGACCTTACCGACTATATCGCGGACAACGGTTTCAGGCTGCTCGATGAAAATGGCAGAGTGACAACTTACGGCAACCTCGACCCGGAATGGGTCAACGGTCCGGTGGGCCGGCTCGGCGACCAGGGGCTCAACAGCCTCGCGGCGCTGGCTATCGTTATGTCGGCCTACAAAATAACGGGCGACGAAAAGTACTACGATGATTTTAAACGGCTGATAACAGATCACGCGTATCACAGAAACGTGATGAAGGAAAAGGAAATATCCGACAGGTTCCAGGTGAATCATGACAGCGATGAAATGGCGGCGCTTGGTTTCTACAGCCTTCTTCGCTATATGGATAAGTCTAAACTCCGCGACAAGTATATACTCGAAGGCCTGAAGCGGTTGTGGCGACACGACCTGCCCGAGAGGAATCCTGAACAGATAATAATCTACGGCGCTTTTGCGGGAAAGGATTTCGGACTCGATAAAGCGGTGGAAACGCTTATGGAGATTCCACTGGACCTGGTCGAGTGGGATGTTGTCAACAGCGGCAGGAAAGATATAATTGAGAATCGGAACCTCGACAGGACGGGCGAACACCAGAGCCGTGAGGTGCTGTCGTACACGGAAACAAGAACAATGAGATGGTCTGAGAATATGTATCAACTCGATGTGCGCGGCGGCGGCAGGAGTGAGATGGTGCCTACGTTCTGGCTGCTGCCGTACTGGATGGCGAGGTATCACGGGATGATAAGATTACCGGATGCGGATCAGGCCGTTGGCCCGCAGTAAGCGACAACATGTTTAATGCCTTCTCCCTTATAAATGATCTTCCTGTACTCGTATCTGGACAGTACCAAGTTCTGGATAATACTTTACCCCTTTTTTACTGATTTGCGAAGCTTGGCGAGTTCGACGGATAGGTCGATCCATTCGCCGGTAAGTTTTTTGAATTGCTTATAATTTGCTATTTGTTTTTTCAC
>JAJRTR010000184.1 GCA_024278215.1 bacterium
AACTATCGAGATGATACACAGTCCGCATTTCATGGAAGCTGAGGATGCGACGAACTGTGTCCTCTACTCGAACCCGCTGCATCTGGAGTTGCTTGAGATATGCGGAATGGCCGGTGTGGACTTCATACTTAATGTTGTATTGAACGACGCACGCGACCTTTGCGGTGTGTTTGCCGGACATTACGACAGGGCGCATACGGCGGGTGTAAGTTATGCAAAAAGATATAATGAAATAGAAATAAAAGAAACTGTAGAGGTCGTCATCACAAGCAGTGCAGGCTATCCGCTGGACAAAACATATTACCAGACAATCAAGGGGATGTGCGGAGCGGAGAAACTGGTAAAAACAGGCGGTACGATAATTATTGTTTCCGAGTGCTCCGAGGGCATGGGCAATAAAAGCTTTGTCAAATGCCTGAAGGACTTCAGAAATATAGACAACATAAATGATTATGTGAAACACCTGAGTCTTCCCGCAAACTTTACGCCCGATCAGTGGCAGGTAGAGAAAATGTTGCAGCCGCTGCGGAAAGCTGAAATCATGCTTGTGACAGACGGCCTGACTAAAGATGAACTCGACATCACCGGTGCCACGGCGATGCCAACCGTTGAAGCGGCGCTCGCCAAGTGCCGCCGCATATACGGCGACGACATGACAATAGCCGTCATTCCCGAGGGTCCCTACGTTATTCCTGTTTGAGCCGTGTGGCAATTTGCGCATATCCCGGTGGGAGACAGGTTTTCAACCAGCCGCTATCTGGAACGCAGGTGTTTATACGCCGCAAATACAATTCAAAGCGACACGGGAGAGTGAAAAATGGCATCAAGAATCAAGATCATCACTGACAGCACATCCGATATAACACCTGATTCTGCAAGGCAATCCGGTATATGTGTTGTGCCCCTGAACGTAAACTTCGGTAATAAAACTTTTAAGGACAAGATAGACATCGACAGTGCTGCATTTTGTGAATTACTCGGGAAGTCGGATAATATGCCGATGACTTCATTGCCGTCTCCCGGCGATTTTGCACAGGTTTATAAAAAATATGAGTTGGAATATGACGCAATTGTTTCCATACATATATCATCGCGCTTGAGCGGCACTTATCAGTCCGCGTGTACGGCAGCGGAAGAGATTTCGGGATGCAGAGTTTTTACAATGGATAGTGGACTTGTGTCGTCTGCGCTTCAACTTGTAGTGTTGCGGGCGGCGCGTGCTGCGGCAGCCGGCTGTGAACTGGATGATCTGTTGAAAAATATCCGTAATGATATTAAAAACACAACAATATATTTCATGCTCGACACGCTGGAATACCTTAAAAAGGGAGGCCGCATCGGAGCGGCCGGTCGAATGGCAGGCAGTATGCTGAATATAAAACCGATATTGTCTGTTGAGGACGGTGTGATCACACCTGTTGCAAAGGTGAGATCGAGAAAACAGGCGGTAAGACGTGTTATGGAGTTGCTGGATTCTCGCCCGGAAGTTCCTCGAATGGCGGCGGTGGGTCATGCCGTCGAACCGGACGAAGCGCAGAAAGTTATTGATATTCTTGCGGATAAATACCACGGTATCGAGATTATCAAGTCCGAGATAGGCCCGGTGATAGCGACACATACCGGGCCGGGCGCTGTCGAAGTTTCGATGATTTACTAGCCCGCATATTTCACCAATACGGGTTGAAAATAGGGTGAAAGCCTTATAATGCAAGGCGTGGCAAGTGAGTGGTGCGGGAGCATACTGTTAGTATGTGGCCGGTCCCGAGCCGCTGCCACAACACCGTAGAATGGGCGTTATCACGATTTTCCATATTTCTTTGTGAGAAATCCGGGATAGAAGGTGCTTTGCGCATATTACGGCAGGAGCATTTTCCTCCCAGCCACTAAGCAGGAGTATGAGTATTCGAGGAGGGTGGAAAGAAACGGCGGAGTTCGTCGAGACTGTCGACGAGGGCAACATGTTCAATTTCTCCGAAATCTTCCCTTTTGAATGTAGTAATGCGAGCGGCGAATTCGACGCCGCTTCCGGCAGCGAGTTCACCGTCGATAAGCGTATCGCCGACAAAAAGCATTTTGTTTCTCGCTACATCCAGTTCTTCAGCGATGCGGCCAATATGTTGTTTGCCTTTGAACATGTGTTCTGCGGCTCCCAGTACACAATCGAACATGTCGAAGGCAACAGCGCTGATGTATTCCTCGACAAGCGAATGTTCGGTTGAAGATGATATCGCCGTCATGTATCCGTTGGCCCTGATGTATTCTATAAACGGTATTACATCGGGGAAAAAGGGGACATCGTTTATATAGTCGATATGGCGAGCCTTGAACTCTTCGATGACTCTGTCGTTTCTCGGGTCACCGGGAAATAATTTCCGTATTTCAGTCGCGAAGGGCAGTCCGGCAGTTTTCATGTACATCTGTTTTGCCTCTTCGGGTGAAATGTCGTTGTGATGAATGCAGATGGATTCGACCGCAATTATTGCGTATCTTTCCATCGTGTCCACCAGAGTGCCGTCAAGATCGAATATGCAGATTCTATATCCGCCACTGTTATCTGTCTGTACCACTTTATATGTTGAGCCCTTCTAATTCAAATCTATCAACCGCAACACGGCGATTGATCGTTTTCTTTTTCGATCAGGACATCCCTGTCCCTTATCGGTTCGTTGCCTGTGGTCCTGTCATAGTAAGCGCGAAGTGCGTGTGCCGCTTTTGTGAGTGCGTCATTGTATTCGTAGAGCTGGTATCTGTTGTTGCGAATGATATAAGCGAGTTCGTCGAAAGCTTTGCGTACCCAGCCGGCCTCCAACTCGTCGTCGGGAAGAGCTACTGTGAGGAAATCCATCGCGAGGCCCGTGTACAACACTTCTTCGGCCGGTTCGCCGGTCTTTGGTCCTTTATACCATTCGGCAGTGAAGATTCCCTGCTTGTTGCGGTTCTGCTCAAGTGTATCGATAACCCTGTTGACGCGCTCCTGGGCCTGCCCCCATACACCCTGGAGTTCAAGGCTGTCAATCGTCGGCTTCACAATGTTGATGTCTTCGTTACGTTTTGAAGCCGCCTTGAACTTTGCGAACTCTTCTTTCAACAGATTTTTCTTGTACTCGCGCAGAGCCACCGCAATACCGTAGTTCTCCATAAGCCCGTTATATGAGCCCCATGAAATCGGTCTTTCCAGTGCGACCTGCATAATGTCTTCGGACGAAATGATATTTCCTTTGACATTCATCCACGAAGATTTCAGCATGTGTGAATATGCCATCAGCATAAGTGTCCAGCCGAGTTCGTTGCCGTCGGGTCCGGCGACCGGTTCTTTGTTTTTACGTAGTCTCTCCACATCGAGCATTCGCATCGAGCGACGTATGAAAGTATTGATACCGACCATCTGGCCCTTACCGCTGAGCAACGATAGACTCGCGTCCGCCCCGGCTTCGGCGAATATCGAGACAAATTCATCCCTGTGCCGTTCGCCTTCCATGTCGCCGGCTTTTGCACTGAAAAAGCCGCCTTCTTCGTCCTCACGTACCAGTCCCGGAATCCCGTTGCCCGCTATGTAGCTCGCCGCCTGCAATCTTTCCTGCGACACTGCATCCAATATTACATAGCGCATTCCGACAGCATAGATTCCGTTCATCATCTTCCAGGGGGCATCGTTTGTCGTCACAGGCATCCTGTATACGATTTCCATCGTGTCTTTCACTTTGCCTTTGACTCCGCCGCCTCCGCACGAACTGCATATTATCAACAGAATCACTGCGAATAAAAACGATGTCCCCTTTGCAAAGGTCATCTCTTTTGTCGAGTATCTCATGGATATTATTCTATCATATATTGTTCCGACTTAAAAAACAAAAAACAAATTGTATTGAGCCAATTGCAAAATAATGTTCGAAGCGAGATCGAACGAAATTATTAAGAAGCAAGGCAGATGTGCAAAATCCCCGCAGGCGTATCGTGGAGTACGTTGCGGAAGATTTTGCGCCGACAACGCGGTTATGGATAATTGCAGTCGACCGCAGCAGAATCAGAATTTTGCAATTGGCTCTAAAAATAATGTGAATATTGCAGCCTGAAGGATATAATATCTTAACTTGTGCGTTTTTGAAACATGTGCAGAATTTCCTGGGGACACGATCCGGAATTAAAGGGCAAATTCCGATCATGTCCCCGAAATTCTTACGAAATATCTGAATTCGCACAAGATGCAGTTCAGTATTATTTGAAATCGGGATTTGAGAGATGTAAAAGTCGATGAAGGTTTTTGTTGCGCATTGCGGGCCGAACAAATCCGAATACAAGTTTCACTCGCCGCCTATAGGGCTGATGTATCTTGCTGCTTATCTCGAGCGCGAGTTTCCCGGCATTACAATCGAACTGATGGATATGAAGGTGTCATCCGGAGGTCCGGAGGAAGTTGCAGACAGAGCATCGGAGTTCGACCCGGATATTATCGGTCTCGGCGCTATGACTGTACATGCGCCGCAATTGAATAAAACGGCGGAATGTGTGCGGAAAAGACTGCCGGACCCCCTCATTGTCGCGGGTGGTCCACACGCGACATGCTTCGCGGGTAAGGTGCTCGATCACACAAACGCTTTCGATGCCGCTGTGCTGGGCGAGGGCGAAAAAGCTCTTGCCAATATTGTCCGCGCATACTCGAACGGCGGCTCTATTGACGACATCAATGCAGTGGCCACAAGGAAACATCTCGACTTCTCCGAGCGTGATATTATTGATAATCTCGATGATCTTCCGTTTCCGGCATGGGATAAGATCGATATAACGGAATACTTTAAATATCCGAGCTTCACAATACTCGGCAAACGAAAATACATGGCGCTCTTCACGTCGCGCGCATGCCCATACCACTGCATATATTGCCACAACATTTTCGGCAATAAATTCAGGCCCCGAAGTCCGGACAGCGTTATCGAGGAAATAACGATTCTCGTGGAAAGATACGGTATCAGGGATTTCGATATTCTCGACGATGTTTTTAACCTGAATAAAGCACGCGCCGCGCAGATTTGCAACAGGATAATCGAAGCAGGGCTCGACATCCAGTTAGCTTTTCCCAACGGACTCCGTTCGGACCTGCTGGACGAGGAAATGATAACACTGCTGCGCCGCGCGGGCACGACATACATCAGTTTCGCCATCGAAACAGCCAGTCCGCGGCTCCAGAAACTCATTCGCAAAAATCTCAAGCTCGAACGCGCCGCAAACTCGATCCGCATCGCTAACAAACTGGGAATCCTCTGCAACGGTTTTTTCATGCTCGGGTTTCCGACGGAGACGGAAGACGAATTGAAAATGACCATTGATTTCGCGACAACATCGAAACTGGATGTCGCGCACTTTCTCAAAGTAACGCCCTTCGAGGGAACACAACTTTACGATCTCGTGGACGACGAAACAAGGAAGGTTTTCGAGGACCACCCGGAATATCTCAATTACGAGGACAGAACTTTTAATCTCAGTGAAGTGCCGGGACCGAGGTTCCGCAGAATATTCAGATCAGCACTGATGAAATTTTATCTGAACCCGATACGGATACTCAGGATTTTCGCGCACCATCCCCACTGGACAAACCTTATCCAGTTTATCCCCACCGCGCTGAAACGTGTTTTCATCAAGGGCTGAACATTGTTGAAAACAACAGTAATAAAATCAGGAAAGAGAATATCGCACTTTGAAAAATAATCCACTGCCCAGGCTGGACAAAGACATCCAGCTCAGAAAGAAACTGCTCGAACACTGTCGTCTCGGACCGGGGGAGCTATGGGAGGATGAAGCCGCCGGCCACAGGGTCGGCTGCCTCGACGCCACGGACCCGGATGCGATAGCCATGCTGATGGACGGCGACCGCGCCACGCTCGCTGTTCACGATCCTCCTTACAACCTCATTGCTTTCGACGAAAGAAGTATAGACGCTTACATCGGCTGGTGCAGGTTATGGATAGAAAACACATACGCGGCGCTTGCGGATGATGCTTCCATGTATATATGGCTCGGCGCAGACCAGAACGACGGTTTCCAGCCGCTGCCCGACTTCATGATAATGATGCGCGGCTTCGACGCTTTCGCGCCGCGATCATTCATCACTGTGCGTAACCAGCGCGGCTACGGCACACAGAAAAACTGGATGGCCGTCAGGCAGGAACTACTGTACTATACAAAAGGGAAACCGCGTTTCAAAGTACTGTATACAGACATCCCGAAAATATTAAAAGGCTACTATAAAACAGTTGATGGTCGCGTTCAGGAAAACATCGAAAGAAGCAGGTCCGACAACATACGGCCCGGAAATGTATGGGTGGATATCCAGCAGGTTTTTTACAGGATGGAAGAAAATGTTTCCGGCTGTTACGCCCAGAAACCATTGAAGTCGATAGACCGAATAGTCGAATCCGGCAGCGAAAAAGGCGATACGGTGATAGATTTTTTTTCGCACTCGGGAACAACATTGGTGTCGTGCGAAAAACTCGGGCGAAGATGCCGCACAATAGACAACGATCCGGTATTCTGTGAAGTTACGATCAGGCGGCTCGAACATTTCAGGAAAACCGGCAGAACAGGATGGCAGAACAGCCACCCGTTCGAGGATGTTATTCCCGATAAAAACAATGCCGAAAACCGCGACGACAAGGGGCGGATGTAACTGTTTTTCCCCGCATTTGTGAGAAATCCGGGTTACAGTTGTGTAATAAAACCATATCCGGTGCGGGCGGCGGCACCGCAGGCGAGGAAGAACGCGGGTTCGTCTTCCACGCCGCGTCCCATGGTTGTCACACGAATGTCGTATTCGTGCATAGCTTCTATTGCGCAGGAACCGTCTTCTGTGCGCACTTCATGTTTTTTGTCGATGTTGTTGTCCTCAATTTGTTTTTCTATGAACCTGGTTTCGCGCGGCCCGAGTTTCGGCATCGCGACAACCGCCGGTGCGATCGCCGCGACATTCAACGATGTAATCGTATGCCTGCTTATTCCCCTGTGTCGCGGTCTTTCATCCTTGAATCCGATGCGCGGCACGATAATCGGTCTGCCGCCGAGTGAATGGACGGCATTTATCCATTCTCCTGTTTCAAGCGCCGTGGTGCCCAGGTCTGTGCCTGTGCCGACGATGCCTACTCCCATGGAAACGACGGCGACATCCGCGTCCAGCGCGGAGCGTGCGGCAGCGAGCGCGGAGAACTTGTTTACCGTTTCGATATCTCCTCCGAATGCGTTTCCGCAACTTATAACGGATGTTATGATTTGTCGTTTTTTCAGTGCTTTCAATGTTCTGCTGAAGGCGACCGGCAGGCAGGCGGCGTCCGTCATTATGTATGCGACATTGAGATCGCTGCCCGAAAGGTGCTGCAATGCCGCGCTCACCGGTGCTGCCATGCTGTGCAGTTCGGCGATAATCACCGGCATTGCGTCCAGCGACTCGAATGATAGTATCTTGTCGCGCCACGGGCTGCCTTCCTCCTCCGCGCTCTGTACGCTGAATTGCAGAGGAGTGTAGCGGAGTTTCATGATGTGGCCGGCGTAATGATGATTGCAGCCGCCTTCCGGCCTGTCGAGGTTCGCCATGACGAAGTGGCGCCCCCCGGAGCCGAGCCCCAGGCCGACTGCGGTGACATTCAGCAACACAGCATCGCCTTCGGCTGCAATGCCTGTAAGTGGCGGATAATTTACAGCACGCGCCTTGCAGCCGCCGACTTCCACGATCAGTTTCTGGATGTCGTCTTCGCTTTCGACAACTTCAATTACTGTGCCTGTCTTTCGTTCGATAGGGTTCATAATATTCGGCCAACCGGCAACGGAACTGTATTCGCCGCATCCGGTATTATAATCCCGTTGCCGCCGAGTTCCATAATTTCGGACATTGCCTGATCTGCGTTTTCCGCCTTTTTCGCTCCTGTGAGTTGTACATCCGATTCTGGAAGCGATGTGACGAGTATCACCCGTGCCGCAGCTGTTTTCTCGATGATTCTCATTGCAGTGTGTCCGTGTACGACATATTTATTTCGGAGCGCGTTTTCGATTACGCCGATGCCGCCCATTCTGAACCAGTCGCTGAAGCAGGGTGGGCCGAGTCCGGCGGTGCATTCCGCGAAAAGCACAATCGTGCCGCCTTTGCGCACTGCCCTGAAGGCATTGTCGAGTGATTTGTGCGACTGATAGAAGTTGATATCGCAGGGATGACCGCCGCAGGACGCGACAACCCAGTCGGCACGTTGTGTGATTTTCGCCCTGGCATATTTTCGCATATTTGCGCAGGCTGATTCGTGGGCGCGAAGGGGAGAGCCTGCATGAAATTCCGCAGGTGCGCCGCCGGTACCCATAATCACGTTTATTCCGAACGAAACATCGACAAAAGCCAAAGCTTCGATCATGTCGCAGTGTATCGGGTTTCCTGCGAGTTTCAGTGTCGAGGCCTCATGCCGCGTGCCGCCGCCGGGCGCTAGATTAAGGGCGTGATTGGCGAGAATAGTTTCCCTTGCGGCGATGCCGGGCATTATGCTTTTGCGGCCACCGCTGAAACCTGCATAGTAATGAGGCATTACAACGCCTGTAATAATAAGGTTTGCCGCATCCGTCGCATGACGGTTTATGCTTACGCGTGTTCCGAGGGAGGTAGTCCCGACATGAAGCAGATTGTCGCCATCGTCGCAATCATGGTCGATCATTTCGACACGGGCGGCGACATCCGATCCGACAACAGCGCGTTTCTCGTCTTCCGTATGACCATAGTGGGTCCCGGTGGCGAAAAGTATTTTTATCTTATTGTTCGTCACACCCAGGCGGTTGAGCCTGTCGAGCAGCCGTGGAAGCCAGGCGCGAACGCCATACTTTCTTGTCTTATCTGAAAGCACAATGCAGGTCGGTCCGCCATTTATTATACAATTGTCGAAAGGCGCGCCGATGCTGTTCTTGTCGAGGGCATCATCGAACGCCGACAAAATTTCATTCTTATCTGTATAGCCGCATGGTAAATCGGGCTGTATAATCTGAGCCCTGGATGCAATATTATCGGGGATATTATAAACTTTATTTCCGAGTTTTATTGAAACGCCCATTGACCCTGCCTTCACCGCTCAAAAATCTTGTAAGGCGCACAGTGGAGCCACCATCCAAATATTTTATGCTGTCAACAAGTTTGCTGACAAGGAAGAGACCGCGGCCCCGGTCACGGCAGATACCTTCATCATCAGTCGGGTCGGGTATGTTATCGACTTCAAACCCTTCTCCTTCGTCATTTATCTCGAATTCGAGTCTGTCGTCGTAGATATGGCAGAAAATGTTCACAGTTTTGTCTGGGTCCATCTTGTTGCCGTGTTCGATGGCGTTGATGCCGAGTTCGTGGAGAGCAAGTTTGATTTCCCATATTTCGTCCGGCGCAAGGTCGGTGCGAAGAAACAATTGCCCGATGAGTTCGTTGACTTTTTCGATGTAACTGAACCTGCTCTCGAAGTGGAAAGAAATCTCGTGTTTGATGCCGAGTTCCTCGTGGCTGCGCCTGCTTTTCTCGATAGTATTCCGAATTGAAGTCAGCAGATCAGCTATCTCGAATGGTTTGGAGATATAAGAGTCCGCCCCTGTCTTAAGTCCTGTGATCTTGTCTTCCTCGGTGCTTTTCGCAGACAGCATCAGGATGGGAATGGCATTGTATTCGCGCTGTATTTTAAGCCGCTGGCAAACTTCGTAACCGTCGATTTTCGGCATCATAATGTCGAGTATGATGAGGTCGTATTTGTTTTCATGCACCTTTTCCAGTGCATCGGCGCCATCGTAAGCACAATGAGGCTCGAAACCTTTGAAGGTCAGGTATCGTGACAACATGTTACACAAGTCTATGTCGTCGTCAACTATCAGAATTCGTTGTTTAGCCATTGTTTATTTCAAATCATTTCAGTGATGCGTGGAAGCGCGGTTTCCACAGTTTCCCTTAGTACAACATCCGCCATAGAATCAACATAAGTCGGCTGCAAATTTACTACAATAAGTTTCGCTCCGTAGCTGCGTGCCATGCGCGGAAGCATTGATGCCGGGGCGACGGTAAGTGACGAACCTACTACTATCAGGACGTCGCATTCTTCACAGTCCTGCTGGGCCTGCATAAGAACTTTGAGCGGAAGTTGTTCTCCGAACAGCACCACATCCGGCTTAATGATTCCTCTGCGTTCGCAGTCGCAACGAGGCACATCGCTGTTTTCGAGCTTTTCCTTAATATCCCCGGAAGTATACTGTTTTCTGCATTCCATGCAAAAAGCCCGGTCGCCGTTCCCGTGCAATTCGAGCACATTCTTCGAGCCGGCCTTCCGGTGAAGATTGTCGATGTTCTGGGTGACCACACAGTGAAGGCGGCCTCCGGATTCCCATTCGGCAAGTGCGAAGTGGGCCGGGTTCGGTTCGGCGGCTGCAACTATTTTGGCGAGTGGACCCATGAACTGATAGAACTTTTCCGGCCTTTTCATGAACGAATCAATTGTTGCCACTTCTATCGGGTCGATCTTTTCCCACAACCCCGACCCCGGGCTCCTGAAATCAGGGATCCCCGACGGGGTGCTGATACCGGCACCGGAAAGCGCTACGGTTTTTCGCGAGCCGCGTAATAGTGCCGCTGCTTTTTTGAAAAGTTTTTCACGCATTATTGTTGTTTGAAATAATAAAATAAATGCTTCAATAACTCAGCCGCCATATTATTTTGCCGAAGCTTTTTTAACAGACATCCCGGCACCGAGACTTTTGAAATACCTCTTGAAGTCATTATAGCCTGCCGGGTAGCCGGTGCGTTTCCTGATGACGCCGTTGCCGTCGAGCAGAAGAATCACCGGCACTCCATTAATGAAGTAGTTCTGTGCCATGGAATTCTCGTAATCAATGTTGATGGTGACGACATTGACTTCTCTGGAAAAATCGTTTTCGAATCTATCTATCTCCGGTCGTGTGCGCTTACAATAGCCGCACCATTTGGCCATAAAGAATAGAAGTTGCGGCATTTCTTTTTTAATACCTTCAGCGAGTTTCTTCTGGCTTTCGGACGTTTTTGTATTGCTTGTCAGGGCCGCTTCGAGTTGTTTTTCCGTAAAGTCTACAATCCAGACTCCCGACACGCCACGGTCGGGCCGCACAAGAAAAACAGAGGGGACATACTCGACGCCGTAACTGTAACGCAGTTCGCTGACTTTCATTGCGTCGATGGAAACGACTTGCGCGCCATGTTTTTTTGCAAGTTTTTCCACCATGGGTATTTCATCTGCGCTGTCTTCAACAATGTCGGAATAAAAATAAATGAACACAGCCTTGTCGGCTCTCAGGGCGGTGCCGATTTTCTGTGACGATTCATCGAGTGTCGATGTTGCCGGCTTTTTCTCTACAGCGGGAACTCTTTGCGTCATAACCGTCATGAAGACAAACAGGAAAACGCATAATGTGAACGTTTTGTGGATTGTATATGTTTTGTTAATCAAGATAGACATTGCTCCTTCAACACATATTATAGCAATAAATTGGAATAGGGCCATATTTTTAAATATCAAATTTCATAACAGGGAACCTGGCAGACAGCATATTTTCTAAATACGTAAAATAGGAACAACCTGTTCAATTTCGATGAATTAAGTGATATAATTCCGTGGTTTGAGCTGTATTTCTCATGTGCAGAAATGATATTGTGATAACGTACTGAAATGAAACAAAAAATTTTTATCATAATGGAGGACTGAATTATGGCAGACTACAAAGTGGACTTAAGGGACGTGAAATTTGTCCTGAACGAGTATCTTGGATTGGAAAAATTGTGTGAGTTTTCGAGGTTCAAGGAACTCGATTTCGACGCGGACATGCTGAACGACATGATGCAGCAGGGTCTGAAATTTGCGCAGGAAACACTTGCTCCGATCAACAAGGAAGGCGACGAAGCCGGCGCAAAAAATGAAAACGGACAGGTGATAGTGCCGAAGTGCTACCACGAACCATACTGGACGTATGTCAATAACGGGTGGGGCGCGACGACCTCGAATCCGGAGTACGGCGGAATGGGCCTGCCGGAAATTATCAACACATGCGTCGGTGAATTCTTCTCCGGCTCGAACTGCTCGTTCGCTATGATGCCGGGGCTGACAAAATCGGCCGCGTATGTTATCGACTCGTGCGGAAGCGATGAGCAGAAAGAGAAGTATCTTGAAAAAATGTACACGGGCGTATGGGCGGGAACGATGTGTCTTACTGAACCGCAGGCAGGCTCGGACGTGGGCGCCAGCAAGACTATGGCATACCCGATCGAAGGTAAAGAAAACTGCTACAAGATTGTCGGCAACAAGCAGTTTATCACTTTCGGCGACAACAATATCACTGAAAATGTCATACATCTTGTGCTCGCTCGCACACCCGGCGCTCCCGCGGGTACGAGGGGCATCGGCCTCTTCATCGTTCCCCGAAACAAGATCAACGAAGACGGCTCGTCCGGCGAAAGCAATGATGTGGCATGTCCGAGCATCGAACATAAAATGGGCATCCACGGCTCACCGACCTGCGTGCTGAACTTCGGCGACAACGACAACTGCGAAGGCGAACTTATCGGCGACATCTACAGCGGAATGAAATATATGTTCATCATGATGAACGAAGAACGACTGATGGTCGGCATGCAGGGCATGGCGATGGCCGGTGCGGCCTATATGGCGGCGCTTAAGTACTCCCAGGAACGCCAGCAGGGTTGCCACATCACAAAGATGAGAGAACCCGACGCGCCCAAGGTCACCATCGACCAGCACCCGGATGTGCGCAGGATGCTCATGACGATGAAAGCTTATACGGAAGGTATGCGCGCGCTGCTCTACACTACAGGCCAGTATATTGATTATGGACACTGGAGCGACGACGAGGAAGAGAAGAAAAAATACAGCGGCTTCGTCGAACTCCTTACCCCGATATGCAAAGCCTACTGCTCGGACACGGCTTTCAGGGTCACCGAGATGGCAATGCAGACACATGGCGGATACGGCTACTGCTCCGAGTATCCGGTGGAACAGTATTGTAGCGACACAAAGATCACTTCAATATATGAAGGTACGAACGCTATCCAGGCGCTCGACCTTCTCGGTCGCAAACTGCCCATGAAGGGCGGCTCGGTGATGATGAGTTTCGTGCAGGAAATAAATGAGAGGCTTGGTAAGCTGAAGGACAATGAAGCAACTGCCGATATGGCCGCCAGGCTTTCCGATGCTCTGAACAAAACGCAGGCTGTCATCATGAAATTCATGGGGCTGTCCAAGGAAAAGAGCTTGCAGGCATACGTCCCGTTCATCAACGCCTGCGACCTGCTGGAGATGCTCGGCGACTTCCTCTGCGGGTTCTTCCTCGCCGAAGAGGCCGCCATAGCCGACGGTAAGTTCAAGGCTATCTGCGCGGAAAAAGGCGCATCGGACGACGCGGCTGTCGCCGCGCTTCTGAAAGACAGCGAAGAGGCTAAATTCTACTATTCAAAAGTGCAGACAGCGGACTTCTTCATGAACAATCTTCTGCCGCGCGTGCACTGGAAAGAATCAGCGATAAATAATTTGAACACAGCATGTATGAATGACGTGTTCCCTAACCTCGTCGACTGAAATTATTCATGACAAAGCAGATAATAAAAACCCCGGCGCATTCTGGCCGGGGTTTTTTGGGGATATAGTCATAGTATGTCGAATGGAATCCTGACAGCGCTTCTCGCGCCCGTGGAGTACAAGCCCGACCCTTTCGTTCCCGATTTTCGCGAGATAATAATATTTTTATGCGTCGGCCTGGTGGTCGCAACGGTAATCTTCCTTGCCGGTCGGCATATCGTCAGGTATGGCTTAGCATATCAGGATAAGAACAGAACATCATTTCCTGTTATATATTGGCTTTACCCTTCCATTATCGGGATCGCGGCTTTTTTCATAATCCATCCGTTTATAAATGTGGAGTCCATACATAACATGGAGGACCTCTATATCGGCTATCCACGCGGGACGGGCCTGCTCGTACTGCTGTTTCACGATATGATTTACAACCATCTCCCCTTTTTCAGACTCGCCGTCTCCTTGCTGTCACTTTACAGCGACGATATTATTGCGATAAGAACAATGAGCCTGATCGTACACTGCGCCACGGTTGTTCCTTTCTACAATCTCGCAAGGTCTTTATATGGCCGGCGCGCCGCATGGCTTTCGGCAATTTTGTTTACGCTTGCGCCTCTGACTCTGTATTATTCGAAAGTGGCGTTGCCGTACAGTTGGCTGAGATTCTTTTCGACGTTGTTTATCTGGTTGTTTTTTGTTCGCCTGCGTGACAGCCGTGCAAGCCACTGGCCGTTGATAGCCGCCGGTGTGCTGGGATGCTACGTCCATCAATTCTTTTTCCTGATAGTCGCGGGATCGTTTGTGACACTCGTGATCACTTCCGACAGCAGGGAAGAAAGAGTGCGGCGCATACGGAATTTCGCGTCGGTGTACGGATACATGATGATATTCGCATCGCCGCTCGCTGTCATGCAGATTTTGCTAATATCGACAAATATGACTCTTCTGGCATCCGGTGTTACCACGCTGATTGGGTTGGTTCCCTATGCTGTGAATCCTTCCCTGGCGGCCCTGAGAGACGCCGTGGCGTTTCCCGGTATGTTCTTCGTTCTCAGCTCGGCGAGATCGTCTTTCATTGCGGGAATTGTGGTAATCGTCATTGCTGCTGTTGCCTTCTCGTTTCGTTCGAACCGCAAGTCGCCGCTTTTCATCATGACCGCCTGCGTGACGGCCTTGTATCTTGTGTTGACGCTTTTCTATCACAATGTTGTGTTCAGCGGCGGAATGAAAGGCTGGATACCTATGTGGAGACACGGGTTGGAGATAGCCCCACTGCTTTTTCTTCTCGCGGCGGGTTTGATGAAGCAGGCATTTTCTTCAGGAAAGGGAAAGTTCGTTTATGTGTTGTTCGGGATGATTTTTCTTGTCCAGAGCGCATCGGCGGCAAGAATTCTTAAAGGGCCGAATGTGCCAGACGCACGCGGTGCGGCAAAGCATGTAATGTCGCACGTTCGTGACGGAGACGCTGTTATTTCGCTGCCCAGTCCTATCGTTCTGAGTTCAACTTTTGATTACTACTTTTTTCCACGCGAGACAGATGTCGGTGAATATCCCCGATGGATCGCGCTGAAAGAAAACACCTCGATTCTGGCGGATTGCAGTGATGAATTCGTGACGTATAAATCACTGTCGCAAGTGCTTTTTATACGCCGGATATGGAAGCTCGAATTTGATTCCAGGTATTTCGGTATATTCCCGGAGTTCGCCAAAAATAGAATCGGGAACTTCGACACGGCTTTCAATAACTGGCGTGTCGTCGGCGAGAAGAGACTTCCCTTTGTCACGTTGCGCCTTATGGAAGCGCCGCCGCCCGCTTTTCCGACGGGAGACACCCTGATAATCGAAGCCGGCGTCAACGACCTGAGATTCGTGCGTGGAACTAAAGAAAGTGTATTCATCTCAAGTGAAAGCAGAACCATAACCGGCGATGGAGAGCTTGTGATACCGACGGCTGTTGACAGAAATATTGAAAAGGTGGAATTGCTTTACGGTAACAGCGTAAAAAAAACAGTTGACATTTCGCCGAGGAATTCACGAGTATACGCCTCTTTTGAAAAGGGCGGCCTTTATCTGATTTCATTGAAAACCGCCGAGGGAATCGAATATGACACGATAAAAGTTTCCTTCGTGCCGGCGAAGCAAACGCTCCGGCAATATCCACGGACCGGTACCTTGCCAATCGCCCTCCCGGCGAATATTCCCTGACATCATATTTCACGGTAACTGTTCACGGCCCCACGTGGACTCACAAATGACGTCGGTTTCATTGCATCATTCCGTCAGTGCGGCTACAAGGTTGCGCAGGGTGTTGTTCACAGGAGCGCGCAGGCCGTGTTTTCGCGCGGCGGCGACGACATAGCCGCATATATAGTCGATCTCGGTCTGTCTGCCCGCCGCCACGTCCTGGTGCATTGAAGAAATATTTTTTGCGGTTCTGCGCGCTACCCCCTCGACAAGTTCGACGGCGTTTAAGTTGCCGGGGTCCACACCTTCCGCGCGTGCGATTCCCTCTGCTTCCAAAACCGCGGAACAAAGGATGTCGTGTGCCGACTGTCTGTCGAGTATTTCTCCGTTTTTTATTCGCAGAAGCGCTGTAACAGGATTGATGCCGACATTTATCAGAAGTTTTTTCCAGAGCAGTCCACGCACATTCCCTGTTGTTGTAGTGTTTATTCCCGCATTGTTCAGCGTGGCCGAGAGTTCCCGAACCCGCTCCGAGTCCGAACCGTCGAACTCGCCGATGCTTGTCTCCCCGCTGCCCGCATGCCTGATATGACCTTCAGCGAGAAGTGTAGCGCCTTCGGATGTCGTGCCCGCCAACACCTTTTCCGCACCGAAAATGGCCATAAGAATTTCAGCGTTTCCCATACCATTCTGCATTGTCATCACCCATGCGTCACTACGAACACAGTCCGCAAGACGTGTCGCGGCGGCGCGTGTCGAGTATGCTTTCACCATGAATATCACGCCATCGCTGCCACTTACGACCGCCGGGTCCGCGGACGTACTGATTGCGTGTGTCTCCCGTTTTTCACCGGTCTCGACGACAACACCCTGTTTTGATAATCGCCCGGCGCGTTCCGCTTTATAGTCGACAAGCGTAACATCCGTACCGGCGGCGGATAATTTCGCGGCGAACAGGCATCCCATCGAACCCGGTCCGACTATTGATATTTTCATGGCTGTCCTCCTACAAGTCTTTCACACTCTCAATTATTTTCAATACCCACTCGGAGATCGTCTCCAACTCGGATATTGAAATCTCTTCGTCTGTCGTGTGGCAGTTTCTCATTGCAGTGCCTATGGGTATGGTGGGAACACCATGTTCGTTGAAAATATTTGCGTCGCTTCCGCCGCCCGCTGCTTTTATTACAGGGTCTATGCAAAGTTCACTGGCGGCGGTGCATGTTGCCCGGATAACCGGCGAATCCGCGTCGATTTTGTATTGCCTGTATTCATGCTTGAGTTCAATCTCGAAACGCGCGCCGAATTCCGACGCGGCTCTTTCCACCGCACTTCGCATATCAGCGATCTGCTTTTCAAGCTTTTGCGGATTGTGGCTTCGCGCCTCGGCATCTATTACGACGGAATCAGGCACAATGTTTGTTGCGCGTCCACCCTTTATGACACCTACGTTGGAAGTGGTTTCATCGTCAATGCGACCGATATTCATGCGGGCGATCGCGCGGGATGCGACCTGGATAGCGTTGATGCCCTTTTCAGGCTCCATGCCCGCGTGTGCCGAACGTCCGAATATTTTCACTATCAGCGTGTCGTGAGCGGGCGCGGCGTTGTAGACGAGGCCCGCCGGGCCGGGGCAGTCGAGGGAGAGCCCGAAATCTGCCGCGAACAACGCGGGGGCGGCGTTGCGCGCGCCCAGCAGTCCGATCTCTTCGGCCACTGTGATCGCGAGCAGCAGGTCTCCGTGTGGTATTTGCTTCTCGCCAAGCCGCGTCACCGCCTCGATAATGACCGCAAGTCCTGCTTTGTCGTCGCCGCCGAGAACCGTCCCGCCAGCCGACCGGATAATATCGTCCTCGATAACCGGCTCGATACATGTGCCCGGTTTTACTGTATCCATGTGCGCGTTCAGCAACAGCGACGGCGCGCCCGCCGCGTCGCCTTTTATCCTCACAAACAGGTTGCCGCAGTTGCCGCCGATCTTTTCGCTTGTGTCGTCTTCTGTTATTTCCGACGTGAAAGGCGCGAACTTTCCCTTGAGATAATCGCATACCGCGCGTTCATTCTTCGATTCACTGTCTATCTTTATAAGCTCCAGAAACGTTTCTATCAGTCTGCTGTGCCGCATAAAAACATGTTCTCCATTTCACAAAAGGCAACAGGGCGAATCCGCCCCGTTAATATTTGAATACATAATAAAGCATCTTTACATACTCCAGAATTATTGTGATGAAGTCGTCTTCCTTATTCCACCAGCCTTCGAGTGAAATCTGCGCCATATCTTCAGGTACAGGCGCATAAATGAGTTCGGCATTATAGTCTTTAAATACTTTATTTGCGGTATACCTGATACGTCTCATATGGAACGGCGAACTGACGAGTATGGCCGAATGGAGATCATTCTTTTTCATAAATTCTTTCAGTCCGACTGTCTCCTCAAAGGTGCTGGTGCCGACGTGAATCTGAGCTGTGTTTTTATAAGGAACACCTCTTTTAACAAGAACGCGCTGGTTAAGCATTTCGTCGTTGTAATATAGTCCCAGAGCGAGAAGATCATGATTGACCAGTATGCCGCCGGTAACAACCAGAGGTGCGTATCCTTTATTATAAAGTTCGGCGGCGTAGGCGGAACGTATGATTGTCGATCCCCCGTATACATATATAAGATCGGCCTTTTTCAGTGGCGATTCGATCTTAAGCCAGCGTCCCATTTTATTCGGGATGTATCCGCTGACGAATCCGGCGGCAAGGGCAAGCATGATTACGATGAAGGTTATAAATAATATGATCTTTTTCTTTCGCATAATCAGTCCGGTATTATTTCGATCCTTTCGATTCGTAGCGAAAGCCGCGCGCGAGCAATTCTTCGATTGAAATATCAGGGTCGGCAATACGCGGCGCGGCGATTCGCTCGACTTTCTCGAACTCCTCGAGCGTATCCACAGTTACGCGTTTGCCTTGGAATATTTCAGGGAAGTCATGCCTGAAAAACTGTACGTTGCATTTCGCGGGCGGCTTATAGAGGTACAGCGTTACGTGTTCGCGCATCGACATGTCTTTGCACTCGCGGTCCGCCATGCGAAGAGATTCCGACTGAACGATCTCACCGAAAATACCGAGCGGCAGTCCGGACGGCACAGTATAGTCGGCCCCGGTTCGCAGGTGTTCCGCTACAGTCGCGTCGATTATAAAAGGGTCCGTGAGCGGATTATCGCCCGTGATCCGCACTACGGTATCTGCGGGCCATCTGTCCAGGCAACCGCAATATCGACCGAGCACATCGTCGACATCGCCGCGGAAAACGTCGAAGCACGCGTCGCGGCATATCCTCTCGACTTTGTCGTCGTCGTCGCGCGTCGTAGTTGCCACCACAACTTTGTCCATCAATTTCGACCTCGCAACATTTCGCAGCAGGAATTCGATCATCGGCATGCCGTTGAAGTCTCTTGCAACTTTGCCTTTAAGCCGCATGGAGTTATATCTCGCCTGAACTATGCCCAGAACATCCGCTTTTTCAGTCATGTTTACACTATTCTTCGCAGTCTTATTCAGTATTTCCTTTTTTTGTGTGTCCGCGCCAGAATTCGAGACGCTTCTTTATGTTCTTTTCGTGTCCCTGTTCCGAGGGGCTGTAATAAACGGTTCCCGCCAGTTCGCCGGGGAAATATTCCTGCCCTACAAAGTGGCCGGGGAAGTCGTGCGGATATTTGTAGGCGTCCTTCTTGACTTTTTCTTTAGTGAAGTCGTAGTTGCGCAGGTGTAGCGGGACAGGGCCGTGCGCTTTTCCCTGCACATCGGCGAGCGCCTTGTGCATCGCCTTATAAGCAGCGTTGCTTTTTGTGCATGTCGCGAGGAAAACGCAACATGAAGATAATGGTATGC
>JAJRTR010000185.1 GCA_024278215.1 bacterium
GAAAAAACAAATAGCAAATTATAAGCAATTCAAAAAACTTACCGGCGAATGGATCGACCTATCCGTCGAACTCGCCAAGCTTCGCAAATCAGTAAAAAAGGGGTAAAGTATTATCCAGAACTTGGTACTGTCCAGAAAAGAAGATAACGGCGATAATGAGACCGGCCGGCGCAACGAATAGCCTTTTGCAAGCGGCTCAGGATAATATTCATGGAGGCAGCGACAATGGCAACAGACAGAATTGAAAATGATATGGACGAACTCAAAGAGCGGCTGAAAGGAAAACTCGACGATGGCGAAGCTCTGGCTTCACTCGGCCGGGGCTACATGTTCATGCAGATGTATGACGAAGCGGAATATGTGCTTGAAAAAGCGCTGAGCATCGACAGCGGCTCCGCCCTCGCGATGCACGGCATAGCTTCTCTGCTACTAACGAAAGGTAAAAAGGATGCAGCGATTTCTCTTTTACGGGAAGTCACGGAAAAACATCCCGACTATGTGCCTTCCCTGCGTCTTCTCGGCTCGGTATGTTCGGAGGACAATCGGATCGAAAACGCAATTGCAGTGATGGCCAGGGCGGCGGAACTCGAACCCGACGACGCGGACCTTCTCTACGAACTCGGTAACCTCTACGACGATAACGACGAACCCGACCGTGCGATGGAAATGTATGAGAGAGTGCTTGAACTCGAGCCCGACCATGCGCCCGCCCACAATGCGATCGGCATACTCAAGGCTGATGACGAAGAATGGGCGGCCGCTATAGCTTCATATAATAAAGCGCTTGATATCGACCCGGCATATTCGAACGCGCTCTGCAATCTCGCGGCAGCATATCTCGGGCACCCGGATTTTCCGGTGGAAGACGCCGAAGACGAGTACAAGCGTGCTCTCGAACTGGATGCGGAAAACGACGAAGCATACATGGGCCTGGGCTCGATATATTACGACGACGGGAAATACCGCAGGGCCAAAGACTATTTCGGGAAGGCTGCGCGTGCGAATCCGAACTCGGCGGAAGCATTTTTCGAGCTCGGCAACGCCTGCTTCATGATGGGCAGCCATGAAGAGGCGGCGATCGCATACAGGAACTCCTGCCGTGTGGACGCCGAGTTCGCCGATCCCCACTACTGGCTCGCTCAGGCTCTCCTGAAGACCGGCAACGGTCTCGAAGCGGCCATCCAGCTCAAGCTCTATCTCGAACTCGACGACGAGGGCGAGTGGGCCGAAGAAGCGCAGGCTAAACTCGACGAACTCAAGACCGACTGGCCGCTGTGAATGTTTTTCACTTGCTCACCCACGCATCCTTTATGCTTGTTTTCGATTATATTTAAATATTGTATTCACACCTGTTTTTTTATATAATCGCTTAGGTATATCCGCTACACTCCGGCATTATGTTTCCGGTCGCTACTGCGGTTAATAGGCTCGAAGAGGATAGTTCTCAATGGACCCGACTTACTTGTTGTTCCTCGGGATTTGCATCCTGAATCCCTGCCTCCAGAATATCGGGATGGGCATACAGAAACTCTCGATAGATAAAACACCACTCCAGAAAACTTCCGGCGGAAAAACCAAATGGATAGGCGTGTGGATACTGGGTCTGCTTTTCCAGGTGGCGGTCGTGATACTCGGGTTCAAGGCGCTTTCGCTGGGCTACCCTGCCGCGACGCTCGGCGGTTTCGGTGGTCTCGGTCTCGTGTTCCTCGCCGTGTTCGCTTATGTTGTGCTGAAGGAAAAGATACTGCGCAACGAGTACATCGGCATGGCGCTCGTCGTTGTAGGCACAGCAGTGCTGGGCATATACAGCGAGGGGACACAGAACATGGAAGTCGCACTCGAGGCCCACCGTATGGTAACGTTCTTCGTCCCCTATTTCGCGATGATTGCATTCGGGATTTTTCTTCTTGTCAGATATAAGGAAACTTACGCTGGTGCTGTGTTGGGGCTCATAGGCGGCAGTATGAACGGCATCGGTGTCGTTTTTCAGAAAATCGTAACGCTTACACATCTGGATGTAAGCGGATTCGACAAGCTTCTGTTAAGCCTTATACAGGCGCTGTCGTCCCCTGTTACATGGATAATGATAATCGGCGGTGTCGGCGGGCTGATTGTGATTCAGTACGGTTATAAATATGGCAAAGCTGTCCAGGTTGTGCCGTGCCATGCGTCGATGGTTGTGATAGTGCCTGCGATTGCCGGTGTGATAATCGCAAAAGAGCACGTGCCGCCCATCGCATGGTTGTGTATTGTCGTGATTGCAATAGGTGTCGTGATCATCACAACCGCCGCGCCCGCCAAGCACGCCGCGTGACAATTGCATCAAAAGCAAAGGGGGCACACATTTTTCATGACGTGCAATAAAATGAAAAAACCCACTGTCCCCGGGCCGGTCGTCATTGCAGCGGGCATCGTATGCATTGCCTTTTTTCTTTTTCACAGTGTGTTTTCAGCAAAAATGAATTCCATCACGGCAGATGAATACGTGCATCTGCCTGTGGCGATATCAATACTGCAGACGGGAAACATGTTTATCGACCACACCGGCTCGCCGCCCCTGAGGGCGCTGGCGGGCATACCGGCGCTGATGTCCGCGCCCGTGATGGATTATGACAACAGCTTCTGGCGCGAAGGCAAAACTTATAAGTTTTCGTGGCTGTTCATGAAGAACAATTTTTCAAGGTATCACAGTCTGTACTTCCTTCCGCGCCTTCTGATAAGCGGCTTTGCCGTATTGCTGGGGCTGCTGGTGTTCCTCCACACGAAGCGGCTGTGGGGTTGGAGCGCGGTTCCATTCGCATTCCTTTTATTTTTCTTCAATCCCGAGATACTCGCGCATGGCGCGCTCGTCACGGTTGACCTTCTCGTCGCTTGTTTTTTTTTGCGTCGTTTCATTTTTTCATTCTTTTTCTACGCAGGTCCACATGGGTTTACTGCCTGTTGTGCGGCGTCTCCATGGGGCTTGCTCTTCTCGCTAAATTCACTGCCGTTATACTCCCGCCTGTCATAATTCTGATTCTGCTGCTTTTCCTGTTTTCACGCGAATATCGCGCCGGCAGAGCACGCCTGCCGCGGCTCGCCGCCGGGACAGTTGCCGCTATCCTTGTTTCTCTTCTGGTGCTGAACGCGGGATACCTTTTCAACAGTACTGGAAAAACCTTGCAAGAGACTCCGGCGGCAGCGTCTCCGGGGGACTTTTCTTTCGGCGATCAGAATAATGCGACATCGACCGAGGAAATACGGTGGCGCAGCAACGCCATGCAATCACTGCGCAAGTCATTTCTCGGAGATGTGCCGATGCCGTTTCCGATTCTATATCTTCACGGCATCGACAAGCAGTTGTTTAAAAGCAACATACCGGTTTTTACATATTTTCTGAATGGAAAGTTGTCTGCTAAAGGGTGGGCGTTGTATTACCCCGAAGCGTTCGCACTGAAAACTCCGATCCCTCTTTTGATCCTGCTGATAGTCGCCGCAGGCTTTATGTTCGCAGGCCGGAGCAGTTTCTACGAACGCATTCTGTGGCTCGTGCCTGTCGTTTTCATGATTCAATTCACTTTTTTTGCGCGCGTCGATCTGGGGCTGCGTTACCTGCTTCCGATCGTACCTTTCCTGATCGTTATCTGCGCCGGGGCGATGTCGAAAGTAATCAGATATGGAAGCTATGCAAAGTTCGCGGCAGTCGCGTTGTGCCTGTGGTACGCCGGTTCGATATTCACGACATTCGGAAACGGCCTTGCGTACTTCAACGAGTTCGCGGGCGGCCCCGGTGGCGGACACAGGTATCTCGTCGAGTCCAATCTGGACTGGGGCCAGAACCTTGTGCGGCTCAAAATGTATACGGAGAATATTGACGCGTCGCCTCTGCTCGTATACAACTACGGGCTTGTGCCCCCTGCGGCATACGGCATAAAGTCCGGTTGGGTGCCCTGCAAGCCGGAGGCGGCGGTAGTCGCGATAAGTGTCAATTATCTGTATGGTGTCGACCCGTTCGAGAAGAGACCGCGCGCGTGCTTCAAGTGGCTGCGGCAGCGAGAACCGGTGAGAATAATCGGCGACGGTTTATTTGTCTATGACATGCGAAAAGAATCGAAAGACTGATGTTATCGGTGTCATAGTAACTAACGTCGTAGTCGGAACCAAACAGGATTCTATCCGAGCCGCACAGCATTTACAGTGTCGTGTCAACGATGAAAAGACGTAAGATAAGCTTTCTTCAGTCTGCTACCTCACCAAACTGCGCAAATATCAGTTCCGTTTCGATTATTGTCTCAAAAAACCTGTTCCACGGAAAAACAGCACTTCTGATTGTGCCGGAATCCGGAACCGCAACATATTTCCCCGAGGGGTCTACCGGAAGAGTCCTGTTTATAAAAAACGTACTCATCATTTTTTGAAGTTCCGAGTCGCACTCTTCAACCAGAATTCTCTCAGCTTCCTCACGATTTGAAATATCCAGTTTGTCTCCGGTTGAGGAGATTATGTTCGGCCTGACTTTTGTGGAATACAAATAATCTTCCAGCAGTCTGTCCGTCAAGAAGTTGAACCTGCACCGGAGGCGCTTTTTCTGCGATAAATTTCCGTTACCCGATAATCCTGCCGCACATTGGGCTATGACTGTTCCACTGCTGTTTGCCGTAGTATTCCAACCAGCATAAGCGGCAAGCCGGAAAAAGAGTTGGCGCTCGAGCAGACTTTCTATCAGTTCGGGAGATGAGCCATTGATATTTTCCGCATCTACGAGACCGACAGTTCTTGATTTATTCAGGTGATTCTGAAGATTTTCGATCAGCTTTTCAGATGGTGTCGCCGATTCGTCGCCGCTTTTTTCATTCTCGATCTGTTCCAGGAATAAATCTTTTTGTTTTGTCCCGACGTTGGGCATGTGTGCCATGAGGACAAAGTCCGAACAATCGGGAAAGCTTGCGATACGACCGCCCGCGGCCCGGACCTGTAGCCGTAGATTCTCTTCGAGCGAAAGCGGCTCATAGAGTGGCGTCGTCTCTAAAATACTCTGCTCGATGTCGAAGAAAAAAGACGGTGTAAGATTATATATGTCAGCCGCGGCGCGGGCGATCATGAGACAGGCGAGTTCGTCGGCACCCGAAAGCACAATCGTTTTTCGTTCGCCGAAGCTGAAGGCGTCGTCATTCAGCGATTCGAGTTCTCCGCCGTGAGGATTGCCTGCGGCAGTGTCTTCTTTGCCGATAACGAGGAAGTCGAATAAGCCGTCGCCTGCGAGTCTGACAGCGAGTCTGTTGACAGAAAGATTTCGTTTCCTTATTATGCCGGATTCGACGGTGGAACGGCTTTTTCCGTCCATCTGTTTTTTCCAGTTGCCGAACGACGATTCGTCGGACGCGGTTATTGCGTCCCGCAGAACAGTCGAGAAAGCATACATTTTCAGGGCGGGTTTGTTTTTCCTGAGTTCCCTGAAATAGTTGAAAACTTTGAGAGCTGTGATTTCATTTGCAGTATCCGGTAACCTCGATTGTACGAGTCCGCCGTACACGATCATGTCGCATGAAATAATAATAGCATCTACAGGTTGTTCGAGCCGGCTGTCGAGCCATGCGAAAACCGCGTCGCGTGCGGCGGGCGAGTCCAGCGTGCCGAGTATATCAAGCGGCGGCATGATAAGTTCGAACCCGGCAAGCGCGGCCATTCGCGCCGGCAACCGGGTGCTTGCGGGGCGGCTGTCCATCGGCAGCAACACAAGTCTTTTATTCATCTTTTTCGCCCCGTAAAATAAAGAAGAATGCAAAGAGGAAAGTGCCGATGACGATGAAAGAATCCGCTGCGTTGAACGTAGGCCAGTGCATGGTCCCGACATAGACGTCGATAAAATCGAAAACCTTTCCGGCGTGCAGCCTGTCGATAAGGTTGCCGAGCGCACCGCCCAGCATCAGCGATACGCCCGCCATTGCAGGCAGGTCATTACCACTATACTTGAAAAGAATTACAATCATCGCCATGACAAGAACGACCGGGATATAAATGGAGTACGGCTGCGCGCCCTGGAACATCCCGAATGCAACACCTGTGTTGAATGTATGCACGATTGAAACGAATCCCGGAATTATTACAAGTTCTTCGCCGCCTCGTGAATTCATAAAATTCTGCGTGGCATATTTTGTGTACTGGTCGAACGCTACGGCTGCTATGCTGATCGCAAAAAAAAGAACCACAGACTTATTTGTTTTTATTTTTTGTTCGGTCATTTCGGTCATTGTGGATTATATATTAAAACAATGTTTGAGCCAATTGCAAAATTCTGATTCGGCTACGGTCGGCTGCAATTGTCAACAGCTGCGTTGTCGGCACAAAATCTTCCTCGACGTACTCTACAAGTACGCCTGCGGGGATTTTGCACACCCGCCTTGCTTCTGACCAATTTCGCTCGACCTCGCTTCGAACATAATTTTACAACTGGCTCGTTTATAAAAATGAAATGCCTTACTGTTTTGGTTGTGGCTGAGTATGTTGTCGCTACGAAATGATATTGTGAATGAGAAAACGATCAGTCTGTGAGCTGCCAGGGTGAACCTTGGGAACGATGATTTACATAAACAGTGGGAACGATAACCGGGTGAAACGATGGATACTATTAAAGGGGAATATCGAATAGCAAACAAAGGATGAAGAAAGCAACAGATGTGCGGATAAACTTCTTGCGATGAAACGAATACAAATGCCATATAGCGGAAAGCACGGGCTGGTCGCCTGCGATCTGACGGTATCCGCGCCGCCCGGCATATACGGGAATACCGTGTACGGCAGGGGTGTGCTGCCCGGCCGCGAATGCGGGATGTTTGTGCGCGAAAGCGAATTCACATCAAACGCTGTCAGGATGGAATTCGCGTCGGACGAACTCGTGATGACCTGGAATGCTACCGCACCGCCCGGCACATCAGTCAGTATGGCATTTGCTGTGAGCGACGATGCGGAGAACTGGTCGAAGTGGTTTGAAATGGGAGACTGGAAAACCGACACAGCACGGGAAAGGCAGTGCGCCGACCGTGACTGGGGTAAACTGTCGGTTGATCATTTCAGGTCGGTCGGGAAGTTCCGGTTTGCGAAATACCGCGCAATATTTCACACTGCCGATCCGAGCCAGGCACCACTGCTGAGACGTGTTTTCTTCTGCCACTCTGATGTAAAAAGCGGTGGCGACTGTGAGGCGGCAACATACGCGGGCACCAGCGTCGACCTGGATGTGCCGTGGTTGTCGCAATATGACGAGCGGGTAGTGAAGGACCCTGTTATGATGGATGCGGGTGTGTGCGGTGCGACGTCTGTTGCGATGGTGCTCAGGTATCACGGAATAGCGGCAAACGTGCGTAATGTGGGACGCCGCGCATGGGACCCGTCGGCGGAAATATACGGCAACTGGGCTTTTCTGTGCGCCGCGGCTTCAGAGTACGGACCGGCGGCGTGGGTGCAGCGCTTTTCAGACTGGAGCAGTGTGCGGGAGTTTCTGGAAAGTGGGATTCCTGTCGTGATCAGTATATCCTATAATAAAGGTACTATGAGCTCCGAACCTGAAAAGGAAACGGCGGGGCACCTGATTGTCGTGCGCGGATTCACTGGAGACGGGGACGTAATTGTGAATGATCCCGGCACGACAGACGAGCAGCGGGGAAGAAGATATGTGTATCCGGCGTGTGAATTGGGCCGTGCTTTTTTCGGTCATGGCGGCGTTGGTATTATAATTAAGTGACCGAACTGCTTTTTACATAATATCTGTATAACCGCATATA
>JAJRTR010000186.1 GCA_024278215.1 bacterium
ACCCCGGTCTGCGCCGTGAGAACAGCGACGAAGAAATACCTTATGACGCTACCGACGGGACGGGTGGTTTCGCATGGAGTTGGAGAAGCGGCGGCAGGGGCGGCGGACTCGTGCTCGGGCCGTTGCTCGGCATCCCGCTGCTTATTATAATGTTCTTCGTTATGCTTGTGTTGCTCGTGGTCGGCGGCATAGTGTTCGCAATCGGCGGCAGGCGCATAGCAGCGGCATTGTTCAGGCGTGCGGTGTCCGCCCGCGAATTCGACTTTTTCAACGCGCAACGCACATCCGGCTTCAATAACGATTCTGCCTGTCGTGATCCCGATGTAATAGATGTCGAGGCCGAAGAAGTAGATATGGATTGAAAATATATAGCCCGCATATTTCACCAATGCGGGTGAAAATTCGGGAGAACACCCATGCAGGAAAAGAGAACGGTGCTTGCCGCGCCGGATTCATTAGTGATCGACGGTAAAATACAATTTGGAGTGTTCGACCGCGCCCCCCGCAATGTGAATATGCTCGACGCGGATTTCCTCAATCTCGCAGGCGCAACACCCCGCTTCGCCCGGCGCATGAGACTCAAGCAATGGCAGTTCTACTCGATCAGCACACCGGAAGTCTCGCTCGGTGTTCTCATTATCGACCTCGCATTTGTGGCCAGTTCGTTTGTCTATGCCTACGAGCGCGAAAAAGGAATATATCACGAACACAGCCGCGTCAAACTCGATACGAAAAGGCAGCTTGCAAGCAATCTCTATTCCGGCAAATGCTTTTTTTATGATAAAAACTACTCTGTTCAGATAAGCAATAACCTCGACAAAGGCTTCCATGAAATAAAGATCGAAGCAGGCGAATCGCGCGAAGCTCCTGCAATCGAAGCCGACATAAAGCTGATGCAGACTGTCGGCGCGAACCAGCCGCTGGTCGTCAGCCTGCCTGTCGGCGCGAACAGGGGCATGTATTCCCACAAAGCGGTATGCCCCACGCGGGGACAGTTGCGCATCGGCGACAAAGAATATGAATGCGATGCATCACGAGACGTCGGCCTCATGGACGAACACAAGGCATTCTATCCGCGCCACACATACTGGAAATGGGCAATGCTCGGGTTTATTGACGAAAAAGGGCGCACAGTCGGTGCGAATCTCACCGACAATCTCATCAAGGATCAGGACCGGTGGAACGAAAACGCAATTTATTGTGGCGACACAATCAGTCTGCTCGGTTCGGTGCGTTTCAGGTACGACCGGCGCGACATGATGAAACCCTGGACGATTTTCACGGACGACGAGCGCGTGGAACTCGAATTCATACCCGAAGGAATAAAGTCCGATAAGACAAATGCGCTGATTGTCAACATTGAATACTATCAGCCCTATGGCGTCTTTCGAGGCAAACTCGTCGACGACGCGGGCACCCTCCACGAGGTGCGCGATGTCTTCGGCATCACCGAATATCATAACGCGTATTATTAGCCCGCATTGGTGAAATATCCGGGTTAGAGGTGGTATAGCCCCTTGTGCCGATGAAAGAAACAGAATGTTGCAGCTATGAAAAGAGTGATGAACACAGTGCGTATATTTTACTTCATGCAAGAGCGCCGGGCGGTTTTGCAATGAAGCGAATGAACAAATATAATAGAGCCGTAAAATAAATATACAGACGGCCTGTGATCGGAGATGCGATAATGAAAAAGAGATTTCTGCCGGTTTTATTGTCGGCGCTGGTACTGCTGGTTTTCAGCGCCGGATGCTCCAACGAAATTGATAATGCTGTCAATTTGCTCGGAGGAACCGAGGAGCAACAGGAAGAAGCACGGGACATAATATCAATGTCCGTTAAGGACCCGCTTCCGAAGTTGGAGAAGGCGCTTACGAACAAAAAACTGTCACCGCTTGCAAGGAAAAATGTCGCCTTGCTGATCGGTGCGCAGGGCAGCAAGATGGGCGACGAATCGGTAGTTCCGGTGCTTGTAGATGCGATAGATGATTCGGAACCCGAGGTGCAACTCGCGATTGTCGACGCGCTCGAGTCGGTTGGCGAAGACAGTAGTCTGGCGGCCATCCAGAAACTGGCCGGGCACAAGTCGGCGACGGTCGCGCAGAGAGCGCAATCAATACTTAACAGTGAGGCGCAGAAATTTATTGACGAAGCCAACGCACTCGCCGACAAAGCCATAGACAGGAAGATAGAACTTCTGAACGAAGCACTCGGGGTCGATCCGAACAACAGCGAAGTGCTGCTGCGACTTGCCGGTTATTATACGCTGAACGGTGAAAAACAGAAGGCCAGAGACATATATGAAAGAGGCGGAAAATATGTGCGTGAGGTCATGGTGCTGGGCCCGATATACGGAAGAGTAAAGGGAACACTTGTTGCGCCTGGGGCAGTGGATACGTCAAAACCGGTCGAGTATGAAGGCGCGGAATACCGATGGCTGAAGTTCGACACGGTGGCTGACAGGGGCGTTATTGATTTTCGCAGGATGAGAGAAACAAAGGTTTCAAAAGGCACGTCGCTGGTGACGTTTACAATCGACTCGGAGTCGAAGCAGGATGTGCTGCTCAAGCTCTATTCTAAAAGCAGTGTGGATATGTGGCTGAACGGAAAAGAAATTTTCAGGGCAAACCCGAAGCAGATTCGTGCAAAGGACGAGCATCCTGTTGAAATTACATTGAACGAAGGAGAGAACAGGGTGCTGATGAAACTGCTGGACAAAATGTATCCGCGTTTCTCGATCAGGGTGAGCGGCCCTGGCGGAGAAAAGATAGACACCATAAGCTACGGCCTTTGATCGGGGGAGGAATAATGAAAATGAATTTGAAAAAATATTTCAGTACGGCATTTATGGCGATTGCCGTAGTTATGATGTTTACAGCCGCCGCCGCACAAGAAGACAAAGGCGGAGGCATGGGTGACATGTCAAAGGTCGATCCGGAAAAAGCCGGCCGCCTCATGACAATCTTCAGCGAAAAAATCGAGCACAGATTCGCGCCGGTCTTCGAATCCGTCGAGTTCGGACCGGCCAAAAGAGGCGAACCTGTCGAGGTCACCGCAGTCGTGAAACATGAGACGGATAAGCCGATAGACAAAATCACACAGGTCGCTGTTTACTATTCACTCGACGGCGGCAAGACGAGATTCCGAGGACCGGTTCTGCTGAAACCGCAAATGAAAGCGAACACATGGAAGGGCAGCATTCCCGCCATCGACGAGAGGGGGAAAGTGCTTGTCGTCCCGTATGCGAAAGATTCCTATGGAAACGTCGGCGTGTCGACAGCGTGCGATGTCACATCGTGGCCGCCGTTCGAGGACCCGTGCATGGTGCCGGGCGCGGTGGACGCCGAACCTGTCGACGATCCGCCCGCGCTTATCGACGACGAATATGATATATGGGATGTACAACTTGGGATGGACAAAGACCACATATATATCGCTACGGATACGGAAGGAAATTATTCGAAGGGATCGGTCAATCCACTCAAAATCAATACGGTCATGACAATGGTTCTCGACACACCGACGCTATACAAGTTCGACAATATTATGACGCTTATGTCGCCGGAGGGCCGCGAGGAAGCTAAAAAGAACGCCGACAAGGCCGCTATGATCATGTTCGCGCCACTGATAAAATCATTCGCGCCCGACCTTAAAAGCTGCGCGATACTTCGCATGGACAAGGCCGGCAAAGGCGATATGAAAGAAATGTTCGACGATTCCAATGTTACCTGCAAGGCAGTCGGCACAACGATATACATGAAAATCAACAAGGCGGCGTTCGACACGGAAACGAAGGACACGATATCCATCATGGCCGCCCTGAACGGCTATATAAATGACCCGAAAATTCCGATACCGGCGCTTATGGAATTCCTGGCTTTTACAAATCTCACCGGCAAAGAGTATTCTTTCAAAGTAAGATGAATGAACAACCGCTGTAGACGTCCTTGTGCGTTTTTTGATACTATGTATATATGTTGGGATATGACCGGAATTTGCCCTTTAATTCCGGATCGTCCCAGGAAATCGGCGCCGAATAAGAATGATAAATTATACCATACCCGCGTATAAGAGAAGGGTGTAATATGGAAGCTGCACTGATGCACGCTATAACCGTATTTTTGGGGTTTTTCGCTATCATGAACCCCATCGCAAATGTCCCGATATTTCTTGGTCTTACGAGTGAGGATGATAAACAGACAACTGCGAGCGTGGCATCGAGATCGCTGATAATCGCTTTCCTGATCGTTGCGTTGTTTTCAGTGGTTGGGAAGGTGGTTTTTGAGATGTTTGGTCTCACTCTGCCGGCTTTTCGAATTACCGGGGGCTTGATCGTATTTCTTATCGGTTTCCATATGCTTCAAGGCAAGCAATCGATTATCCAACACCCAAGTAAAGAGGACAAGCAGAATTTCCGGGACGCGGCGCTCAGTGTTGCGATATCTCCATTGGCGATGCCGATACTCGCCGGCCCTGGCACTATCACAACTGCGATGAGTTTTTCGGCAGGTGGTGGCCTTACAGAGGTTATTGTGACTATTACTATGTTTGCCGTTCTTTGTATAATCACTTATGTGCTCTTTATGTTTGGCGAGAAGTTCGTTGGCTACATCGGAGATAGTGCATTGGGGGTAATCACTCGCATGATGGGCCTGATCCTCGCTGTAATCGGAACGCAGATGGTGATAGTAGGGCTGCATGGGGCCTTCGATTTGGCGGGATGATCAACTAGTTGAGTCTACGACACTGAGTTGTCTCGCACATCCTGGGGTCATGTGAATCTTGATTCGCGTGTAATTAGTCATTTTCAATTCAGGCGTTGTTTTTAAAGTCGTCGGAAATACGCAAAAACGTTCTTTACGAGTTCGCTATCGTCGCTTATTGTCCGTTGACAAATGTCATCCGCGGCTTTTTACACACGAA
>JAJRTR010000187.1 GCA_024278215.1 bacterium
ATGCGCTCGGGTTGCAGTTCCATGATACGGACGATGTGCAGATACCCGGGAAAACATCGTCGTCCGGAGTGGACAGCGGGTCTTCGGCTACCAGATTGTTCGCGGTGATGACCGGCAAGTACTCGTCGGGCACAGGACACCTCGGCCTGTATTACCAGACCGGCGACAGCCTTGACAACACGGACTTCGACGGGGTCGGCCTGATGCTCGGGGTCGAGTATCCGCTAAGAAAGAGCATCGGAACGGGCGAAGACAACATGAGCGTGTTGTTCGAGTTCGACACCAAACCTTTCTATATCGGAAAAACCGGGGCGGCAAGCCTTGGTCTGCGCTATAGGTTTATGAACGCCGGGCATGTGACGCTCGCAATTGTCGATGTGACGGACGCCGCAATGCTGACCCTGGAAGGCGCATACGATTTCGGCGCGAAATGAGAGCAGGCAGGCGGCGGCAAGGAAGCGCCGGGGGCGGTGCAAGGGCGGCGCGAAAAACTGAATAACACGAGAGCCGGTTTCAGCCGGATACGGCAGAACGTGATTTTATGATCGGCTCACGAGACGGGAAACAAATATGAAAAAACACCTGAGCCAGTTGCAAAATTATGTTCGAAGCGAGGTCGAGCGAAATTGGTCTGAAGCAAGACGCAGGTGCAATATCCGCGCAGGCGTACTTGTAGAGCACGTCGAGGAAGATTTTGCGCCGACATCACATTTGTTGACAATTGCAGCCGACCACCGCCGAATCGGAATTTTGCAATTGGCCCAAGTGATAATGCTTTTCTCAATCGTTTTGCTTACCGTTCTATCGGCATCGTCGAACATCGCAGATGCCGCAGACCTTCTCGAACCGCAGGCTCTGTCGTGGAACGCCGGTAAGGTGACACAGGACGAGGGGCGCGCCGACCTGTATTTCGTTTCTCTCGAACCGGGTTTCAGAATAGGTAACCTGACGGCGGTTATCGGCATCAATTACTATTTCGATGAAGACCTGAAGGTGCGAGACGGCGGCAACGACCTGATAATGCTTTCCTCGCTCGAATATGAAGACCCCAACAGGATGCGCTTATATTACGGCGAGATCGAAAACCTTACGCTCGGCAGCGGTTTCGTAGTCTCCAACTATCGCACGAATGTGACAGGCAATGTGCCGATGACACGCATGCAGGGCCTCGAACTGGACCTGTGGGGGCCGCGCTCGGCCGTAACGGTGTTCGGCACACGAACCGACCTGCTGGGGCTTCGCGCCGTGCGCAATATGGGCCGGGTCACCATCGGCACCACCGCCGTCACCGACGCCGAACCGGACTTCGAGGAGATAGCGCTGGACTTGCAGGGAACGATCGTGCCGGAGAAATTCTCACTCTATACCGAGGTCGCCTCCATCCAGGATTACGGCGACGGCTTCGCTCTGGGTGTGCTTGCGACACCGCTTCCTTTCGTAGAGGTCAAAGCCGAGTTGCGCGATTTCGACTCGGACTTCGTGCCCGGCATCGTCGATGAACACTACGAAGCGCGCCCCGTCGTCGAAAGCATCAAGGCCAACACGACAGGCCGCCTCATGGGCTTCTACTCGGCTGTCGACTTCTTCCGGGGCCGCCGCGTTTCCGCAACTCTAACCTTTGAAGACTACGAAGACTATAAATCAAGATATACCATCACGGGCCGGGGCAAAATCAACAACCGGATACACGGCGACCTGTTTTTCGCAAAAGAAGATTTCGTGCCGCAGCTCGGCGGGAGCAGCGAAGATTCCATCGTGCGCGCACACATCTACGTGAAGACGACTAAAAGACTCGACCTCATCTTTGATTTCTATAACGCCTACGACGACAAACGGAATATGCTCGAGTCTCTGACGGTAAAAACAGAATATCACCTGTGGTGAGAACTCGATTTTCGCAATTCATGATACATGACCCGGCGTAGCCGGAACCGGAATGGTTGCTTTTTCGTGCCCAAACAAATGCGGTTTGAGCACGGCACACATGGTTTCTTATCGTTCCGGGGCTCCGACCCGGAACGCAGGGACTGAACGCTCCGCGTTCACCAATCTCTTTTCATCATTGCAGTCGTGAGATACCAAACATGTGGTGTATGGCATAAAAGTGGGTTTGCGCAAAGACAGATACAGATACCGCCCAAAAACCGCGTTGCCAGTCCCTGTTTTTCGCGCATTTCTTATGCGACTTACTTCTGAGCTGATTGTAAGATTCCGATTCTGCTGTGGTCGGCTTATAATATTGACACAAAGAAAAATGGGACTTCATGCGAAACGCCCGGGTGCTAACTGATCGATGCCCATTCATCCGTGATCTTAACCCGGACCTCCGTGTCCGTTTGACCAGTTCTCTCGGGAACTCACCTGAAATCCCACTGGAACTTCTTTTATATAGTTATTTATCGGACGCAGATATAAATACTTTAGCATTTTAGCAAATAATTATTTTTGTCTTTTTCGGTGTTTCCCGCTTCCCTTTTCGGTTTCAGCTTTGCCGGGTTGGGATAACCCGCATATTTCACAAATGCGGGATAGCCCGTCCGGGAGGGGCTCCCTGAGCCGCTTGATGCTTTCAGCGCGATGCTTCCCAGACTATATGCGCTATCTCGGGGATTATGATCTTTTCCATCGCAAGTGTCACGGCACCGCTGGAGCCGGGTATGGAGACGACGACTGTGCCGCCCGCGATGCCCGCCACGGCACGGCTCATCATCGCTGCCGGGCCGATGTCTTCGTAGCTTAGCATCCTGAAAATTTCTCCGAACCCCGGCAGCGTTTTGTCGAGTCTCGCTTCGAGCGCGTCATAAGTCGTGTCGCGGCGTGATATCCCTGTGCCGCCGTTGAAGATTACAGCCTGGACAGTTTCGGGCATTGTGTCGAGCAAATTGTTTATTTCGGATGTTTCATCTTTTATTATTCTATGGCCTGCGACAATGTGGCCGGCGGCCTCGAGTTTATCCCGGATTATTGCGCCGCTTGCGTCGGTATCGATCGTTCGCGTGTCGCTGACGGTAACGATAAAAACTTTTACCTGACCGCCGGCTTTTTCGTGGTGTTCCCTGTGTCCCATGTTTGTTCCCCCGGTGTACGCTGTGATATTACGTATACTTGAGCCAATTGCAAAATTCTGATTCTGCTGCGGTCGGCTGCTATTGTCCATAGCTGCGTGGTCGGCATAAAATCGTCCTCGATGTACTTTACATGTACGCCTGCGAGGATTTTACACCTCCGCCTTGCTCTGAACAATTTCGCTCGACCTCGCTACGAACATAATTTTGCAATCGGCTCTTATGAAGATATATCAGACCTCTTGATTTTGCGCCTTCGCAACAGTCTCGAAGCGGCTGTTACAACGAGGTAACATGCGCCGGCGACAACGATTATCGTCGCGCCCGCGGGCAGATTCGGACTGTAGCTGACCGCGAGTCCCGCCGTAGTGAACAACATGCTCAGGAGCACGGACAGGCCCATGATTTTCCATAGTGTGCCGGAGAAATGTCCCGCGACGGCAACGGGCAGGGTGAGTAGTGCTATGACCATTATCACGCCGACGACGGAAACTGTCAGAACGACCGTCAACGCTGTAAGGCAGAGCAGCAACAGGTAGTAGAACTCGACATTTATGCCCCGAACACGCGCGAATTCTTCGTCGAAGCATATTCCCATAAACTGGTTGTAGAGCAGCAATCCCGCGCCGGCGACAACGACGTCAAGCGTCGCTATCAGCAGGATGTCGCTCGTTTTTACCATGAGAATATTCCCGAACAGGTAGCTCATCAGGTCTTCATTGTAGCCGGGTGTGCGCGATATGAACAGAACGCCGACCGCCATACCCAGCGCCCAGAGAGCGCCGATGACCGTGTCCTCGCGCTCTTTGGCGCGGATGCTGACGAAACCGATGATAAATGCTGCCAGAAGCGCTGCCGCCACTGCCCCGTAAAGGGGATCGAGAAATGACCAGCCGCAGACTTTATTGAGGTAGTTGGCGGCGCCGAGCCCGCCCAGCACACAGTGCGCGATGCCGCCCGCGATGTAGCTTATCCGCCGCATTATTACATAGGTGCCGATTATGCCGCATGAGACGCTGACAAGCAACCCCGTGATCAGCGCGTATTGCAGGAACGTGTAGTGGCCGACGGCCCTGATGAATTCCATTATCGGCAGTCCTCTCCCGTGCAGTCGTGGTCGTGGCGCACGATCTTGAAATTGCCGCCGTATACTTCGTCCAGCAGGTCGCTGGTTATCTCCTCTGTCGGGTGCACCGCTACAGTTCCTTTGACGCAGATGACATTCTTTGTGAAGCGTGTGACGAAGCCGAGATTGTGAGAGACGAGCAGTATGGTCATGCGGCTGCTGAGGCGACCGAGGAGTTCATTCATGCGTACTTCCGACTTCATGTCCAGACCGGCGGTGGGTTCGTCGAGCAGGAGCAACTCGGGTGCCGGTGCGATGGCGCGAGCGAGGAGAGCACGGCGCTGCTGGCCGCCGGATAGTGTGGAGAACTGGCGGTTCCTGATATCCGATAGTTGGACTTCGTCGAGCGCCGCACGCGCGGCCTCTTTATCCGCTCTCGTGTAGGGACCGAAGTTCCTGGCGATGCACAGTCTCCCCATAAGCACAAGGTCCGTGACGCTGACAGGGAAAAATGGGTCGGATGTCAGGTTCTGGGGCATGTAGCCGATTCGTTTTCCGGCTCGACGTGGCAGCCCGCCCAGTACACTGATGCGACCGCTGTCGGGAGTGAGGAGCCCCAGGATGAGTTTGAGCAGAGTGCTCTTGCCGCCGCCGTTCGGGCCGACAATGCTGGTGAACGTACCCCGGGCAAGAGCGAAACTGATGTTTTCCAGCACGGGCGGCCCACCATACGTGAAGCTGACATCATCAAATTCTATTACCGGTTTTTCGGGCAAATGCAAATGTCCTTCCTTTAACCCGCATATTTCACCAATGCGGGTTAAAAACATTCAGGGCTGCCGCGCGAGCGCCGACTTTATTTCCACGGCAATATTTCTTAGATTCTTTATGTAATCATAAGCGAGAGGGTCGATAGGAACCACCGCGCCGCCGATGGCCCCGGCGATGGCCTCCGCGCTCTTCTTCGAGAACTGCGGCTGCACGAATATCACCCTGACATCTTCGGACTTCGCCTTGTTTATCAGACTCGCGATATGCTTCGCGCCGGGTTCTTTGCCGCCTGTTTCCACCGCCATCTGCTGCAATCCATAGGCCCTGGCGAAGTAGCCGAACGCAGGGTGGAACACATAAATCTTCTTACCTCTGACCGGTTCGAGGGCGGCGCTGATCTCTCTGTTTAACTTGTCGAGGTCCGCGACAACAACCGAGAGGTTGTAGTCGATTTCATCGGCGTGTTCCGGTACGATTTTCTTAAGATTCGCGGCAATAAGCACCGCCTGTTTTTTTGCCAGCGCGGGGTCGAGCCACGTGTGGGGATCGAGTTCCCCGGCCTTGTGCCCGTGTTCTTCATGCTCGTTTTCGCGCGTGTGTGTGTCGAGCATTATTTTATCAATGCCGCTGCTTGTGTCCACTATGTTGAGATTCTTCAACCTGCCGCTTATATTCTCCAGCAGGTGTTTCTCGAATGGCACACCGATAAGGAATAAGGTTTCGGCGTTGTCCAGTGCCGCGATCTGGCCTGGTGTGGGGTCATAGGTGGCGGGCGATTGGCCGGGCATCACAAGGACTTTCACGTCGAAATACTTTCCGCCGATACGGTCGACGAAATATTTTTGCGGCAGTATGCTGACGTACACCAGCGGCTTGACTCCGCCCTCTTTTTCCGTGCCGGTGCGGGTGCAGGAAGTAAAAAGCAGGCAACATGCGAAAAAAAGGGAAACACAGGAAGCGGTTTTAAATACATTTGTCATTTCTCTCGAATCCATTCTGCACAACAACAGTGTTTAAGCAAACATTACAAGGTCGCGAAACCGCACTAAAAGCCTTACAAGATAATAATGGAGTTGCCCCGCAATATAAATGATAACCGGGAAAATATTGATGTGTGTAACTGGAGGGATGAAAGGGCCGGCGGGTCAGAGTTCCCGCCAGCGCCTGATCTGGATATAGCGGTAGTCATTTATAGCGAAGCCGCTCCATATACGACGCACCTGGGCGCGAACGCGCCGTGTGTAGGCGTCTGTTGTGCCTGTGGATATTATGTCGATGTAATGATAGAAACGCACGTTCGCGTTGGTATCGGCCTTGTATGTCGACATGGAAACCTGGTATTTCCAGCCGGTTGTCACGGGCGCGCCGCTTGTGCAGGCGGCCTGCGGGAACGTGTTTGAATATCTGGCATTGAACCTTGGCGGAAAGAAAAGCGGGAAGGCTCTTATGCGCCAAATATTGTATTCGAGTCCCGATTCGGCGCAGTAGTAAGCCTCCATATCCTCGATCTGGTTCGATATTATTTCGAGATCGGAGAGGCGCATCATCTCGAGAGTGATCATGAGAGCGCCCGCGAAAAAAATGATGAATACGGCCATGAGGATAACCGAGCCGCGCTCGCCGGAGTTGTCGTTCAACGGCTGTTTGCCGCCGGAGTTCTCTTTCATACTTGCTGTCATGGGTCGATTTTCACCGCCTCCGCATACTGGCAGTTTTCTGTAAACACATCTGAAACGGTAACTTGCAGGCGATGGCTCGGATTGATGAATCCGAGGCCGGAGCGCACATTGGACGCGACCATATCAATGCAGCCGGCCCAGTAGTCGCCAGGGTTGGTGTAGGTCAGGTTCCAGGTCCACGAGTTGGGAAAACCGGGGCAGAAGAAGCAGGTCATAGTAACCTGCGCGGTTGACACATATTCCCGGTTGACCCTGTCGCAGAATGCTTTGACGCACAATTTGCCGGGATTCCCCGCGTTGCCGATGTTGTAATAATAAGTTTCGGACGCGAAAGCAGTTGTGCGTGAAAGCATGTAGCCGTCGCGGCTTGTGCGCATCTGCACATGGGTCATGAACTGCATCGGGTTCAGGTATGTTGTGCCGGGCAGTATCTGGCGCGCGTCGGAAACCTCGAATCTGAAACGGAATGAATTGACGATGCGGTGTCGGGTGACGCCCGTAGCCATGCGCCTCGAATAGGCTGTGTATGAAAATGAATCGATGGGCGCCGCCAGCGAGTCGTTGACGAAGACGGGGCTCTGTGTGCCGAACTCGATGTTGGCTGCGCCATCGTAGTTGAAGCGGTATATGGTGCTGGAGGACCAGTCGGGGTAGAAATCGATATATGTCGGATCTGTGCATGATCTGAGGTCGTAGGCTTTGCGGATCTCGCGCCCGAGTTTGCTCATGCCGACCCTGCCGATCTCGAGTGTCTCGACACGCCGGTCCGCTATGCGCCAGGAATTATATGTAGACTCTATCAGCGGAAAAAGTCCGAGCGCGAGCACGGCGACAATAAAAATAACTATTATCACCTCGACCAGCGTTATCCCGCGTGTTCTGCTTTCGTCCATAGTTTGCTACCAGTCGGGCGGTCTCTTCGCTATCTGTGTCTCGAGAAAAACGTCCGGGTCCTTGGGGTCCAGCGTACCGTTGCTGTCCTTATCGTACCATACACGGACCTGGATGTATCCCAGCGCGTCGTTCGTCCCCGGCACCAGTCCTGTGTCCACCGTGCATTCATATTTCTGGAAAGGGTAGGGAAAAGAACAGGCGGCGGCGTTTTCCGTAAGGGTGGGCGCGGCAGCCGGGTTCAGGCGTCCGAAGTCCGATGTAGTGCCGCTCATGGGGCAGCCGTTGACGGGCGCGGCCCCGTAGTCTGTGTAACATGACGCCCGCGAACGCACTTCCTCGATTTTCAACTGTGCGAGAAAAGCGGCGTGAGTGAGATATTCCTCGTCGTTACTCTCCTCGAGTGCGGAAGCCATCACCCGCATAATAGGATATATCACTATCGTCATCACAATGATTGTGACGACGATCTCGACAAGTGTAAACCCGCCGGAGCCGGCGACTTTTTCTCCTCTTAAATATTTCATAGCGAATTTCATTTGTTTATTGTCACAACTCGTAAAGTTCGATCTTGCCCGTGCCCCGTACGACACTGACACGCCACCGGTAGAGGCTGTTGACATCCTCGACCAGGATCGTGCCGCCCGTATAGGGGTGCGGCCCGCCGCGGGAGTCGAAATAAAAAGCGTTTGTCGCCGTGTTCGAAAGCCGCAGGCCTTCCTCGATAGTCACCGTTTTTATCGGTGCCGCGCTGCTCCCGTAGGTGCTGTATATCCGCCAGCTGTCGGTGGCGGTGCCGACAGTGTACAACTCGAGCCGGAAGGCCGGTTCCTGAGAAAGGCTTGTTGCGGTGTTGCCGTTGAGCCCGCCGCCCATCGCCAGCCGTCTCGAGTAGCGAAGGTCGGCGGCAAGGTCGTGCGCCGTCGAATACACATGATGTTTTATGATCGCCAGCTTCGTGTAGCGCGGCACGAACATCTTATAGAGTATCGCGACAAGGACAAGAATAAGCAGCAACTCGACAATGGTAAACCCTTTCTGCGATTTTATCCTGTCCACAGTTATGCGCAATGCCTCCGGGCACTATTACCCATCATGGATGAAATACTACAATTAGATTATACCACAGGAAAAAGTTAGTCAAACTTCCAGAATCATTCCCTCGCGGGCGGAAATCGTGTTTTTGAAGAGTTTCTTCGCTTTTCTTTCGATGCTGCGGAGCGTTTTATCGTCATGGGTAGGTTCGTGATGAAACAGAACCAGCTTCTTCACGCCCGCTCTTCCGGCTATCCCCACAGCGGCCTCGTATGTGCTGTGGCCCCATCCGATACGTCCATGATCGTACTGCTCAGGTGTATACTGCGCGTCATACAACAGTATGTCGGCGTCCCTGATGTTTTCAATGTATGTGTCGATGTCTTCTCCGAATTCATGCTCGGTATCGCTGGAGTAGCATACCGCCCTGCTGCCTTCCTGAACCCTGAAACCCATCACTTCCTGGGGATGCACCAGCCAGAATGGCGTTATGAGGCAGTCGCCGACTTCCACACCGCCTTCTTTCATTGTGTGAAAGTGTTTTTCCGACTGTGTCTGGTTGAAATCGAGAGGGAAGTAGGGCGCTTTCATCTGCGCGGCGAGGTGTTTCCTCATATTCTTATTGCCGTAAAAATGAATCGTGAAATCGCTCAGAAGAAGCGGGATGAAGAAAGGCATACCCTGAATGTGGTCCCAGTGGACGTGTGAAATAAACAGGTGAATAGTTCGGGTGCTATTCTTGCGCTTGATATAGTCGAGCCCGAACTCGCGAATGCCCGTACCCGCGTCCAGAATGATTATATTCCCGTCCGCAGCCTCCACCTCGACGCAACTCGTGTTCCCGCCGAACTCGACCGTTTTCTCACCGGGCGTTGGAATGCTGCCCCTGACTCCCCAGAACCTTACTCTCATATCCTCCGGCCTTTTCACTCACTATACATTTTTGTGCTGAACATTATTAATCAGATTATTTAACCAAACATGTTATCAGAGACCCGACGAAATGTTCAAGAATAATCTGAAAATAATCAATTTTGGAAAAACACGGGTCTCTACTCCGGACATGACCTGTGTCTGTGCAAACAGTTTTCGGGTAATATACGCTTGGGCGGGATCCGGTGATCCCGTCCTTGATTCATGTGTAACAAGTGGTCTCCAGCCATTTCCCGAATCTGTTGAAAAGCTGCTGTTTTCTTTGATGCGCTCCGCTGTGCGAGTTCGGTAGTGAAGAAACAAAAGCCTCTTCGCTATTTGGTGTGGGTAGAGAAATGTAGTGTGCCGGAGGATAACCAAATGTTTGCAAAGACCTATGTAGAGTTTTCCACAAATCCACCGTCCGGCAATCCTGTGGAATTGCCGGGAAACGGTGAGTATTGTGGTAAACTCGGCTCGATAGCTATGAGTTTTCCGTGCACACCGAAGTTTTTATGGTGAACGCGGAGTGTTCAGTCCCTGCGTTCCGGGACAGCACCGCGGAACGCAGAGGGGAAATGCACATCGCAGTCGGCTCGATGTGAAGGAATCGGATTGCGATAGTACAAAGCCACTCGCCTGCTTGCTTTGAGAACATCCGTGCAGTAAGATACTCGGGATAAATTATGACAAAAAGTGCTGGGAGAATATCATGCGAGTTGTAGTGACAGGCGGTGCGGGATTTCTCGGTTCGCATCTTTGCGAAAGACTTCTCAAAGACGGCCACGAAGTAATCTGCATGGACAATTTCATTACCGGTTCGAGCGATAATATCAGCCATCTGCTCGGCGAGAAATTCACATTTATACAGTATGATGTAACTAATTACCTTGCGGTGGAGGGTGGGGTCGACCTGGTAATGCATTTCGCCAGTCCGGCAAGCCCGATAGATTATCTCGAACTTCCTATCGAAACGATGAAAGTCGGTTCGCTCGGCACACACAAAGCCCTTGGGCTGGCGAAGGCCAAGGGCGCGACCTTCCTGATCGCATCGACATCCGAGACTTACGGCGACCCGCTCGAACACCCGCAGAAGGAAACTTGCTGCGGGAATGTCAACCCCATCGGTCCCTGCGGTGTGTACGACGAGGCAAAGCGCTTCTCGGCAGCCATGACTATAGCCTATCA
>JAJRTR010000188.1 GCA_024278215.1 bacterium
AGGGAACCTTGAAGATCGACCCCGGCTATCGCGCCGTAAGGTTTATACGGTATCGCGGTGCTGCCCGGTTCCTTGCTCTGGAGATGATACGGTGTTTCCCATCAGCCGAATGGATAGAAGTTGTAGTATTATTGTTCACTGTAAACTTTTTCATTATCCCCTCGCTTTTCGTTTCCGTCCGGCATTCTTTATTTTGCTTCTACTATAGTTATCGCCTGTTTTTATAGTTGCTAAACGTGATTTCGTGTAACATCGCTCACACTCGCCGAGTGATGTTTGTCACTCTTGCACTTCAGACCGGTTATCACGAGAATGTCCGTTCCCGGGATTATCAAGCACTCACGCACCCTGATTTCTTTCTTTCTTGATTCGTCATTTTTTCTCGTCGTTTCCATGTTGTACTCCCCTTTTCACTTTTTTGTTTTCTCGAGTGAAGGTTCGCTTGTTTTGTCGTCCTCGTCCCTTCAATCGCCATGACTACGCGGCTGCATAGCGTTTTATTGTGCCGGGTGACGTACATCACAGAATTTTTGTTTTTCGCGTGAGCTGCATCACGGAAAAGCAATTGTTATGTGACCTGCGTCACGGATGTCCCGGTCATAAACCGCCTTCACCCGCAAACCTGACATTTCTGCAACATTTCACAATTCCTTGTGTGAAATATGGTACTATTTCCATTAATGTATACAATATAATGGATGTATAATGAGAAGAATAGCGGATTTTAGCAACTTTGAGCGCGAATAAAGCACAATACACAACAACTACACCAATGAAACCTCCGGACAAACCTCGCAGGGTCGTTGTCCTTGGCTCGACGGGAACGCTGGGTGTGAAAGCGCTAGACATTATTTGCAATTTCCCCGACCGGTTTGAGTTGCTCGGTATTTCCGCCAACAGAAATATTACCCTCGTGAAAAAACAGATAAGGAAATATAAACCGCGACTGGTATGCGTGGGCGGCGCAGGGGCGGCGGCGTCACTGGAGAAGTGGATGGACGGAAGCGGCGTCTGTGTATGCAGCGGCGCGGCCGGCCTCGCCCGGCTCGCCGCCGACAATGACGCGGACGCTGTCTTCAACGGGGTTTCCGGCATCAGCGGTCTCGCTCCGACACTCGCGGCGCTTGAAAACGGTACGCAGGTGCTCACAGCCAATAAGGAAAGCCTCGTCGCGGGTGGTGATCTTATTCAGAAAACCGCGCGGAAAAGCGGTGCGAAGATCATCCCTGTAGACAGCGAGCATTCCGCTGTGTTCCAGTGTCTCCAGGGCCGGCGAAAGGACGAAGTGAGCAGGATCGTACTCACTGCTTCAGGCGGTCCGTTCCTGCACAGAAAGAATCTCAAGAACATAACACCCGCGAAGGCGCTTGTGCATCCGAACTGGAGCATGGGCGCAAAGGTGACTATCGACTCGGCGACGATGATGAACAAAGGACTCGAACTCCTGGAAGCGGCTTGTCTCTTTGCCGTACCCGGCGAACGCCTGGGTGTCGTTGTGCACCCTGAAAGCATAGTTCACGCTATTGTCGAGCTTGTGGACGGCAACGCCGTTTCCCTGATGGGAGAGCCCGACATGCGGCTGCCTATTATGTATGCGCTTTCCTATCCGTGCAGGTTGCCCGCGGGAGCGGGCCGCGAGTTCCGGTCGGAATCGATCGGTTCTCTGACGTTCCTGGAGCCGGATACAGTGAAGTTCCCATGCCTTGCACTGGCGCGGGCGGCGATGCGGATGGGCGGCGACGCGGGGGCGGTGCTCAGTGCGGCGGATGAAGTGGCTGTGGATGCTTTCATTAAAGAGAAGATCGGTTTTTCCGACATCTACACGGTGGTGGAGACAGCGCTTGAAAACGCGGCGGACAAGTCGGGCAAACTCGACTCGCTCGACGAAATCATGGACGCCGATGCACGCGGTCGCCGCGCCGCGCAGACTGCTGTGAAAGAAATAGCAACGAAATAATGAAAAGAAAACAACAGAATATAAACAACATGAATACCAAGTCGAAAATCTTTATGACGTCAGTCATTATGTGTTTCGTGCTGACTGCCGCAGTGCTGCTGCTCGGCCGGTCATACCTGAAAAACATGAAGGCGGCACGGCAGGCACAGGCGCTCAGGCAACATGCCGGGCAACTCCATAAGGCGGTGTTCGGAAAAGATAAAAAGACCGGCAGAATCACGGGCGTCGCGGGCGATATTAGATTCGGGCTGACACTCGATGCCGAACTTCAGCGCATCGCCGAAGACATGCTGAAAGCCTACAATCCAGTAAAGGCTTCCTTTATACTGCTGGACGCCGAAACGGGCGAAATAATGGTAATGGCGGCATTCTCGCGCAAGCGCGTGGAGTTGCCGATGTCGGGCAGATATAAAACATTCCTGGACCCGATACACCGAAGTTCGGCGCACCCCATGGCGTCGATTGCAAAGCTGGTGACCGCCTCGGCAGCCATCGAAAAAAAGATTTTCGGACCAGGCGACACTTTTCATTGCAGCGGGAAATTCTCGATCAAGGGCAAAGGCTCGATCTCCGACCCGAAAGGCGTCGCCCACGGCGATATCACAATGGGACGCGCGCTCGCGTCGTCGTGCAATCCTGTTTATGCGCAAATAGCTGTGAAGGTCGGTCGTGCGGCGCTTGTCGAGTACTTCGACCGGTTCGCGTTCAACAGGCCGATCCCGTTCGACCTGCCGCTCGAGGAGAGCATGGCGTCTGTCGGCAACGACGATTACCGGCTGGCGCGTGCCGGGTCGGGGTTCGAAGGCGCGTGGATTTCGCCGGTTCACGCCGCGGCGATAGCAGGCGCTTTCCGTAACGGCGGGAGGATGATGAAACCGTATTTTATTCAGTCGATAAGCGGGCCCGGCGGGAAACTTTACGGTGCAAAGAAGTCGATAATCGCCACACCCGTTTCCGCACGCACGGCGAAGACACTGGGGCGGATGATGTCCGGCACGGTGAACGGACCGGGCGGCACGGCATACAAAGGTTTCTATAAGAATGGCGAGTCGATTACCGGCCATGTTCGATTCGTCGGCAAAACAGGCTCGCTCAGCGGCGATGCGCCCCAGTTACATTACGCGTGGTTCATCGGTCACGTGGAAAAAGGAGGCCGTCCCCTGGCCTTTTCGTCTCTTGTTGTCAACGATGGAACATGGAAGATAAAAGCGGCCTCTTTTGCCGGTCAATACTTCAAGGCTGTTGTGGATGATATTAGATAATATGACACTGAGAACAAAGATAATATTCACAGTCGGATTCCTCGTGGCGGTAATGATAGGGGTAGCCGTGTGGTGGACCGGTTCGGACGGCCGGGGCGGCGGGCGCGACGCGGCGGCGGCGTGGGAAAACGGTTGTTTCAGCCGCAGTGTCGAACTCATCGAAAACGGCGAGACGGAACTCGGCGAAGAATCTCTCGAACTCTGCCGACGCAGCCTGGCGCTCCAGGGACAGAAGCTCGGCACATTCGACTGGGAAAACGAGCGCATACGATTTGATGGTATCGTGAAAGACTGGACGCCCGTGTGGCCCGGTGACGACGAAAACCAGACAAACGGCAACGGCGGCAAGGCGCAGCCGATGTCGAAGTCGGAGATCGAAAGCCGCATAAAAAAAATCGACACCTTTATTCTGAACTCGCCGCAAAGTTATTTTGTAAGCCCGGCGATAATCCTCAAGGGTATGCTGCTGTACCAGGAGGGTAGTTACAGCGAATGTGTCGAGTGGCTGATGCAGAACAACGGACACCGCGGTTTCGAGGTGCTGCCCACATACTCGCGCAACCTGATAGCACGCGCGGCGGTGAAGGCCGGGCTGCTCGAACTCGCCACCGAGCAGATCAACCGGCTCGAAGTCGAGTTTCCCGGCACGGAGATGACGGGTAAGGCACTGCTGCTCAAAGCGGAGATACTCGCGGAACAGGGCCGGCTCAGGTCCGCTATGAATGTATTGTGGCGCGTGGCGCGTGGCAACTTCCCGCCGATTGTGCGCGGACAGGCGTTGCTCGAAGCCGCGAAGATATACAATGAATCGGATCAACCCGAGTACGCTGTAACGGCACTGACGGAAATCGCGCGTCTCTATCCAAAAGCCAACGTCAAAGACCATCTGCTCGACTACATCGACGTCGAAAACGGCTCTCTTACAATGAAAGACCGTATACTGCTGGCCGACTATTATAAAAAGGTTGAAAAAGGATACCCGATACAGAGACTGCTCTCGCCTGTGAAAAACAAACTGCCGCCCGAGGGGAAGCTGCTTCTCGCGAACGGGTACTTTCTGGCAGGGAAATACGGCAGCACTCGAACGGTGTTGCGCGGACTCGGCCCGGACGCGCCGCGCGATGTTCTCGCGCAGGCATGTATGCTCAGGGGCGAGTCGATAATCAAGCAAAAAAACTGGTCCGGCGCGGCCGGGCACCTGGAGGCCTGCCTGAAGAAGTTTCCGTCGATGGCAAAAGAATACACCGAGCGTCTCGTGACACTGTATGGCATAACCGGCGACGACAGGCGGCGAGCGGAACTGCTCATCGCGCTGAGCGAGGCCGAACCCGGCCACGAAAAAGAAGACGAGCACTACCTCAACGCTGCACGCTGGTTCCTGACCTCCGGGGATCACGCGCGTGCCGAAGAAATATACAACGTGCTCATATCACGCTACCCCCGCCGCTATTCCGCCGCGGAAGCGCTGTTCTGGCTCGGCAAACTGCGCATGTACCGTGATGATATGCCCGGCGCGATCGAGAAGTTCACACAACTGCGCGAGCGGTTCCCTTATTCCTATTTCTATTACAGGGCAGGCCGGATCCTCGTGCAGAACGGATACGCTATGGCCGCGCACAATTCGCACCTGCGCCCCGACTCGAATTACTCGATCTTCCCCGGCACGAGCCAGCGTCTGCGCGACGGCAACGCTCTGCGCCACATGCACCTCTATGACGACGCGCTCTATGAATTCGAGAACGCGCTCGAACTATATCCGCGTGAGGCCACCGTCGGCATATCACGTGTATACCGCGCTCTAAATAATATGCCGTCTTCAGTGAAAAGACTCGAAGAAATGATAAAAGTCGATCCGAAGTTCTATGCCGCCGTCATGGGCAGCGACGAACTCACCGAATTGCTTTTTCCCACCATGTTTCTCGATGCCGGACGCCGGGAAGCCGCGCGTTACGGCATGAATCCCGCGTGGCCCTTCTCCATCATCAGGCAGGAAAGCCGCTTCAAACCCGACGCCACCTCCTGGTCGAACGCTAAGGGCCTCATGCAGATAATTCCATCCACAGGCCGCTGGATAGCACAAAAACTGAATGTGCGGCCTTTCTACACGAACTCACTGTATAAGCCGCAGCAGAACATCCCCTTCGGCACATGGTATTTCTCACACCTTCTGGAGACTTTCGATGGCAACGCCGAATACGCTGTCGGCGCATACAACGGCGGCCCCGGCAACATGCGGAAATGGATCGCAAAGTATGACACGAGCGACATCGACATGTTCATCGAGAGCATTCCGCGCGACGAATCCCGCGGATACATCAAAAAAGTCATGCTCAACTACTATATATACAGCGCACTTCTCCAGGAAAAACAGCTCGCCGAACGCCGCGATTGACATGTGACATGCCTGCTATTTCATTTCATAACCCGCGCGGTCCGGAAGTGCCGTTCCCCGGATTCTTTGTGAAAAACCCTGAGCATATATTCAGGACTCCTGACCTGGGAGAAGGGTAGAAAAGAGGGCATGGCGAGAGTGGCACACAAAAAAGCGTATGAATAAAGGAAAAATGTCGAGTGGAGAGAAAGATAACAAAATATGACGGGACGCTACAAAGGGAAAAAAGAAATGATAAAATATAGGGAACACATACATCAGTGAGTGGG
>JAJRTR010000189.1 GCA_024278215.1 bacterium
GTTTCTTCGCCTCCGTGAAGTCTTCTCCACCAGACGCGGAATCCGCCTCCGGACTGGGCGGAGTAATTGTATGCGTTCAATACGATGCGGTCGACGCAATCGTAAGCGCCGTCAAGCAGTGCGCCATTGTACTCGATAAATTGGGTCTTTGGTTATCAATATGTCCATAATGTACAATATTATAAAAGCTGTCATAATGTATTTTCAATTGCCTCCGCAGGAGGCCCCATCTTCCGGGCGCATGTCCCGGACGAGGCGTAGTATCTTATGACTGAAGTCCTGCGCAAGGTGGTAATGAAATATTGAAAAGAGATCGGTGAAAGCTGGAGTTTCCAGTTACAGACATTTCCAGGGTAGACCTTTGGAACGATGAAACTCTGTGTGCCGTGCTCAAACCGCTTTTGATAGCGCACGAACATCAGTGCCGGTAGAACTGTAGCGCGGGTTCGTCAGAACCCGCAAAAAAGACACTGGATTCCTGACTTCGCAGGAATGACACAAATTAATACCTCAGAGATAGCTCGGGGGGCATTCCGGGCTATCCGTGATTCCGGCATACTTGAAGCTCGCCTATGACTTGAAAACATAACCCCGCGAATTTGCTATCCCTTTTTTTACCCTGCTGTCTCGTTGATAACTGTCATTTTTCAGAATTTTACGGAATTGCTGACATGAAACCGGTTCAGTGGAAAATGATGATCATATCAATTACAATATCTCTGTCGATGTTTATTGAGGAAAAATGTGTGCTGGAAATTGACAAGTGCGAAAAACACGCTATAATAAGAAGCTTTGACAGATTGTGTGTTAATTAAATGAATACATTATGTATAGGCGCAGGAGTGTTCGAGAAATGAAAGCTACAACAACGACATACCCGAAGAAGGAACTCGACAGGAAACAGTTCCTGCTGTACGATGCGGAAGATCAGGTGCTGGGCAGGCTTGCCGCGAAAGTGGCGTCCGTGCTCAGGGGCAAGCACAAACCACAGTATCATCCTGCTGTAGATATGGGCGATTATGTGATCGTGGTGAATGCCGAGAAGATTAAACTCACCGGCAGGAAACTCGAGCAGAAAAAATACTACAGGCATACAGGCTATCCCGGCGGTATCAAGGAAACGAAATATGCCGAACTCATTGATAAAAAACCGGAGTTTGTAATACGCAAAGCTGTCAAGGGGATGCTTCCTCACAACAAGCTGGGCCGTCAACTTCTGAAAAAGCTGAAAGTCTACGCAGGCCCGGATCATCCGCACTCTGCTCAGAATCCGGTGAAGGTGGAACTCAACTAACAAGACAGCCCCCCGCAACGGGCTTTCATAAATGGAGAAAGATATGGACAGGTACTACGGAACAGGAAGACGAAAAAACGCGGTCGCCAAAGTTTGGCTGACTCCTGGAAACGGCGTTTTCACAGTCAACGGCAAGGAAGTGAAAACCTTTTTCAACAGGGACGCGCATCAGATTGAGATATTCGGACCGCTGAAGGATACAGGTATGGAAGGCCGCTTCGACATCAAAGTGGTGGCAAAGGGCGGCGGTATCAGCGGGCAGGCTGGCGCGATCAGGCTGGGTATTGCTCGCGCTCTCGTGCAGATGGACGAATCGTTGCGCAAACAACTCCGGGCCAACGGACACATGACCCGCGACCCGAGGATGAAAGAGCGTAAGAAGTTCGGACAGCCGGGTGCTCGTAAACATTACCAGTACTCCAAACGTTAATCCGGTTGCGCAGGCCCGACCCCGCTTGAACGGCATTTTTCCGTTCTCGCGGCGGGTCTTCAGTTGACTATCCAGTAAAATATTCAGCAAGTTGTCAGGGTTTGGGAGCCGGAACGATTGCAGAGATATCCGCTCCCATGTTTTATTTATTAATTCGGGGTATCATTCGCTTCTCAGTCAAATGGCTTGTTATTATGAATGTGCTGAAGTTTTTTCACGTGCGGGCGGGTATCACAGAAGTCTTTTGTCCGGTGTTGATATGTTTGAACGCATACAATCGAAAACATAAAATCGAGGCGAGACAATGGCGGTCATAAAATACAGCGGCAAAAAACCTGTAAGGGTGGCGGTCGTGGGGGCGTCGGGCTATGCGGGCCTCGAGACGATGCGCATCATCTCCGGCCACCCGGCGGCTGAAGTCGTTTTCGCAACTTCAAATACCTACAGCGGCAAGGATGTTCAGGAAGTTTTCCCGCAGTTGAACCTGAGCAGGAAACTGCTGTTTCAACCACACGAAAAGGCGGAGGCGTTCAGGGGTGCGGACGTTTTTATTCTTTCGCTGCCGCACGGCAAGTCCTACGATATGATCGATTCGCTGCTTGCGCACGCCGCAGTCGTCGACATAAGTGCCGACTACAGGCTGGCCGACCCGGAGATGTACGAGAAATGGTACGACTACGTGCATCCATGTCCCGACCTGCTGGAAACGGCCATCTACGGACTTACCGAGATATACAGAAAACTTATAAAAAAGGCGCGTCTTCTGGCAAACCCGGGCTGCTATCCGACAAGTGTCGCGCTTGCCGTTCATCCGCTGGAGAATGTTTCAGAGTATATAAAGGGTCCGGTGATCATCGACTCGAAATCCGGCTATTCCGGTGCGGGGCGCTCTCCGAAACCGCATCTGCTCTTTTCGGAGGCGGTAGACGAATTCACTGTTTACGCGCCAACAGGCCACAGGCATACGTCGGAGATGATACAGGAAGTAAAAAATACGTTCGGATGGAACGTGCCCGTAACATTCACTCCGCATCTCATACCTGTTGCGAGGGGAATTCTGAGCACAATATGTATTCCGGTTCAGGGTGATATAAGTGAGAGTAAGATTCGCGAAACTTATGAAAGTTTTTACAGGGGCGAATCGTTTGTGAAGGTACTGCCCGCCGGTCGAATGCCTTCAATAAAACATGTTCGGGGCACAAACATGTGCCACATGAATCTGTTTCTCGACGAAGACACAAAGATACTGAAACTGGTGTCTGTAATCGACAACCTTGTCAAGGGCGCGGCGGGGCAGGCGGTGCAGAATATGAACCTGATGTTCGGAGTGCGGGAGACCGCCGGCCTGCTTGCAAATGCAATCATGCCGTGAAAGAAAGAACGATTGTAACATGAAGAAAAGGCTGCAAAAAGAGATCGACGGAATCAAAGGCGTCAGTTGCGTGTCCGGCGGAGTGTGTGCTGTGAAGGGCATATCGGCAAATGGTATCCATTGCGGCATGAAAACGGGCGACGCTCCGGATATCGCGCTTTTCTATTCGGACACGTCGTTCAGGGCGGCGGCGTTTTATACGAAAAACAAGCTGCTCGGCGCTCATATACCCATTTTCAGGAAAACGCTTGCCGCATCTCGCGGAAAGGCGCGTGCTCTGCTCGTAAACAGCAGGATCGCCAACTGCGCCACAGGCGCAAGGGGCGAACTCGACAACCTTATGATATGTTCGACGCTCGCGGGCAAGCTGGGTGTTAAACCCGGCAATATCCTTTTTGCTTCCA
>JAJRTR010000190.1 GCA_024278215.1 bacterium
AGCAAGGGCGGCCACAAGGCCGCGCGTGCGATTATGACTACCGACACAGTGCCTAAGACTTGCGCGGTGGAAGTGCGGGCCGACAGGTCGTCATACAGGATCGCGGGCGTCGCCAAAGGCTCCGGGATGATCCAGCCCGATATGGCGACGATGCTGGGTTTTATTTTCACGGACGTTGATATTCCGTTGCCTTCGCTCAGGTCGATATCGAAAAAAAATATTGATGCGACATTCAATTGCATATCGGTCGACGGCGACACAAGCCCGAATGATACAGTGCTGGTGGCGGCGAACGGCGCTTCGGGTGTGAAGCTTAACAGCAACAAAGACAGAGCCCTCTTCGCGGAGGCGCTGGGTGCTGTGATGCGTTATCTCTCGATGGAGATTGTCCGGGACGGCGAGGGTGCAACCCGGTTTGTAGAGATAGAGATCAAAGGCGCTGAAAGTGAGCCGGACGCGAAAGCAATGGCGAAGGCCATTGCTAATTCGCAACTCGTGAAGACGGCGATATTCGGCGGTGATCCCAACTGGGGAAGGATCGTGTCGGCGGCGGGCGTTTCAGGCGCCGGATTCGATCCGTCAGCCGCGCGACTTATTATCGACGGCGCTTGTGTCTACGACAGGGGAAAGTTGCAGGTTGTTAATAAAAAGATATTAAATAAGAAGGATGTTTTTATTGTGCTCGACGCTGGGCTGGGACGCGCGGGAACAAGGTTCTGGACTTGTGATCTCACTTATGATTATGTTAAAATAAATGCCGAATATACGACATGATATAAAAGGGGCGAAAGCCTTTTTTGTTTTTGGGACTTTTCAGAAAACGACTGTCGACGGGACTGGCGGGAGGACAGGGTGATGGACCTTTGCGAAGCGAGAAAACTTGACGCGAAACATGTTTTCGGAACCTATGGGCGCCTGCCCGTGATGCTTGTCAGGGGCAGGGGCGTATATGTTTACGATAGTGAAGGCAATCGCTATCTGGACATGCTCGCCGGGCTGTCCGTCAACGCGCTCGGACACTGCAACAAGCGTGTGGCGGATGCTGTAAAGAAACAGATCGTGACACTCTCCCACGTCTCCAATCTCTACTATACGGAGCCGATGATTCATCTTGCACGGAGACTGAACGAGATCTCGGGAATGAAGAAGTGCTTTTTCGGCAACAGCGGCGCGGAGGCAAACGAAGCTGCGATAAAGCTTGTGCGCAGGTACCATTCGCAGATTCTCCGTGATGGACGCAACGAGATTATCTGCATGAAAAATTCCTTTCACGGAAGAACTATGTTGACCGTAACCGCCACGGGTCAGGATGTATATAAAAAGGGTTTCGATCCGTTGCCCCCCGGATTTAAACACACGCCGATGAACGATCTCGGGGCGCTGGAAAAGAAGATTACAGGGAAAACAGCGGCGGTCATGGTCGAGCCGGTGCAGGGCGAGGGCGGAGTGTACCCGGCGACAAAGAAATTTATGAAAGGCCTGGTGTCGCTGAGACGCAAACATGGAATCGAGTTGATATTCGACGAAGTTCAATGCGGGCTGGGCCGCACCGGCAAGTGGTTCGCATATATGCACTATGGCGTGAAACCCGATGTTATGACGCTTGCGAAACCGGTCGCGGGCGGGCTGCCCATGGGTGTAATGCTTGCGCGGGGTAAAGTGGTGAAAGGGTTCGCACCCGGATCACATGCGTCTACGTTCGGCGCGAATCCCGTGGTGTCGGCGGGCGCGCTCGCTTTTCTCGACGAGATGCGGGAAAAACAGTTGGTCGAATATGCCGGGAATATTGGAAATTATTTCATGTCTGAACTTTCCGGTCTGAAGGAGAAGAGACCGGAGATAAAAGAGTTGCGCGGGCTGGGCCTGATGATCGGTATCGAGATGGACGCCGATGCGAAAAAAGCGGCGGATTTCTTCCTCGAAAACGGCGTGCTTGTGAATGCGGTGAAGCCGAATGTATTGAGAGCTTTGCCGCCTTATATCATTAATGAGAAACATATCGATCTGTTTGTGAAACTGCTGGACGAATTTCTTGAAACGCAGTGAAGAAACGGGGGGTAAAGACATAGCAAGTATTGGAGAACAGGAATATGTCGGCGTTGGATATTATAGAACGGGCCGGCGGGGGCAAGCGGATGGCTGATCTGAAAGGACGCGATTTACTGACCCTGCACGATTACAGTCCGAAAGACATTTCGGCAATAATCGATCTTGCGGACAAGCTCAAAGCCGAACTCGCCGAAAGAGGATCTCACATGCGGCGTACACTCGAAGGTAAATCGGTCGTACTCTACTTCGAGAAACAGTCGCTTCGCACACGTGTGTCTTTCGAGATAGGTGTGGCGCAACTGGGCGGGCAGCCCGTGGTGATATACTCCGGAAATACACACGCGGACAGGGGCGAGCCGAGGCAGGACACCGCCCGTGTGCTCAGCCGCTATGCACACGGTATAGTGATCCGTGCGTATAAACACGAAGATATTGTACAGACAGCCGAGTGGGCCGACATTCCGGTGATAAACGCCCTGTGCGAAAGAGCCCATCCCTGCCAGGCGCTCGCAGACCTGATGACGATTTATGAAAAGAGAGGGCGCGGCAAAAAAACAAAAGTCGCTTATATCGGCGACGCTAATAACATTGCCGCCTCACTTATGATTCTTTTATCCAAGGTCGGCATAGACATCGCGCTTGCATGTCCTGACGGCTACAAGCCGGAGCCCGCGCTGATTGCGAAGGTCGAAGGCTATGCGGAAGCCGAGGGCGGCAGTGTAGAGGTTGTCGACCGGCCTGTGGACGCGGTGAAAGACGCGGACTTTGTATATACCGACGTATGGGTCAGCATGGGTATGGAAGAAGAAGAGCGTGAAAGAAGAGAAGCATTCGAGGGATATTGTATAAATAATAAATTGATGAAGGCGGCAAAGAGCGATGCGCTGTTCATGCACGATCTTCCCGCGCACAGGGGCGAAGAAGTGAGTGATAATGTTATCGAAGGTCCGCGGTCTATTGTGTTCGACCAGGCCGAAAACAGGCTGCATGCGCAGAAAGCTCTTTTGAGTTTGCTTATCGGAGACTGATAAATATGCCCGGCGGAGAAAATGAAAACCGGCTGGTTTCAGGCGATACGACTGAAAACGAAAAACAGGCCGAGGCCACGATCCGGCCACGTTGGTTTTCA
>JAJRTR010000191.1 GCA_024278215.1 bacterium
GTGAAAAAACAAATAGCAAATTATAAGCAATTCAAAAAACTTACCGGCGAATGGATCGACCTATCCGTCGAACTCGCCAAGCTTCGCAAATCAGTAAAAAAGGGGTAAAGTATTATCCAGAACTTGGTACTGTCCAGTTATTGCCTGCGGAGCAATAAAAAACTATATCGGACGCGGCTCACTGCATGTGCAGGGTGTCGCGCCGCATTTCGGGCAGCCGTGTGCATATTTCTTAGCGGCCGCCTCCATATCCACGCCGCAGATGCTCGCAAGGCTCACCAGCCACGCGAAGACGTCGGAGAATTCTTCGTTCATTTCCGCGCGACCGCCGCGCCGCACGGCTCGCGACAGTTCGCCCACTTCCTCCACAAACCACATGAACGTCCCTTCCACTCCCCTGCCGTTGTCTTTCTCGAAATATATTTTCTCGATCTTCCGCTGGAATTCTCTTACCGTCATCTCCTGGTCCTTTCGTGATGAAACTCATTGATTCCCGCAGCTCGGACTTCTCACGATTCCGGCCCGCACTGGTGAAAATATGCTGCTTCAGTTTACTTTCAATGTCCCGGTCGCCGCAAACGAACCCCGCTCCGTTTGTTTCGCCATGCTTTTCAAATCGATATTTTCAAACCCGGAAAGTTTTGCAATGTCGATAATAAGAGACGACTCGAGTTTTTCATCGAAACCGCTGTCCGCGAGCGCCCTGTTGTATCGACTGAATAATCGGCGTACGTTTTCCATCGCGCTCACACTTCTATTGTATTGCGTTTTGCGTTTGGCTTCCGTGACAAGATATTGCAGGAGCCGCCCACTGTCGTAGTCGAGGTTCTTCATTTCTCTTCCGGCGAAATGCGCGTCCACAGTTTTTTCGGGCAGTGCGGCGTCTGCTTCGGGATCGCCCCGCAGCGCGGTGGCAAGCACTTTATCGCCATCACCTGAAACCTGTTCGATAAGTGTCAGGAACAGCTTTTCGGTGTTTCGAGTTCTTCTTTTTTCGTTGGTTCCTGCAACAGCCGCTTCAGCGGCGATAGTATACACAAGGTCGGAGAAGGCGATAAATAAAGGCCGCCGCCAGATGCTCATGTCGCTGAACTCTTCATCGTCAAGCAGCATAAGCAATACGAGGCATTTGCGCATATCTTCACGCTCGCGCGAGGGCTCGGCGGCGAATCCGAGCGCGGCCCATTCCACCGCCGGCTCAATATCCCGCACATTTAACTTCGACCATATTTCGAGCATTCGCCGGAAAGTCCGGGCGCGTTCCCGCAGCAGATCGTGATCTTGCGGCACTATCAATGATGAGATGTCCACATCGTTGAAATTCCTGAAAAAGAAACCGAGCGGTTGCGCCGGAGTTTTCTTTTCTTTTAGAACTTCCGTCACATTGTCGGCGATAAAAGTGGTTGCTTCATCGAGTTTGCCTGTGTTGTTGAACCTGTCGCCGATATTCCAGACGAGTTTCCTCCGCAGCGTCACGTCACGGAACTCGACGATAAAACCTTTCTTTTTCAAAACGTAGAAGTTGATATTGTCACACAGAAAAAAGCCGTTTTTGAAATCGGTCGTCGTCGCGAGCGGCTGCGACAACATGCCTGTCTTTTCGATCACCCTGACCGCCGCGACCGACCCGGGTGTTACGAGCTTTTTGTCGACAACACCGGCGACGGAAACCGTTTGACGGCGGAATTCGTCTTTCGCAGGCGCTGTTTTGCCGCTTCCACTGCCGCCGCCGCAGCCGGAAACTACCACGAACGCGGCAATCATGATCGTGGCCACTGTGTAACACAGCATCGTCCGCGCATGGGAAAAAACAGTGCGGTCGCGCCGTGCTTTCGTCATTGTGTTCCTCATAAAAACTCGCTTCTCCCGCTGATCGCGATACGGCGGTATCACTTTCTGCCGTAAGATTGCTTGACCGGGTACAGTGTGCCGATGCCGAGTTTGTACGACCAGTCATAGTTGAACTGCGATATTTTCAGCATGATGATATTGGCACCGCTTTTCAATCTTCCGGTGAACTCGTCGGGCTCCGCGTTGAGCGATCTCGAACCGTTCGCCGTGAATATCTTTTCGCCGTTGACCCATACTTCCGCGCCATCGTCACTGTTGAGTTTGAACCCGGCGGGCTGGTCCTTTTGGGAAAGAACGAATGTAACGGCATAGGCGACCGAGTTGTCGCGCCCGATATAGAAATGTTTTTGAAGATCAACAAGGCCCGCTTCGCCCGCGGAGGCGCGGCGCCAGTGTACCTTCTCTCCGGATTTACCATCATACACCGCGCCGAGGTCGAGTTTATCCTTTTCCGGTCCATAATTCTGAACTTCGATCTTTTTCACGCGGCTGAAGTCGAACGGACCGATGATGTTCCATTTTGTAAGATAGTTCTGACGGCTGTCGATCTCTTTTTCGATCGAGAATTTGTGACCGCCGACGGAGAAATCGACTATAAGCACTCTTGACGTGCGCACTCCGTAGCCGCCACTTTTCTTCAGCGGCGGCAACGCCGGTATCGCGAGCGGCCCGGCGGCCTCCACAAACATCTCGCCTGCGGCAGCCGCCTGCGTCTCAGTGCCGTACCTGTCTTCGATTCGATAGCTGAAAGTGTCGCCGTCGACACTACCCGGGCGGCAGTAGAAGTAGGCTTGCCGCCGACCATTTTTATACAGATACAACCTTTCATCCTTCACGAATATACCTGTACCTGCTACAGCGAGCAGCATGTCCATTTCCTTTTCGTCAATATCATCCGTCTCGGCGTATGCGGCGATCCGGCCCGCGACCGGAGCCACCGCCGCGGAACCGCCCAGGATACCGCCTGCGCGCCGTCGCGCCGCTACGCCGACTATGGCCGCCTGTTCCGTCTCCGCCGCCTTGATCTCGACCTCGATCCTCTCTGTAATCGGCATGACGCCGGTTCTGATGATATTCATGTTCCGGTCGGCGTCATATTCAACATCGGCGGCTTTGCCGTTTACAGTTGCGACCGACGCTATATCGGTATTGGCGAACTGAAAGGCGTAAGCGCGTTCTTTCAATTGCCCGTCATACACCCCATCGACCGGGCTCACCGCGAGTTTCATCCTGTCGCCGTCACGAAAATAGGAGAGCCCTGTTTCGGCGAATTCGCCGCGCATATACGCATTCGTAACACCGTCATCCTCATAAAGAGTGTAGCTGCCGCCCGTGCCGTCCGCGCCGGGATAAACGCGGACGACAAGTTCGGCGAGTGGGGTGGTCGACATGCGCTGCGTGTAGGGCTGCATCGGGACAGGAGTGCCACCGCGCGCGTATAGCGGGAACTCGTTGATGTCCGCCGCGACAAGCGCTTCCGCGTCGCCTTCGAACCGTTCGCCGGTGAACCAGTTGTACCACACGCCTTCCGGGAACCACACGACCTGGGCGGCCACCTTCCCTTTACCGACGCCCGCCGACACGATGGGTGCCGCGAGGAATGCGTCGCCGAAAAAGTACTGCTGCGGGTTTTTATATGAGCGTTCATCTTCAGGATACAACAGGTACATCGGTCTGTTGAGGGGCATAGTAAATGTGTGACCCTGCCGGGCGGTGCTGTAGATGTAGGGAAACAATTCCGAGCGCAGGTGGAAAGAGACGCGCATGGAGTTTTCCGCGTATTTCGGATACTTCCAGGGGCGGCGGTCCTGTTCGGGCGAGCGGGTCGAGTGTGAGCGGAGGGCGGCGGTCGTCGCGCCGAACTGGCACCAGCGCGTGTATGTCTCGGGCATGCGCGGTCCCATGTGTCCGCCGATGTCGTGCGACCAGAAGAACGCGCCCATATTGCCGGCGGTCGACGTGAACGGCACGATGAAGGCGAGCATCGGCCAGCCTGTGTGCGAGTCGCCGGAGAAGTGGATCGGGTAGCGATGGTCGCCCCATCCCGCCCAGCGGCTGAACGAAAGTCCGCGTTTACCTCCCTGGCCCGTGTGCTGATAGAAATAGTAATTGAGCAAGCGCAGATTCGTCAGTTCGGGGATGCTGCGTGTGTAGGGATACTGTTGCCAGTCGAGCCACCAGAAGTCCACACCCTCTTTCTCCAGCGGCGAGATCACATCCTTAAAAAGAGTGTCGAGATACTTTTTGTTTCCGGCGTCGAACTTTACCCACTCCTTCTTTGCCGGATCACGGTCGAGGTCACGCATGAAGTCGGCGTACATGTCCTCGTGCGGGCCCACGCCGTCCGCGGGATGGAGGTTCAGCGTGACGAACAGGTCCTTTTCGTGGAACCACTTCAGGAGCCGCTCCGCGTCCGGTAGCAGTTTTCGGTTCCACGACCAGCCGGTCCAGCCGTCCTTGTGCCAGTCCATGTCCAGCACCATCACGTCGAGCGGGAAATCGTGTTTCGCATATTCTTTGACGATCTTCCGGTAGTCGTCCTGCGAGTAAGGCCAGTAGCGCGAGTACCACGCGCCTAGCGCGTACCTGCGCGGCAGCGGCACAGCGCCGCCGACAGCGGTGAGCGCGCGCAGAGCGCCTATGTAGTCGTTGCCGTAGCCGAAAAGAAACCAGTCGGTACCCGAGTCCGCCGGTCTTGCGGCTACCCAGTCGTCGGTGAAAATGTGGCGGCGCGAATCGTCGATGAGGTACCAGCCGTCGCGGCTGAGGATGCCTTCACCCAGGTCCACAGGGCCGATGACACCGTCGACCGTGCGGATAGTGCCGCCGAGGTTTCCTCTGTTGGCCATGCCGGGCCGCCATTCGACAGTGCCGTCGCCTTTGCGTATTTCCGCCCGCAGGTTCGACCTGCTGAACGGCTTTCCGTCTGGTGTGTAAAACAACTTTATGCGGCCCGTGTCGATTATCGTCGTGCCGCCGTCTTCGCTTATCGTGAAGCCACGGTAATCGTAGTCGCGATTGACTGCGAACATCGAAGGCGCGTCGACGAACTCGCCCGCAGCCGAGTATTCCAGCCTGACGCACTCGGCTCCGGCCACCGAAAACCGCGCGGTATCTCCCACAATAATTACCGGGTTGTCGGCTTCCCGACGTGCACACGCCGGCTTCTGCGCGGCAACAGTAACGACGCACAGCAGTAAAGCGCATATTGCAATCCTGAAGTAATTGCTGTCGAGCAATAATATATTCATTTCAAGTTTCCTCTCTGTGTTTGTTTTAACACTACAACGCAATTTTCGATTGTCACAGGCGAGACGCCTGTGCTACATTACATAAAAACATCTTTTCAGCAACACAGCCATTTCGCATGTGCAGCTCTCTGTCCGTTGTCACTAAAATCTTGCGTTGTAGCACTAAAAATCGTCGGTGTCTGCTTTTCTGAGGTATGCGATTCTGGTAGTGCATGAAAATCCATTTTGCCGGAACAGATTTATCGAGGCGTCGTTGTCGGAATATATAGTAGCGGCGAAGACTTTTCTGCCGCGCGCGCGCAGGGCTTCTTCGAGTTTATGAAGCAATGCCGCCGCGATTCCTTTCCGCCGCTGACGCGGGGCGACAGCCAGCCGGTTTATCCAGCCTTTGCGGCCGTCGTCGCTTCCGATTGCCGCTCCCACAAGCGTGTCGCCTGCAAAAGCCCCCAGGCAGATATCCGCGTTGCCGGCGAAATACTCTTTCAGGTTTTCGACACTGTCGCGGCCGACGGGCCTGTACTCGAGCCCGGCGCTTTCCCACAGTTCGATCACCGCGCCGACTTCTTCTGTTCCAATTGGTCGGATATCCATGTTTACTCAATACACCGATTGGTTTCCATAATTACATAAATGCCTGTAATTGAGTCGAAACACCGCACTGAAACGCATAAGCATGTTATTTTTTCAGATGTTCCCGTATCTTAGCAGCCCAGTTGCGGGTGTTTTCTTCAGAACGCGAGACGGCGATAAAAGATGTGAGAATCATGTCCCGATATTGCCAGTTTATATGGAGCATGGGCAACCTGCCGGTTTTCGCCCTGCCCGACGGCCCCACATCAATGCCTGTTATGTATCGATATGGAATATATAGCGGGTCTGTCGTCGCGTATCGCAGGAAGTACAGCCCCGAAGCGCCCATATAGAAAACACCGTTTCCTCGCACCATAAAACCCCATCCGAGAAACCGGCGCCTGTTGGGAAAGTCTGTTTCGAGATAATAGCTGTTCGGCACCTTTTCGAGCGCTGTTTCCGGAGTTTCACTCCCGCTGAGTTCGGCGGGTCGGTCGCCGTAGCGCCTGGCGGCGTATTTCAATATAGTCAGCACGAGGCCCCAGATAGTAAGATTAAGAGCGACGATCAGCCCGACAAGTTGTAAAGGACTCACATTATACATAGCAAATTATTTTTTAAATAACGGCAATACTGCGATCAACAGACCGGGATCACCGGCTGCACGGCGAACCTGTCAGCACCAGGTGATGCGCGCATCTTTTCGCGGCGGTATGCGTCTGTATTTCATATTGTTCCAGCCCATGAGCATAGCGCCGAAACTCTGGTGTCCGTCGGGAAGAGCAATTGCCTGCTGCATCGGCGGGAAAACCGCGGTGGCGGCATGGACGAACCCGCCCCATGTCGCGCCCACGCCCAGCGAACAGGCCGCCAGTTCGAGATGCGCGAGCGCGATGGTGCATGCACCCTGCGCCGTCATATTCGTCCTGTCGCCGTGCGCTATCACAATATGCTGCGCGCCGCGCAGAATCTTGTCGACACCACGGTCCCATTCCTTGACGACGAGTTCCAGGTGCATCATCTCCGCCATTGCGGGCATCGACTCGATTACCATGCGCATCCAGTCCGCCACGATACCAGCGAGGCGTTTCGCTTCATCCGTGTCGTGGATCACGAGCCAGTGTACCGGCTGAAAATTGTGTCCGGAAGGCGCATAACGCGCAATGTCGATGCACTTTTCTATCAATTCTTTCGGCACCGGTTCGCTCTTGAAATCACGCACAGAGCGGCGAGTCTTCATGAAGTGGGCTATCTGTTCTCCAGTCGGCAACAGGTCTTTTTTCACAGGTTCGCAGTCTTCGGGGGCAAGCCCTTTGAGAGTAATCGCGTCGTGCGGACACACCGCGATGCAGTGGCCGCAATCTATACAAAGTTCTTCCGCCCGCGAAACCAGCCTGGGAAACGATTCCCTGTCAGGCATCGCTATTATTTTCATCGGGCACTCCCTGACGCAAAACCCGTCTCGTTTGCATCTTTCTTCATTGAATTCGATGAAACTCATCTGGTGTCTCTCCCGTTCGATTCGTTTTTGTCGTTTTTTTCACACAGTCCGAATGCCACATTACGGTGCAACCGCAAGTTGATTAAAAAGTATACATATTTTTTTGCGATATAAAAGAAGGAATGTGCATAAAGAACATTCAGCAGAGGTAATCCTGATCGGTCGCGCCGGTGCCGGTCAGGCGAAATGACATGCGGCGAAATGGTTCGAAACGACCTCCCTGAGAGGTGGATCATCTGTTTCGCAACGGCGCTCTCTTCTCGGACATCTGGATGCGAAGTTGCACCCTGCGATCTCGGTATCCGGGCTCGGCAGGTCGCCGCTGAGCAGGATGCGGCGGCGTTTTTCCTCGACATTCGGATCGGGTATCGGCACTGCGGAGAGCAGCGCCCCGGTGTATGGATGCAGCGGAGTCGAGTAGAGTTCTCCAGCTTCCGCGAGTTCTACGATTTTCCCCAGGTACATAACTGCAACACGGTCGCTGATGTGAATGACAACACTCAGGTCGTGGGCGATAAAAAGGTATGAAAACCCGAACTTGGACTGGAGTTCCTCCAGCAGGTTGATGATCTGCGACCTGATGGAAACGTCGAGAGCGCTCACGGGTTCGTCGGCAATGATCAGCGAGGGGTTCACAGAGAGTGCTCGAGCGATGCCGATGCGCTGGCGTTGTCCGCCGCTGAACTCGTGAGGATAGCGGTTTTTGTAGCGTGGATCGAGTCCGACTGTTTCCAGCAGTTCTTCCACCCGTTTCTGCCGTCTGCTTCCCGTCAGGAGCCTGAAACTGTTTATCGGCTCGGCTATGATGTCGCCGACAGTCATGCGCGGGTCCAGCGAGGCATACGGGTCCTGGTAGATAATCTGAAGTTCCCGGTATACCGCGCGAAGATCGTTGCCTTTGAGTTCGGCAAGGTCGCGCCCCTCGAAGATCACGCTGCCGGAGGTCGGCCGGTATAATTGCAGGATTGCCCGCGCCGTAGTGCTCTTTCCGCATCCGCTTTCACCGACAAGGCCCAGCGTTTCGCCGCGTCCGATGTCGAATGTCACTCCGTTTACGGCGCGTATGTTGCCTATTGTTTTTCGTACGACAAAACCACTTGTGATCGGAAAATAAACTTTGAGGTCGCGCACTTCAAGCAGTTTCCCGTCTTCGGCGGCAGTGCCGCCTTCCGGTCTTTCTTTCATTTCCGTCTGCATATACACCTGTCTGTTGCGTTGTGTCCCGGCGTCCCTGGTTGCGGTGCAACCATTGTTGTGAACTATTGTCATCTTACAGTATAGTATCCACAGGGAGCGTACTGCAATTACATTCTTCGGGAAACTACGCAATAAACATATTTTGCAATTGGCTCTACGGTTTGCTGTTTTTTCCGGCCCTGACGATGCCGGTGGAGATATCCTGGAACGGCTGGCGACGGACTCTGTGCGGCAGGGCCAGTTCAGCGGCCAGGTCTATGTCTTCACTTTCCACGGCGCTTCGCCCTTCATACGCGGCGATGGTTTTTGCTGTTTTCAGTGTGATGATGTCGCCCCTGTGTCCATCCACGCCTACTTCGATACAATAATTAGCTATTTCCAGCATCAGTTTTCTATCGACAGCAACCTCCGGGAACAGCGCGATCGCCTTTTTGATCTTTCCGACGACAGCTTCCGATTCTTCTTTCCAACGTTCTATGAAGTCCCGCGGATTATCGTCGAAAGAGGCCCGCCGCTCCATGACCCGGACGCGCTTTTCGGGGTCGAGAATACCTTCTATGTTCACGCAGAGGCCGAAACGGTCGAGCAACTGGGGCCTTAGTTCGCCCTCCTCGGGATTCATGGTGCCGACCAGCGTGAAGCGCGCAGGGTGCGTGAAGGAGACACCTTCACGCTCGACAGTGTTGACCCCCATGGCGGCGGAATCGAGAAGCACGTCGACGACATGATCGTCCAGCAGATTCACTTCATCGACATAGAGGATGCCCCTGTGCGCGGCGGCGAGGATGCCGGGTTCGATGCGCTTTTCACCTTTTTTCAGGGCGTGCTCGATGTCCATGGTTCCCACGACGCGGTCTTCGGTTGCGCCCACGGGCAGTTCCACGACACGCACTTTCCGCCGCTCGACGGGCGGCGCCTGTTTCTGTTCGACAGCGGCCCGGCAGTCCGGGTTCACACACTCGGCGCAGATGTCTCCGCCGTGCGGTTTTCGCAATTGATAGGGACAGTTTTTCACGACGTCGATCTGCGGCAGGATGTCCGCCAGAGCGCGCACCGCCGTGGATTTCGCGGTTCCCTTTTCGCCACGGATGAGAACACCGGATATGGTTGGGTTGATGATGTTGAGGACAAGCGCGAGTTTCATTTTTTCCTGGCCGACGATGGCCGCGAACGGATAAATATGTTTTGTCTGCATTATGTAACGCTCATTACGATGTCAATGAGTTCTCTGGTTTTAAGTTCTTCGATTTTGAAGTAGTCGGCGCCCAGCGCCGCGGCGAGGCGGGCGGCGAGTCCGAAATGAGTGAACGACGATGTTTCTGTGTCTACGACAATATATTTAATGCGCGGCTCGAGGAGCATATTTCCGGCGATGCGCATGATTTCGTCCTGTGGTTTGCCGTCGCCGAGCGCCACGTTGGATTTACCGTCCGTTATTATGATACAGATGGGCCCGGCAGCAGGCTCCTTGAGCAAGTGCACTTTCATGAGCCGGAATGCTTTCTGAAGCCCGCTGGAAAGCGGTGTGCGGCCCCCCACGGGAAGCTCGCGCAGCATCTTCGCGGCCAGTTCGATAGAACTTGTTGGTTGCAGCACCACCTCCGCCTCCTGTTTCCGGAAGACCACCATAGCCACGCGATCCCGCTTCTGATATGCGTCCATAAGCAATGAGAGGATAGCGCCTTTGCTTGCCACCATGCGCGAGCGCGCACCCATCGAGCCGCTGCCGTCCACGAGAAACACCAGGAAGTTGCCGACACGTTTTTCCCGGATTTTGCCCCTTATGTCCGCTTCGTGGATGACTACGGACATGCCGTTGGCCTCGCGGTATTTCTGGAACGGAGCGGCGGCGCGCAGCGTGGCGTCCAGCGCGATATCTCCCGACGGATTCTTCAGGCTGCTCTTAACATAACGGCCCTGTTTCCGGCTTGTGCGGGTGCGCGACCTGCGTCCCGACCCGCGCCGCACCCTGCGGTCTTTCTCATGACTGAACGGCTTGACTTTGAACGTATCACCGACATCGAAAACTTTTTCCGATGCGCAGTCCGGCGGCGCGGGCGTTTGCGTATCGCCGGATTCAGCTTCTCCGGGTTCCGGCTGCCGTGTTCCCTGTTCTTCCGGGCTGGGATCCGGAGCATTCTGTTCCCCGGGGTCGGTTTGTTGCCGTTCGTCGTGTTCATGCTCATCGTGTTCATGCTTATGCTCGTGTTCATGGTCGGGAGGCGGTGGCGGCGGAGGCGCTTCCCTGCGCCTGTGCAGAAGCGCCATGGGGGCAATTTCGAGAATATCTTCCGTGGCAACATCCGAACGTCCGTTATACGCGGCCAGTGCGCACGCGGCGCGTTCCATCACAACGTCGGCGCGATGACCGGCCACATTGTTTGCCAGGCAGATTTCCGCAATAAACTTACGGGCGGTTTCGGAAAGTGCGACACTGCCGATAAGATTGCGGGCTGCCTCGATCCTGTCGATGATTTTTTTATCCTCATCGGCAAACAGGTTCCTGAACCGTTCCGGGTCGATGTCGAACCGTTCACGCAGTTCCATAAGCTTCACGCGGTCCCGGGGGTTCTCTTCTCCGACAACAGGAACGGCCAGTCCGAAGCGGTCCAGCAACTGCGGCCTTAGTTCGCCTTCTTCGGGATTCATGGTTCCAACGAGGATGAATTGCGACGGGTGGCGCACGGAAATGCCTTCCCGCTCGACCACAATTACCCCGTTCGACGCCGCGTCGAGGATTATGTCCACGATATGATCATCGAGCAGGTTGACCTCATCCACATAGACGATGCCGCGATGCGCCCGTGCAAGCAGGCCGGGGCGGAAGCGGCGCACACCGCTTGTTACGGCAAGGCTGAAATCCATGCTGCCGAGCACCATGTCTTCCGTGGCGTTCAGCGGCAGGTCCACCACCGCCACTTTTCTTTTCGAGGTGGGCGGAGACCCGGTGTTTTCCCCGCATAATTCACACAAACCGGCCTCGTTGCCTGGTTCGCAGGAAAAAGCACAACCCCGGACGATGTCGATCTCCGGAAGCAGGGAAGCGAGCGCGCGGACTGTCGTGGACTTGGCGGTCCCCTTTTCGCCGCGCACCAGCACGCCTCCGATGTGTGGATCGACGGCGTTAAGAACGAGCGCCAGCTTCATGGCTTCCTGGCCGACGACGGCGCTGAATGGATAATTGATCCGACCTGCTCTCTTTAACATAAAGGAACCTCATAGATAATTCTTCGCGAAACTGTACAGCGGACGTAATGAAGACGAATAATACAGCCCGTGAAAATATAAGAGATAGATCACTTTGGCGGAAACCACGGAAACGATGATTAAAACCATGATCAGAGCCGCCGCCGTCTCCGGCATATTCAGCGATTTCGGCTTTTGAACGACGCGGGAGACCGAAGGAGAGAAACCGCGGCATTCCACGGACAGTGCCAGGAAGCCGGATTTCCTCACAAGGTTCGCAAGGAGCGGATTCATGATGTACACGGCTGTGCGGACAGGATGGATAATACCGTATTTCAGGGCCCGGAATCCTTTTATCCGCATAGCGATGAGAATGGAGTTGACCTCTTCGAGCAGGATAGGAATGAACCGGAAAGACGTAATCAGCATAAAGGCCTGGGCATAAGGAACTCTCAAGCGGAGCATGCCCGCAAGCATGTCCCGGGGTTCGGTGGTCCACACGACAAGCATGCCGAGAGTTGTCATAACGAGAAAACGCAATCCCTGGACGATTCCATATATGAAACCCTCTTTAAAGATAAACACGCCGCCGGTCAACCGACCGGGCACGTCGGTAGCGGATGGAATGATAGTAAGAATTGCCGTTCTGGGGGTTCCGGCATAGAAGACAGCCTGGCTGAACACTGTGCCCCAGAGCGCGACGGAGAGAAGGATAAAAAGCACTTTCAGCTTCCGGGTTTCGGTTCTCGCGGCGGCGTGCAGAAGCAGCGCCAGAACGGAAAATGATCCGAGAGTAACCGGCGAGTCGATGATAACAACGAGAATGGATACACAGAACAGGCCCAGCAATTTCACACGCGCGTCGAGCCGTTTCACCGGCGACGGCGCTGTGTTGACACCAAGCAATGATTTATTCATGCGCCGCTCCATATCGAAATAAAATCATTCACCGTGGCTACAGGCGCGTCCACCCCCATGTTCCAGGCGATTTTCATCACGTCGCAGGGAACCAGGGCGCATTCGGGGGTGAACAACGATGGAGTGAAATAGTTTTTCGGGGTGCCGTCATAATGAATACATCCTTTTTTCATAACCAGTAGCCGCGTGGCGTGGCAGACGGCGGTGGCGAGATCGTGCGTGGAAAACAAGAGCGTTTTCCCCATGCGCTCGAAGTGGTCCATCATCTCGCTGATATTATTCCGGTCCTGCCCCATAGTGGGTTCATCCAGGAGAATGATGTCCGGGTCCGGAGTGAGAAGAGAGGCCACAGCCGTGCGCAAGCGCTGCCCCCGGCTCAGGGCGAAGCAATAGTCGTTTTTAAGAGGTTCGATCATCATGACATCCAGAGAGGACCGGACCATGACGTCCATTTTTTCCCGGGGAACACGGCTGTTGCGCAGCGGGAATCTCAGTTCCTCGATCACCGTTTCGCGGATCAACATCAGGTCTGGATTCTGGAGCAGGAATCCCGCCCGGCTTCCGAGAACGGCACCGGGTTTCGGGACGACGCCGTCATACAGCACCCGGCCGCGCCGCGGCTTCAGAAGCCCCGCGACAAGCAGCAGCAATGTGGTCTTGCCGCAGCCGTTCGCCCCCATGACGGCAACCCGTTCGCCGGGAAAGATGTCGAGACTCAGGTTTTCAAACAGTGGTTCCGTTTTGTTATAATAAAATGTAATATTCTCGATTCCGATTTTGGGTTTGTCGCGCGAGCCATGGCCGGTTGAATTGCCCGCGCACGGCTCTTTGTCCGCCGGAGGCGGCTTTATGTTTTTTACCCGCCCGTTCTCTCTGAGCAGCGGCAGGGCGTCCGAAACGTCGAGGGGTCTCTCCTTAAAACCCATGCGGGCGAACAGTTCCGCGCTCTGAGGCACGTTGAGGCCGAGTCGATTATAAACGGACAGATCGTCGAACGCGCGGGCCGCGTCCATATCCAGAATGATCTCACCGTTTTCCATGATCACGACACGGTCCGCAAACCCGGCGACTTCGTGGACGCGGTGCTCCACCAGGATAATCGTCTTATTGTGGTCCCTCGCGAGCAGCCCGAGGGCGTCGCGCAACGCCGCCGCACCCCGTGGGTCCATCTGCGAGAAAGGCTCGTCCATGCACAGGATGTCGTGGCCCACAGCGAGCTGGCCCGCAATGACCACGCGCTGTTTCTGACCGCCGGACAACTCGTCCGTGCGCCTGTCCAGGGCTTCCGCAAGGCCCACGCTTGCAAGCGCTTCGGCGATCAGGGATTCTGTCACGGACTCGGGCAAGCCCCTGTTTTCCGGCCCGAACGCGACTTCGTCGCGCACTATGGACGTAAATATTTGTTCGTCGGGGTTCTGAAACACGAGCCCCACTTTTTCGGTAATACTATGAATGTCCGCACGTCTTGTATCCTTCAGGTGCCCTATCTGAACACGCCCCGTCATCACGCCTCCGGATTCATGCGGGATGATCCCGCTGAGGCATTTCATGAGCGTGCTCTTTCCGCAACCTGTGGGGCCGGTAATGAGCATAACACTGCCGTCGGGCACATCCAGACTGACGTTTTTCAACGTGGGTTCCGAACGCCCGGGGTAGGTGTACGAAAGGTTTTCTATTTTCACAAAATGATGGCTCACTCGACCACCATCCTCAGACGTTTTCCCATGCTAAGCCCCAGAGCCGTGCCGATAACCGTGTAGAACACACCTCCGACGAGTATATTCAAAGCGATATACCAGTCCGCATAATACAGCCGGTAGAGGAAGACCACGGACTCCATGTTGAAGAACGTAGCCACGGACTCGGACAGGGCGAACGCCACGAACAGTCCGGCGGCACCGACACCCCGCTCCGGCCCACTGCGTGTCGCACCCGCGCCCCACAACGCCGCTTCCGCCGTCAGTGCGTGCACGGCCATCCACAATATCGATACGAGCGATAGGTTCCCAAGCAGAACCCAGGACAGCAACAGCCTCACGGCCATGACGAGAGACATGGTTCCCGGTCGCGGCACGAGCATAATCAGTGAGGTCCACAATACATACTGCACCACGCCGAAAAACAGGCCCGAGGCAAGGAAACTGAACGGCCCCAGCAGAGCCCGGAACACGTCCATAAACAGTGTGCCCGGTACATTCACAAGCACGAAGCCCACGGCGCCGTACAATGAGATCAATACAATCCAGCGGACTTTGAAACCGCTCATTATGCTCCTGAAGCGGATAAAGAAAACGAACAGAAAAGCGCCGGCGAGTACGGCCCCGGCCACGGTTGCGACAAACGGTACAATGGGATGCTTCTCCACGCGGAAATCATGTTCACAGGTGGAGAACGGCCTATCCGCTCCCATCTGCGTCAGGGACAGCAACAGCCTGTAATCCCCCTCGCGCACGGACACGGGTTCCACGTAGACCGGAAGAACGACCTTCGTCGACGCCTCCCTTTTCACGATCACTGTCGCAAAGACTTCCCCGAGCGGATTCACGTGCGGGTCGGGAGTAAACGCTTCGACCCGCTCCCCGCTCTCCGCGTCGACGATACATGCCTTCAGCAGAACGACGGCATCTTCGCCGAGCGTGTTTTTCACAGTGACCTGGAAAAAACCGAATGGAAGTTGTCTGAAGTTCGTTTCCCGGTATTTCTCCCCGGTAAGAATGGCCCGCAGGCGTGTCACAGTCGACAGATGCAGCGTGTTTTTTGTCAGCCTTTCGTCCGGTTCTCCTTTATCGTTCGTGGGAAACGCGACTCGTGAGACACGGATGCTCTTTCCGAGAAATTCGGAGTTCACGACCCTGATCTGAATGTTGTCCGTGTGCAAAACAGCTCCGTTCTCTGAAACCGTCATACTTATATTACGGTATTCACGTGTCGGGTTCGCCGGACTTTTCACAGTCAGTGGAATGATCCTGGAGTCATACCGGTTCGCCAGGCGCAGAGCGAATGTGCATTCCACCCGCGCGCCGGCGTTCATCAGGCAACGCCCGTCTTTCCCATCGACTGGCGAAAAACCCGCCGGGAACATTATCCGGACTGATATATCTCTTGGACTGTCCATGCTGTTCGCCACACGAACGCTCCCCGTTATTTCCGTATCGACCGGCACGGCCACCCGCTTTGTTTCCATGCCGAACGGGAATTGAAACGCATAATAATTCTCTTTCCCGTAAACAGGAGAAACGGTGTTGTACAGGATATTCCTTTCATCCGTGTGGAGGCTGATGTGATATTCAGTTTTTTCGTTCCATTCACAGTTCACTGTTATGTGGTCATTCCTGTAATCGTGCGGAAACACAGCTCTGCCCCGGCGGTTGCCCTGTTCGTCGATGATGTCGACAGACGATATGCGGGCGGCGCGGTTCAAAACGATGTGGACCGCGCCGCGCGAAAACGACACTGACTCGATATCAGCCGTTTTTTTCGCGCACGACCCGAAACCGGCAACGATAAATGCCATAAGGAGAATAAATGGTTTCGCCTTCCTACCCACCGGCAACAAACTTCACAGGTATGATGTGCAGGTTATGCACGCCGGTGACGGTATCGTTTTCCAGCCTGATCGGCACCTCGATACCCGCGAAATAGGCTCCTTTCGGTGAGAAACGGCCCGTGACCGATATGCCCCTCAACTGGAAGTCGCCCAGCCGCGCAACCGGCTCCGTGTTTCCAGGCTGATACTTCAGGAAATAGAAACCGGACGCCTCGAGCGTATTCTCGATGTAATTGTGATTGACGAGAATTGCAGTCAGGCCCGATCCGGGAAGCGGCGACAACCCATCGATAGCGCCGGGCGCTTTCCATTTCCAGAGTATGTCGCCGTTGCTGTTGAAGAGGAACGCCGAATTGCTGTCCGGGTGTTCCGTGGGTGGTTCCTGCGCCGCGTCGGCCACAGTTCTTTTCGCGTATGTATTCCCGGAAACCACAAACACGGCCCCATCGTCGAACACGGTACTGTATTTGCCGCCGGCGTAGATAGGGATGCCGCTTACAGTCATCAGGGTGGTTATGTCCCTGCGCCAGAGCAGCCGCAGCGCCGGGCCTTCATCGACTGCGAAAAGGTGAAGCCGCCCGTCATTTGTGGCCGCGGCCACGAACTTGCCGTTAGGAGACACGGACAGCCCGTACCACATACTCGTGTAATCCATTATCGTCGGTTCGATACGATAAGCGTCGCTCTGTTCTCCCGTGGCGGCATTAATAAGCCGGACGGTCCCGTTTTCATATTTCTCCACGGGCGCTCCTTTCCTGCGCCAGCTCGTGTTCGCCCCGATGATGTGTTTCAGGGGCTTGGAATAGAGAGGAAACGGCATACGGGTGTCCATGGTTTCCGTTTCGGGGAATCGCCATAGTATCTTTCCGTTGCGCGGCTCAAAGGCGTAAAGCAGTGTTTTCGTCGGATAATGAACGATCCTGCCGCCATCCGGGAGTTCGAGCATGACCCGGTTCGAATGCGTGCCGACCGCGAACAGGGTGTCTTTAGACGCTGTCAGAGAATAGACGCACGCCTGGTGTGTCCAGCGGGCAGTCTCGATATTTTCCGGGCGGCCTACATCGTCGCCCACGGCATAGACCCATTTCAGTTTCCCGGTATTCAAATCGATGGCGTAAATGTTGCCGTCCATGCTGCATTCACCGGCGTATACTGTTCTGGAGTCCGGGGATATGGCCACGCTGCGCCCGTAACTTTCAGGAATGTTGAAAGTCCATCTCCGCTCACCGACGGCGCTGAAAAGTTTGATCGTTTCATCGAATCCGGCCACGGCAATCCACTTCTCATCCGCAGATACGGCAAGCGCTTCGTAGTCTTTCTTGTTCCAGTCGGTGACCGAGGGAATATCCTTCAGGGCTCCCAGTCTCACTTCGATAGGCCTGTCGGGCAGCGCCGCATTTGTTTTTTGGGATGCAGCCCCCTCGCAGCCTGTGAGCACCAGCGTCGGCGCGGCTGTCAGGGCGATCAGCAACGCGGATAGAAGGAAACGCCTTGTTTTTTTATCTGTCGTCATATTTGGAATTACTCCCTTGCCCGCATGATGGACCTGACCGCGAACGGGAAAAGCACGGCGGCAAGGCCGAAAAGCAGCAGCAGTCGCCACATATCGAAAGGCTGCCCCAGAGCGGATGAACGAATTACAGCGGCGGCGTGCGTCAGGGGTATAACCGTCAGCATTTTCTGTACGATCCACGGCATCTTTTCCAGCGGAAAGAATGTACCGCTCAGGAACGCCATAGGAGTTATGATAAAACTGGTAAGCATACTCTGATCCGCATGAGACGAGATGGACATGGAAACCATGATCGCAATGCAGCAGAAAACCAGGGCGTTGCCGATAATCCCCAGCCAGAAAAACAACCCGGCATTCAAATATATCCCGAATGCAGCGCCGATGCCCAGGGTGATCAACACTCCGATGAGCGAACGGGTCAGTCCGTACATTATTTCGCCGATGGTGTAATTGAGCGCCGTGACCGGTGAACAGAGTATTTCGTCGAACACGCGCCAGTAGAACCGTGAAATATTTATATCCGCAGCGATGGCGTATGCGTATGTCATGCTGTTCATGGCCACGATGCCGGGGATCAGGAACCGGATATAAGGCACTCCGTCCACTGTCATGGAACCGCCCACGCCGAACCCGAACGTGATCACATACAGGAGCGGCGACACGGACATAGTCAGCATCTGCTTGAACCAGCGATGTTTGAGGATGCGCATTTCACGCAAATAGACGGCAATTATCTGTTGCGACATCAGTGCCCGTGTCCCCCCCTCTTTCTGCCGAGAGATCCGCGCGCGCGACGCTCGTGCGCCGCAGTGTCCTTCGCGCCCCGGTCGCGTTTCACTATGCCGTGGCCCGTCAGGTCGAGAAATACATCCTCGAGGTTTACCCGTCTCCTCGTCAGCGGACTGGGATGGGAGACGATGTGGCGGTCCGCCTCTTTCCGGGTCTTGAAAAACCGGCTTTTTATGGAGCCGTCCTCGAGATCATCGACCGCCCATTCTCCGAGAGTCGCCTTGAAGTTGTCCGGCGTATCTATACGGACGATCCTCCCTTTATCAATGAACGCCACCCGCTCGCAAAGGAACTCGGCTTCCTCGATGTAATGCGTTGTGAGAAAAAGCGTTGTGCCGTGCGACTGGGCCGTTTTAATAAGACTCCAGACGCGGCGGCGGATAGCCGGATCGAGCCCTACCGTCGGTTCGTCGAGGAAAAGGAGTTCCGGCTCGTGGAGCAGCGCGCGACCGATCATGAGCCTACGCTTCATACCGCCGGAGTAATTCTTGATCTGCTCGTGAGCGCGGTCCGTGAGTTCGGCAAACTCGAGCATTTCGCCGATGCGACGCAGCCGCCTGTTTTTTCCCATACCGTAGAACCGCCCGTGGTTGTCAAGGTTTTCCCACGCCGTGAGATCGTTGTCCAGGTTGACATGCTGGTGCACTACGCCTATGCGGCGGCGCGTGGCCACGTCCCGGCGCAGCAGGTCGATTTCGTCGAGCTGCGCCCTGCCGCCGTCAGGAACAGCGAGCCCCGTTAGAACCTTGATGGCTGTGGTTTTTCCTGCGCCGTTGGGACCGAGAAAACCGAAAAGTTCCCCCTTGTCCACTTCGAGGCTCACGCCGTTGAGCGCCTGCGTTTTGCCGTAGGTTTTTGTCAGTCCCTCGATGCGCAGCATCAGTATCCACCTGCTCCTTTTCAATATTGGAACCCGGACTCCTGAAGTGGTCCGGGCTCCATGCGCGTATATATCAGAATTCCAATTTCATGCCCGCGGTGAATGTGCGGCCCGGGGCAAGGTAATACTCATAGTAATCCTCGTCGAACAGGTTATCGACGTTGATGAAAAACTCTTTATCCGAATGTAGTTTGTATACAAACGACACGTCCACGAGATCATATTCGTCGTACTCGCCGTACACGTGGCTGTGGTTGTCCGAGTTGTCTTCGTAAGTGTGGACTTTGTCACGATGATTCCAGTTTATGCCGAGCGAGAAGCTGTCACCGCCCCGCAACGGCAATCCGTAATCGAACCCGAGGTTATACATGAGATTCGGGTTCTGCTCCATCTCGAGGCCGACGATAGCCGGGTCGGGCGCGCTTTTCACTTTCGACATCTGACTGGTCATGTTGAAATTCGCCGTGAGCCTGTTATTGAACTTGTAGTCCGTTTCCAGCTCGATGCCGCGAATCACGACCTTGCCGAAATTCTCCTTCTGCTTCACGGTCGGTCCCGTCGAAATCGTGATATTGGAAATCATGTCCTGAAGTGAGTTCCGGAAATATGTGGCACGCATGGAAAACTTCCTGTTGCCGGGGATGAAATCGAAACCGAGGTCCCACGCGGTGTTGACTTCCGGCTTCAGCGCAGGGTTGGAGCGGTACACGGTCCCCGACGACGTTGTCCAGGTGCCGAAGAGGTCATAAGTGCCCGGGGGATTGAACGCCTGGCCGAAATTGAAGCGCCAGTTCACGTCGCCGCCCGGCTTGAACAGGAGCCCTATCTTTGGGCTGACCCGCGATTTAGTGCGTGAAGGCATGGGATAGTTCGCCGGGTCCGCCGGCACCAGCGACGTGCCCGAAGCCGTGAGCGATTCGCCGTCATATACTTTCCAGTTGTCGTATCGCAAACCCGGCGTAATTATCCAGGAACCGCCGGACGTTATTTCATCCTGCAGAAATATCGAGCGGAACCGCACCTTGCCCGCCTGCAACCTGGTCCGCTGTCCTGACCGGTTCTCATCTTTCCAGAATGCCACCTTCCACGACCCGTTATCCAGTTCGTTTTGCCGCCATTCGAGCCCGCCGGTGAGGATGTGGGCATCCAGGTAATAATTCCCTTCGGCACGGAAATCGAGATTATCTTCTTCCCTGTAATTATGGGTTGCGGACCCGCTTGTGGGCGTGGCCGACGATGGAATACCACTGTTGTACCAGCGTTTGATCGTGCGCGTATCGAGCGAGAATCTCAAATCCGTGTTCGAGCCCGTCCGCGTGTTGTAATAGAAAGAGTAGTCGTCCCGCGCCTCGCCGCCGGGTCCTTTGATCCAGTTGCCTGTTTTGTCCGCCGATGTGATCTTATATACATTCGTATCGCCGGGGAAACTCACATATACCGTGCCGCTCGCGCTCGGATTGCCGTTCAGGTCCGTCAGCCAACTGTGGCCCGTTTCATACTCGTATTCCGAATCAGAGTAGTTGTAGCGCATACCCATCTCAGTTCCGGGTTTGAATTCGTAGCTCAGGTCCAGCCGTATGTTGTCGTCTTCATTATGTCGTGCGCCAACTTCCCCGATAAGCGCGCGCTCATAATTCCCTATGGGGTTGTAAACCGCGCCCGCCGTATCCGCCGGATTGGACGTGTCCACACTGATGGTTCTGTATTTGAACTGGCTGACATACCCGTCGGTTTCCAAGCGGTTGTAGCCCAGACGCAACCCCATGCCGGAATGGAATTTTTCCGAATAGGACAGATTGTAATTGTTCGTATTATATGTACCGAAATCAGTGTCGAGAGAAATCTTCTGTTTGCCGGGCTTTTTCGTGATGATGTTGATCACGCCGCCCATGGCGTTCGCGCCGTAAATGGCGGAATTAGGACCGCGAATCACCTCGATTCGGTCCACATCATCCAGCGGCACATTGTCAAGGATCATGCCGCCGCTGTAACCGTCGTTGAGACGCACGCCGTCGAGTAGAATCAGCGTGTGCCCCTGGTTGTCGCCGAGACCGCGCAGCCCTAGCTTGGCCGTGGTGTCGCCGGGGAACGATTTCTTGATGTACACGCCCGCCAGCCTGTCCATCACATCCTGTAAACCCTGATTCCCGGACAATGTCGTTTCGTCCATGTTCACAACCGACGAATAAAAGGATACGTCTTCGAGCATGCGCTCCGATTTTGTGCCGGTTACTATAATCTGACCAAGATCGAAAGGCTTGTCCCGGCCGTCTTCCTCAACCGGCTGTGCGACAACTACTTCATTCTCGTCCCCGGCAATATCCTGCGCCGCCGCGCGCGTGCAACATGCGATGCCCCAGATAAACAGAAACAGAACCATCACCACCGTATTTCCGAATTTCATTTCACAACCTCCATATCTTTCCGAATTTTCCTCCCTGGAGTCGCCGGCCCCGTTATCTGAAACCCGCCGCGAAACGGCGAGTCATTCAAAGATTGAGTTTCCCAAGTATCGAGTCCATTTTCCCTTTCCAGGCCTCCACGTCATCCGCCGTCATCACGTCTACCGAACCGCCCTGAAACTCACCGGCCACATCGCCGATGCGGTCTTCCATCCACGCCTCGACCTCAAGATAAGCGTCCTTGAGTTTTTCGAGCATTTCCGGGTCGGGCTTCCAGATACCCCGCCCGGCGGCTTCGAGCAATCGCCTGCCGATCTCCTCCAGCGCCCACGGGTTCACTTCCTCGAACCACTTTTTCATTTCCTCGTCCAGCACAAATGTTTCGGCTACCCTGTCGTAAATCCAGTTGTCCACCTTGCCCGTGGTAGCGCCGAATCCGTACACGCGCCCGATGCGTTTGTTTAAATCGCCCGCACCCTTGTAGCCATGCTTTTTCATGCCTTCAATGTATTTCGGGTTCAGTAGTTTGGCACGCACCACACGGCGCATTTCATCCGTGAAATCCGTGACGCGGATGTTCGCCGGGTCGCGTGTGTCGCCGTAGTAGGTTTTGGGTGCCCTGCCGGAAATGGTTTTCGCCGCCACCGTCATGCCGCCGTAGTTGCTGTAGAACCCGCAACAGTTGAGAAAATCGGACTCGTCGGAGATGTGCTTGTCGAATGTGACTTCCACGCGGCGCAGGTTGTCCACAAGTTCCTGGTGGGCTTCCACTCCATAGTTGCTTTCGCCGCCATAGGCGTAACCGTTCCAGAATACGTACACGTCGGCCAGGTCTTTTTCCGTTTTCCATGCCGAGGCGTACACCGCGAGATTCACACCCGCCCGGTAGGTGCCGGGCCTGGCACAGAATATGCGGTAACTCAGCCGCCGCAGGCTTTCCCTGTCATCCAGGGGCAGGCCGCGCTCCGCCGCCTGGTTCACGATGTGTTTGCGCACGAAATTCCGCTCGGGCGGCTCGGCAAGCATGGCCGCCGCCTGGATAGCGCGGTCCATGTACATAATGGAATCCGGGAAGCAATCGCGAGCGATGCCGGACACGCGGATGTTCAGGTCGATACGGGGGCGTCCGAGCTCTTCAAGCGGGATCACGTCGAACTCATCAACCTGGCCGTTCGCTTTCCAGCGTGGCCGCAGACCCAGCAGATGCAGCATCTGCGCTATCTGCTCGCCATCGGCGCGCATGATGTCCGACGCCAGCCACACCAGCCCAACGGTCTCCGGGAAACGCCCTTCCTCATCCATATATCTTTTAAGTAACGCTTCGGCCAGGCGGATGCCCACCCGGTGCGCCGCCCTGGTGGGTATGCGCGTTGGGTCCACGTTATAGAAGTTGCGGCCCGTGGGCAGAACGTCATACCGGCCCCGCGTGATAAGGCCGGAAGGCCCCGCTGGTATATATCCGCTGCCGAGACCGTTGAGAAGCGATTCTGTTTCAAGGGAATCATCGAGACGCATGCCGATGTCTTTTACAAGCGCGGCAAACGACGCGAACCGCCCGGCCTCACCGTTTGCGGGTGCGCGTTCGAAACACTGCTCGAACACCGCGGCGTTGTCGCCGCCTTCCAGTAATGCCGATATTATTTCAATAGCTTTTTCATCCGCGTCGAAAAGAATCTCGCCGTATGTTTTTCCGCAATTGCCCCGTGCGCCCGGCTCCCTGAGAGCACGAAGAATGTCTTCGCCCCATATATCGAAAACCAGCCGCCGCGTGCTCAGAGGGTCGTTCGAATCGAAACGCAGGATTGAGTTCACATATTCAGCGCGCTCATCGCCTTGCGGGCGGTCACCGAATACATGCATACCGTATCGCATCTGGCTGTTGCGCACCTCGGACAGCAGTTCATGGCACCGCGTGGCCACCTCGTCGAACGATTTCGTATTCGCGTCATTTATTTCGTCCCTGAAATTGCACTTGTCGATCTGCTCCTGCACCTGGTGTTCGATCTGGTGCGCCCGCGCCGGGTCCGTGTGTTTCGCTCGCTCGTAATCGTTGAGCAGGTCTTCGAGGTCTTTGAGATCGTCGTAAGTTCCCGATGTGGTAATCACTGTCTGCATGTGGTCCACGAGGGTAGCGTAACTGCGCCGCTTGGCGATCACACCCTCGGCGGGGTTGTCCGAGTTGTAGATGTAAAGGTGCGGCAGATTGCCGATGCTGATATCCGGCCAGCACGATGCGCTCAGACCCGCGCCCTTCCCGGGCAGAAACTCGATGTTCCCATGCGTGCCGACATGTATCACAACATCCGCGCCGAACACGCGCTCCATCCACATATACGTGGCGATGTACTGGTGCGGCGGGGGGATGTCGGGGTCGTGGAGAATCTTGCACACCGTGCCGTCGCAGCGTGGCCCCGCGCATCCGCGCTTTGGCTGCATCATTACCAGCACAGTCCCGAAATCCAGACCGGTTATAACGAGTTTGCCGTCGTGCACCATGCTCGGCGGCACTCCGTTCATCTCGCACCCCGGGGGGGCGCCCCAGCTTTCCACCATGCGCACGCGCGCCTTCGGGGGCAGCTCTGCAAACCACTTCTCATATATTTCGTTATCAAGCAGCGCCAGGTGCCCTTTCTTTGAAATGATTTCCTCGACCGTGGTCCAGCGGAATTCGGCAATGGCCTTCCGCTCCAGTATCTTCCGCATCAGGGCCTCGCCAGACTCCGGGATGGCCCGCACGCCATATCCCTCGTCGCCGAGACGGCGCATCAGGCGCACCACGCTCTCTCCCGAATCCAGACCGGCGGCCCCGCCAACGTTCGCCTCCAGACCCGCACACTCGTTCTTGTGAAATACAAACACCACTTTCCGTTCGCTCACTGGTTTGCGGCTCAAAACAATCCACTTGTGTATGCGGTCGACAACGTGTTCCAGGCGCTCGGCTATAATGTCGCGCAACTCATAAACGGTACCTGTCTTTTCATCTTCATGCTTTTCGCTGCACGCTGCGATAATGGGTTCGATGCTGCCCTCGAACTCGGGCATTGCGACGCAGAAACTGATTTCCGTGGTCAGGCCCTGCTCATCCTCGTCCCATTCAGATACGGACTTGCTGTATGAAACCACAGGCTTGAACACCGGCACATTCAGTTGTTTGAAAAATTCGACTGTCTGCCCGGCGGCCGTAGTGTCGGACCTGTCGGCGCGTGCCTCCCGGCCGAGAAAGAAAAAATGCAGATTGATCAGCGCATGTATGCGCGGTTCGCCCGCGGCATTCAGGAAATACTTCTTCGCGGCGCCCAGCGCGCCCAGGGAGCCGGACTCCGCATCGGACGTACCGTGACTGAAAACAGGCAGCACGCCCAGCCCTCTGCGCTCCAGCGATTCAACGAACGCCTCCTCGAGCTGCATACTCTGGTTCACGTAATCATGACGGGAAAACAGCAGCCCCACGGTCAGACCGCTCTTTAATGGATAGCCGTTCATATATTCCCGGACAGATTCGAACACCTCGCCGCCCGGAATACGCATCACGCCCTGCCACGGCATGGGCTCGGGGTCTTCAACGGGAATGGACGGATCGAACCGGGCCGCCAGGAAATCCAGCAGCCGCCTGTAATTGTCCAGACCGCCTTCGGACAGGTACGTATATGCCGCGGCGCATATCGCTGGTTCAACCGTGGCGCTCATCCCCCACATCGCCGGATCGAAAGATGTGGAAACAACTGTCTTGTCCGCCGCCGACAGGAGATAATCGTCAACTTCATCCCAGAACGGATCATTGGTTCTGTAAAAAAATAAAACGTCGGAAGTCTCCGCCACCTTCTTAAAATCTTCCAGAAGATTTTCATCCGATATGATCTCTTTGTGAGAAAACACGCTCAATTCAACGTGGCTGCATTCAGACACAGCCTTCACCATCAGCGGAACATAAGAAGACCAGACAATCGCGGCTATACGAACCTTTCTATCCATGAGAAACTCCAGAGAAATGGAATAACTTTGCCGGTAAAGGAAGAGCCGGAGAGAATCCGAGCGAACGGCCTCTCCCCGACTCCAGGAAGGCATTTGCAGCAAAGTGTGAAATATCGGCGAGGGTTACGTTTTTGATATTCGTGTTACCGGCAAAACAAAAAAAATTGGTATAATAAAAGGGCTTCATCGAGAGTGTCGTTAAATTCTCAATCAGTTCATCCGGAGTTCCCATTAAACCTGTTAAACCCCTTGCGCATCTCTAAAATAGTATTACTCCCGCCCGCCGTAGTGCTACGTTTATGATAATAGTAACACACCGTCACAGATAACATAAGAAAAAAAATCTAAAAAGTCAATGGATTCAGCAAAGAAAGCTTTTACGACAGGCGATACGCCTGTCGTACTGCCGTGATACTATGAGATACGGTGGCACGGCGTCTCGCCTGTGCTTAAGTTGTACGCAGCAGCCGTCGAGCATTGCGAGCTCTGCGAGTTCGGCGCGCGCGTCTTTGTCGATCGCTATGTGTATCCGTCGCTCGGCGGCAGGCGGCTCACATGAATCACTGTATCACAAGATATATACCTTGAGGTAAACGGCGACAGCGACAAGCACTATCAGTCCGACGAGCCACGAGGGGATTATCCCTTTTATAAAATTGCCCTCAGGCAGTGCGTTGCGTTCGATGACGGTCGGTGAATAGAGTTTCCCGGTAGCCGCGACATACCATAACCGTTTCAAGTCGGTGAGGATCAGGAATGTGGCGGGCAGCCAGACCTGTGTAAAGAACGTGGCAACGAGCAGTCCGAAAGCTATCGAGCAGGCCATGGGAATCAGGAATTGAGCCTGTAGACTCTGCTCGAGCACAAGTGGCATGAGGCCGATACTCGTCGTGAAAGTGGTCAGCACGATAGGCCGGAACCTGCTGACAGCGCCCTGATACACAGCCCTGTCCAGAGTCATATTTCCCTTGCCGAGATTCCTCTTTATGGCATGTACCATCACAATCGAGTCGTTGATCACGATGCCCGCGAGCGTAACAATGCCCGCTATGCTCAGGAATGTCAGGTCCATCCTGTCTATGCGCGCATTCATGTATGGAACCAGGAGGTGGCCCGCCAGCGCGCCGACAAACCCCAGTGGTATCAGCAACATGATCATGAACGAGTGCAGGTAGTTGCGGAATGTAAGAGCGATGATGATGAAGATGGCGACCAGCGCCACGAGGTACCATTTCCCCAGGCTCTTCATCATCTGCATCTGCGACCTGTTCTGCCCTTCGAAACTGTATGTGACGCCATGAACCCGCAAAAGCATCCCCGGCATGGCCTTCCTCAATTCGGACTTTAGTTCCGCCGGAGTGATCGTGACACCGTCCGTCTTGCACTTGACGGTTATCTCCCTTTTTCGGTCGAATCTCGATATCGAGCGCAGTTGTCTCGATGTGCTGAACCGGGCCACTTCGGGCAGCGGCACTTCAAACCCTTCGCGGGTGCGGATTTTTATCGCCTCGAAATCAGCGATGCTGTTGCGCTCACTTTCCGGGTATCGCACCCAGACTTTTATTTCCTCGCGGCCGCGCTGAACCCGGTGTATCTCCTGCCCGTAGAACCCGGACCTCACCTGTGAGATGAGGTCGGCCAGCGTTAGTCCGAGAGCCTTGCCGCGGTCCTTGAGTTCCATATTTATCTCGCGTTTGCCGAAATTGAGGTTGTCCTGCACTTCATGGACGCCCGGATACTCGCGCATCTTCTTCTTCACCAGTGATGCCGCGCGCATAATCTCATTCATATCGTCGCCCCTGAGCTGCACTTCCACGTCCGAAACACCCGGCGGCCCCATATTCGAGTTTATGTCCATCCTTAAAACGCCCGGCACTTCGCCGATAAGCTCACGCCAGCGCGCGGCGATCTTTTTCGAGCTGATGCCCCTTGCTTCCCCGTCTATCATCTCGATATAGACCTGTCCTATCGACGAATTCGCGCCGCCTTTCGTCGTGCCGCCTTTTATAGTGACTTCATCCTTTATAATCGGCTGGTCGGCACCGACAGCGCCGTACATCTTCATGCCCCTGCGCGTTTTCATAAGTTCGCGGCGCTGCTGCGTGAATTCTTTATTCAACTGGTCGAGCGCCCCGGTGATCTGTGCGGCGACCGCGTCCTGCACCTTCATCGAACTGCCTGGCTCCAGCGTATAGACTATTGATATGTTGTCGCCGTCGACTTCCGGGAAAAACACGAATTTTATTATTCCTGATCTCACAACGCCTATGGAAATGATGAACATCGCGATGCCGAACGCGAATACGCCCCAGCGGAACCGTATCGCCATCTTAATTACAGGATTGTATGTGCGCCTGATGACAGACTGGATTACATTATCGGTGCCGCGCCTGAGCGCGGCGAAAAGACCGCGCGCGTTTTTCTGTTCCTCTATCGGGCGCAGGCTGTGCGCAAGGTGGGCGGGCAATATGAAGAAACATTCGAACATCGAGACGAGTAATCCGAAAATACTGATCACCGGGATCGGGAACAGGAACTTGCCCCACACGCCTTCGATAAAGAGAAACGGCGCAAAAGCCGCCATTGTAGTCAGCACCGAGGCCACTACCGCGGGCATCACCTCGACCGTGCCCTCGATTGCCGCCTCCACGGGATCGAGTCCCTTTTCGATATACTGCATTACATTCTCGGATACGACTATCGCGTCGTCGACCAGTATGCCCAGCACTGTAATAAAGGCGAACAGGCTTATCATATTGATCGTGACGTCCTGGGTCCGCATCAGGAGTATCGTGCCCATTACCGAGACCGGCAGGCCCGCCGCGACCCAGAAAGAAAGCTTGAAACTGAGAAAAACCATAAGAATAATGAAAATAAGGGCGATACCGTATTTTGCGTTTTTTACGAGGAGGCTTATGCGCTGATTCAGGATTTTACTTAAGTCGCCCCAGTATTCAATCGTTATGCCGTCGGCCAGTTCAGGTTGTTTTTCCTTAACATATTTCTTTACCTGTTCGGCAATCCTGATAGCGTCGTCCTGCTCGGTCTTCATGACCATCAGTGCCGCGGCCGGCTTCCCGTTGTAGTCGAATTCGTAGTTTACATCCTCGAAGACCTCTTTCACTTCCGCGACATCTCTGAGGTACACCTTCGTGCCGTCGGGAAGTGCGCGCAGGACGATTTCGGCAAGGTCTTCGGGCCGGTAGTTTTTGCCGTTCGCCCGCAGGTTGAGTTCTTCGACGTCCGTTTTGATCGTCCCGCCGCTCACATCTAAATCGTAACTCCTTACAGCTCGTGTCACTTCATCGAATGTTATACCATAGCGCTGCATGTTCTCTTCGGATAATTCAATGACCATCTCGCGGGGCAGCATCCCGTATTCCTCGACCTTGGATACGTCCGGCAGAAGCAGGAGTTCCTCCCGGACATCATCTGCAAGGGTCTTGAGCGCAAGCCGGTCCACATCCCCGTAAATCGCCACCGCCACTACTGAACTGGTGTGTTCCATAAGCTGGATATTCGGTTCTTCGGCATCGTCCGGGAACGTGAATATCTGATCTATTTTATCCTTGATGTCCTGAAAGACTTTCCGCGGGTCTCCGACATTCGTCTTCATATAGGCGGTTACCGAGCAGCCGCCTTCTCTCGAATTGCTGGTGATATAGTCGATGCCGGTAACGCTCTGGATGGCTTCCTCGATTTTTATCGTTACACCTTCTTCGACTTCCTCCGCCGCCGCGCCGGGAAACACGACCGAGATATTCACGATGTCCAGCACCATGGTAGGGAATATCTCCCTGCGCGTTTGCATCGTAACCATCGCGCCCGCGATGATTATTCCGACGAAGATAATATTGACGACCATCGGGTTCCTGATCGAAGCTGATATCAGATTTCGCACCATAACTTTTCAATAACCTTTCGGTGTTGCGCCGTTTTCGATGGCAGGATGGGCATCTTCCGCCCGCGGCTCGCCGGACACTTTCTTTCCGTTCCTGCTTATCACGGCCACAGCCATACCCGGCACGGCTTCCTCCACCACTGAAGTAATCACCTGGTCGCCTGCTTCGAGCCCGCCCTTTATAACGACACGCTCGCCGCTTCTGCGCCACACATCGACATTTTTTATCTCGAGTTTGTTGTCCGGCCCGGCCAGGTAGACAGTGTCGTTCTCGCGCAGAGCCCTTCTCGGCACAGTCGTCACCCCCTCGAGCGTCTGACCCTTGAAAGTTACTTCGCAGAACATTCCAGGGCGCAGGAGCCGGTCGCCGTCGTCACGTACCTCCACCACAAGGTCCGCCATCCGCGTCTTCCGGTTAAGCGTCGAACTCATCCTCACAACTTTGCCCGGCCACACATAAGGCCGCCCCGCGTCGTTTTTCCATACAACCTCGACCGGCATCGGCGATGTCTCCAGGTCGCGCGAACCGATCCCCGGCGCCAGCGCGTGCCAGTCCGACAGCGACAGCGGCACAGGTATCTCATACACGGAAACATCCTGCACTCTGCACAGCGGCTGCCCCGCACCCACAAACTGTCCTTCTGTGATCCCACCGCACGACACGCGGCCTGTGAACGGCATCTTATATTCTGTTCTCGATAAACTCAGGTCCGCTTTCGCAAGCTGTGCGCGGGCGGACTCCAGTTGCGCCTCTATCCTTACGATGCCCGGATCAATCAGCTCGATATTGCTTTTGTATTGCTCTACAACCTGCTTCGCGCTCTGCTCGGACAGCAGCGTCCTGTTGAGTTCGGCTTCCGAGGCGGCCTTCTTCTCATAAAGCCTGCGGAGACGCTCGGATTCCTGGTTGCTTATCTCCCACGTTTTTTTCGCCAGTGCGAGTTCCTTCCCCAGAGATGCTTTTCTATCTTTCTGGTAAGCGATCTCCGCTTCGGACGCCGCTATGCCCGCGAGAATCTGATTCCTCGCTTCCACATAATCCGACTGCTCAATCCTGAACAGCACTTCGCCCCTGTCGACAAAGCCGCCTTCCCGGAATTCCGGATTCACATAAGTGAGCTTCCCGGAGACCTCCGGTATGATGTTGATTTCATTCTTCGCCGCCACGGTTCCATTACCTGTCACCGTCACCCGGTATTCGCCGACTGTGATGTCGGCCACCTGCACCTTGAGCATGCGCGGCACGACCGGCTTCCGCGGCGGCGGTTTTTTCATAGCCTCGAGCTTTATCATTATCACCACCCCGGTGACAATAATGACTGCCACAAGCACCACATTAAGTATTATCTGCAAAGCTTTCGCGCCACCGTCCTCGGTCGCCTTCCCGTCTTCCGCTTCCACGACTGTTGCAGTTTCTTTCGTATCTTCACTCATCAGTCCAGTTTGCCTCCAATCGCGAGTTCAAGTGCGTTTCTGTCAACGGCAAGGTCCGCTCGCGCTTTTATGAGATTGTGCCGCGCGCGGTTGAGACTGATCTCGGCATCCCGCACAGTGGTCACGATTATAAGTCCTTCTTTGTACCTTTCCGTCAAAATATCAAGGTTTCGTTCAGCGTCCGACACGGTTTTCGCAAGTATCTCCATGCGTGTCGCGGCATTGCGAAGCTGGAAAAACGACGACCTGATATCCGAGCGCACCTGCCACTTGAAAACCTCGAATTTCGCCTCGGCGCCCAACTCCTGCGCTTCCGCCTGTGCTATCTTATGATTGCGCGCGCCGCCGTCCGACAGGCGCCAGTTCATCTGCCCTGTGAGAAGGCCGATGTCCTTGTTGTGGTCGATATTCTTTATCGAACTTTCCTCGAGCCGGTACGTGTAACCGACTTGCAACGACGGCTTCTTAGAGCCCCTGGCCGCATCTGCGGATGCCCCCAGCGCTTCGACACGCACCCGCGATGCCAGCACATCGCGGCGCAGCGCCAGCGCCCGTTCATAGAGAGCGTCCAGGTCGACCTGCCCGATATCCGCCGGGATATCCGGCATGTCGAGTTCCACGGTTTCGCCGACAGGCCTGTGCATAAGCCCTTCAAGCGCAAGCAGCGCTATGTCGAGCTGGAGCCTGTAGCCGGCTTTCGATATTCGCGCGCCGTCATAGGCATTTGCAAATGTGAGATAGTCGCTCTCCGGGATCAGGCCTTCCTCATACCTGACGCGGGCATCGCGCTTTAGTTGCGCGTAGTACTCCAGCGATGAAGTTTCCACTTCGAGAGCATTGCCCGCCACAAACGCCTGCAGAAAAGCCCTGTAGACCTGGTGGGCGAGACTGCGACGGTAACGCGCAAGCTCGAACCTGCTCGCCTCCATATGCTTTCTCGACGCGTCGATCGAGGGTTGTCTCGCTGCATCGTAAAGACTGTAACTCAGGTTAAGTGTTTCCGTGAATTTGCTCGTAGCCGTACCCGGAATCAGCTTCTCGTCCAGATAGCGCGTGAGAGTAAGCTGGTTGTCGAGTGTGGGCATCCGGGCCGATTTCGCCTGTCCCAGAACCCGCTCGCTTTCCTGGATCGACGCCTGCAATTGCGCTATCGTCGGATTCTCCCGCAGCGCGGTATCCACCGCCTCATCCAGAGTCAGCGAACTCCCCGGGGCCGCCCGCACCACAGACGATGCAAATACTAAAAAAAATATGGCCGCCGGCAAAAATTTCCTTTCCATTGTTCCCCCCCGCCTCATCTTCAAGTATTAGGCCCGTCCGTAACTTTGTTTCATTTGAGCCGATTGCAAAATTCCGGTTCCGCCGCCGCCGGCTTATTCCGTTTTCTTTCCGCGGATTCCGCCGCAAATAAATTTCCACGTGGATTTCCAGTTCTGCTTCCAGTCGAAATCAAGTTGCTCGAACGTGATAACCATCGAGGCTTTCTTCAGAGCCAGAAGCACGGCCGCAAGCTCCTGCGAATCGACATCGGCGCGGAATGCACCTTCCCGCTTGCCGGATTCGATCACTCCGACATACTTCGCCGTTATCAGGGGAAAAACAGTCCGGAAGAACTTATCTCTTGTTTTTCGTGAAGACTCATTCTCCAGCAAAACAGGATGACTGCCCTTGAAAACATGATTCGTTCGCTCAAGGGTCGACTCGACATAGGAACAGAACATTTTATCAATCTTCTCCGGCGCGGGAATGTCCGAAGCGGCGATTTCATCCCATATCGCAATCCGTTCCCGCACATGGCGCAGCATCGCCTCCAGCAGAATCTCCTCTTTCGACTTGAAATGAAGATAAACCGCGCCCTTGGAAATCTCGGCATCCTCGGCAATCTCATCTACTGTGGTTTTCTTGTAACCGAAGTACTCGAAGCGTTTAATCGCTGCTTCGAGAATCCGCTCCTTCTGGTCCCTGTGTTCATTATCCGCCAATGAATTCACTTCCTAACGTGCCTGACTATTGACCGCTTGACAAAAATAGTCATTCGTAAACAGTCATTATTATGACGTCTCTATTCGTTCCTGTCAATACACAAGTTTGAATAAAAACGGCACGCATTGGGGTCAGCATTGGGGTCACAGCATTGGGGTCAGACCTAGAATTATGCACAGAGCGGAAGGGTAAGGGGCAGGGGCAGGACGTGAATTAAAATGCGTGCTATCAAGACTTCTTACGGGAATGGGGCGGAACAATGAACCGCAACGCACCGAGCGCGTCGGGATATTTCCGGTGCTTTTCGCGCGCCCGCATCGTCTCGTCGTTTCGTGCCCGCGCCGGTTCGTCCGGAGCGCAGGGCGTGGACGAGGTGCGGAAACTACTTTCGTACTTTCGGTCTCTGTGCTAATATATAGAGATTACAACTGTCTCAAGTTTTTGCAGCATTCATAACTCCAAATCCGAAATTTGGAAAAAGACCGGCGAGGAACTCCTACAAATGGCGAACAAACCCAACAAAAAGATGGGCGAAAAAGTATCGCTCGGCTATGCGTGGTACGCACTGGGCGTACTGTTTTTCATTAATCTGGTCAATTATATAGACAGACTTTCCATCGGGCCGGCGCTCGAACACATAAAACGTGATTTCCATATCTCCGACTCCCAGATAGGAATGATCGCCGGCTCGTTCATGCTCGTCTACGCGATACTGTCGCTCCCCATGGGCTACCTTTCCGACAAGGGTAAACGCACACGTATCGTCGCTATCGGCGCTTTCGTCTGGAGCATCGCCACTACTTTGTCGGGATTCTGCCGGAGTTTCTGGGGCTTCTTTTTCGCGCGGGCGGCAGTGGGCAGCGGCGAAGGCATCTACGCGCCAAGCGGCACCGCCATTGTCGCGGACTACTTTCCCAAACGGCTGCGCAACACCTCGATCGCCATTTTCATGTCCGCCATGATCCTGGGCGGCGCGCTGGCCTATATCGTCGCAGGCGTTATCCTCACAAAAACCGAAAGATTCAACATGCCGCGCGTCGCGCAGGTGCTTCTCGATGAGAATCAAACTGCCATCGACGGCTGGAAATTCATCGGCGACAGTGAAACGGAAGACAGGTTCGCCCGATTTGATTTCGAAAACGAAGGCGGCGTGAAAGTGGCCGTTGTATTCAGCAGATTCAAGGAACCCAAAGAAGGCGAAAAAGATACTGTCGAGTTTCGCAGTAAACTCTTCAACATCGACTATATCGTAAACGGAACCGACGATTTCGCGCAGGCGCCGGAAGCGGCGAAGGCGTTCGCACAGGCTCTGAACGCCCGGATACTCGAACGCGAGCCGCGCGGCCTTGAAAGAAGCGACGCCCCGCTTGCTGAGCTGCTGCACGCTTTCAGGCTCGGCAAAGAAGTCGGCGGCGAAAACGAATACGGGCGACCGGAATACCTGCTTGCCATGTCCGGCAAAACATCAAAGGCGAAAAAGGGGTCTTCCGCACGCCGGATGTGGAAAAACTTCATGGTGCTTCTTGGAAACAAGAAAAAAACTGTAAACAGCGCCGAAATGAACTCTGCGATTCTGGAAGAACAGAAAGCGATTCTCGCGCAATATGGCGACAGACTGAGATATTATGAACATGAAGTCAAAGAGAACAAATCTAATTGGTTCACAAACTTCTTCCTGCATGGCGGGGACACGAAGGGGACGCTCGTCTTCTACGGCATCATGACTCACAAAGACAAACTAGCACTCGAGAAACTCACAGACAGCGAGCAGTTCTCCAAGAGTGTCGGTATTCTTGCCGCCGACTCGAAGTATTTCCATGTCAGGTCCGACAACTGGCGCTGGATATTCTGGATTCTGGGGCCTCCGGGGCTGTTGTTTGCGCTGTTTGCGTGGTTCCTCAAGGAGCCTCTCAAGGGAGGCAGCGAAGATTTCCTTTCGGAAGAAGAAGCCAAACGGGTCGAAGAAGCCGGAACGGTAAATTACTCGGTTCTGCTGAAAACCCCGTCCATAGTCTTCATGATATTATCCAACATACTCGCGACCTTCTGCGTCGGTGGTCTGAACACCTGGCTGTTTCCCTTCATCGAGCGCTACAAGGGGATAGATTCCGCCGTGGCGGCGATGAAATTCGGCTGGATAGTCGTGATATTCGCCGTGCTCGGAGTCATATTCAGCGGCATCGCGGCCGATAAACTTCAGAAGATAACGCCGCGCGGCAATAATATTATCATCGTCGCCGGGATACTTTTAAGCATAATCCCGATGTATGTGTTTCTCGATGCTGAAAATTACATTGTAATGGTCGGTGCTATATCGCTGACGATATTCTTCCTCACATGGATCAACGGCCCGATGAACGCGCTGCTGATGTCTCTTGTCGAGCCGCGCCTGCGTGCCATGCTCAATGGCATCCACATCCTTCTTATTCACCTGCTGGGTGATGCGATTTCTCCGTTCATCATCGGCTACAACTCGGACAAAGTCAACCTGAAATACGCGCTCGCCATGCTACCGCTTTTCCTTGTGGTCGGCGCAGTCGGGTTCGCCATAGCCGCGATTTTTGTTCCAAAGGACTTGAAAGCCGTCGAAAAACGCATGAAGAACATCGCAGGCACCGGCGCAGGCTACATTACAACGCCCGCGGGACAATAGGCCCTTACGACTGAAATGCTACACAGGATGGTAAAGAAATGCTGAAAATAGATCGGTGAAAGCTGGATCTTCCAGTTACAGGCGTTTCCAAGGTAGACCTTTGTAACGATGAAACTCTGTGTGCCGTGCTCAAACTATAGACCGTGTGCCGTGCTCAAACCGCATTTGTTTGGGTACGAAAATGCGGCCTGTTTGGTTCCGGCTTTGCCGGATTAATGGAGAAAACCATGCATCTCACAAAACTGCTCGAATCAGAAGGCAAGGTATTATTCGACGGCGGCACCGGCACTCTGCTCGAAGAAATGGGCGCGCCCGCCGGGGGCGCCGCCTGCGTTGAAGCTCCCGATGCTGTCGAAAAAGTCGGGCGCATGTACGCCGATGCGGGCAGCAAGTGCATTGTCACCAACACGTTCTGCATGAACAGAATCTATATGGATAAACACTGCGCCGAACTCGATGTAAAAGAAGTAAACACAAGAGGTGTTGAAATCGTGCGCAAGGCGGCCGGGGACAGGGCGGCGGTTCTGGGCGATATCGGTCCGACAGGTGAAATGCTCAGTCCGCTCGGCACGGGCACCGAGGAGAGCTTCTACGCCGCGTTCCTCGAACAGGCCGCGACGCTCGCGGCGGCCGGCATCGATGGTTTCATCATTGAAACGATGATCGATCTGAACGAAGCGCTGACGGCGGTGCGCGCATGCAGAGAGAATTTCGATCTGCCCGTTATCGCCACAATGACTTATGCGACCGAAACAAAAGGCGGTCGCACCCAGATGGGTGATCGCGCGGCAGACTGCGCCGCCGCACTCGAAGCAGCGGGTTGCGCGGCAGTGGGCATGAACTGCGGTGACCTTACACCCGAGCAGATGGCTGTTGTCGTGGCCGAATATAAAGCGGCTTGCAGTATACCGATACTGGCCCAACCCAACGCCGGTATGCCCAGGCTCGACGGTGACAATACTGTTTTCGACATGTCGCCCGTCGACTTCGCGGCGGGAACGATCAAATGCGCCACTGCCGGCGCAAAGCTGCTCGGCGGCTGCTGCGGCACCACTCCCGATCACATAAAAGCGCTGGGAGATGCTTTGCGAAGCTTGCAAAGCTGAACCCGAACACAACGAGTCCCGACCCGCCGGTCCGCCGCCTTGTTGCAAATTATTGAAAAGTTAATTACGATAATTGTTATGAAAAAACTTACATTTGTTCTATCAATTCTTTTTGTTGTAATAGTTGCCGGATGCACCGGCGCACGCAGACCAAGTGTGCCTCCGGGCACCGTGCGGACTGCCCCGGATGAAGTGGCGCAGCCCCCGGTGAAGGTCGCCGAATCACCCGCGGCGGCGGGCATAATCAAAGGCACTCTCCTCTTCGACGACTTCGCACGTGGCGGCGGCAATGTTTTCATCTATATCATCGACGAGATGAAAATGCCGCAGGAAATAAGTGTTATCGCTTCGACGATGATGCCGATGGAAGACATTAAAGCTAAAAATGTGCCGTTCACTCTCATGAATGTCCCGCCGGGCACATGGTCGGTAATCGCGATCTGGGACATATCCCCCCCCTTCTGTATCGTGACGGAGGCATACTGCGAAGCCAGCGCGCGCGACGGCATAGGGCTTTCGGACCTTGTGAAAGTCGGTGCCGGCGAAACTGTCGAACAGTATTCGATAGACGGTAGTAATCGACCTATCGTCATCCCCATATATTGAAATTTTGCAACCATTCAAAGAAGGTCGAACAGGCAAAAACAGCTTCAGTAACCTGTAGTTTTCTGCTTCTGTAGCATTTATTATTTTGCCCGGATTTCGCACAGAGAAATCCGGAAAATCGGGAGAAAACCCAAGGGCGAATATCAAGGGGGAGTTCAGGTTTGACAGACCTGTAATCTATACACGAATATCTCTATGATTTTACAAGGAGATCATATAACAGCAGGAGATTTTCAGGCGGTGTAGACTTGTTTCGGCTTTCGCTTCACAGTTCTTCCGGTTCCGCACTTTCATCTTCGACCGGCGCTATCGGGTTTCCTTCATCGTCATATTCCACGAAATCGGCATCCTCTTCGTTTCGATTTTTCTTGTCGAAGCGCCGCTGTCGTTTTTCTTCCTGTTTTCTTCTTCGTTTCTCTTCTTTCCTTCGTTTTTCGAAGGATTGTCTGTTCTTTTTACTTGCCAATAGTTTAACTCCTGCTACTTTTTTTATTGCTGCATCCTTTTACAATGGTCATTAACAAAATGTATCCGTATAAAATGTACACGTAATATCATCTTATCAACAACCATTCCCTGAACTATATCACTCATAATGAGCCAATACAATAAAACTGCACAATTCATCGGTAGAATCCGGCGACACTGCGATACGGACTGTTTTTCGCGTATTTGTTATACGACTGGTGTCATGTCATGCCTGTAATATCGCAAGAAGGGCGCGGTCACCGTCCCGCGCCTGAGCATATTTCTCGCGAAAACGGTTTTGACAGGCACAAGTTGAGGCGGGCCGCGGTGCTCCCGAGGAGGAAGAAGCAGGTTTTATGTCGACAATAGACACAGCCGGGGCCGAATCTGGTATAATTCAGACAAAAATCAGGGAGTTCCATCATGGCGAAAATAACATTGGGAAAAGTGCAGGAGTTGCTTGACAGCGAAAATAAAAAGTTCGAGGAGATGCGACCGGAATCAAAGAAACTGTATGAATCTACCAGGGCGCATTTCGTGGGCGGTGTGCCCATGTCATGGATGCGGATATGGGCGGGCGGGTTCCCGATATTCGTCAGGAGCGTGAGTGGCACGAGAATCACGGATGTCGACGGGAACGAATATGTCGACTTCTGCCTCGGCGACACAGGCGCGCTGACGGGACACGGCCAGCCGGATATCGTTGCGGCTCTGTCGAAACAGATGAAAAACGGGTTTACTCACATGCTGCCCACCGAAGATTGTGTCTGGGTGGGCGAAGAGCTTGAACGCCGTTTCGGACTGCCGTTCTGGCAGGTGCTCATGACAGCGTCCGACGCGAACAGGATGGCGCTGAAAATCGCGCGCGAGGTGACCGGCAGGAGAAAGATTCTCGCCTTCAATTTCTGCTATCACGGGAGTGTTGACGAAACACTTTGTGTGGACCTGATGGGCAATATGATGCACGTACCCGGCCTGCCCGGCCCGATTGTGGACGATCCGTCGCAGACGACAAGGATGGTCGAGTTCAACGATGTACCCGCCCTCGAGAAAGCCCTCGAAAGCAAAGACATCGCCTGTGTGATCACAGAGCCGGTGATGACCAACGTCGGTATCATTTACCCTGACCCCGGCTTCCTCGACACTCTGAGAAAACTGACGCGCGACACGGGTACACTGTTGCTGATCGACGAAACGCACTGTATATGTGGCGGCCCGGCGGGCATGACCGGCGAGTGGGGACTCGAACCCGACATTCTCGTGCTCGGCAAGCCTATCGCCGGTGGATACCCGGCGGCTGTGATGGGTTTCACAAACGACATCGCGGAAAAACTCGAAAAACGCGTGCCGTGGCACCTCTTCTTCGGCATCGGCGGCACTCTGTCGGGGAATGCGGCGGCTGTCGCCGGTATGAAAGCCGCGCTTTCGTATGTGCTCACACGCGAAAACTTCGACCGCATGATACCACTGGCCGAAAGAATGGAAAAGGGAATCGCTTCGCTAATCGCAGATTTTGATCTCGCCTGGTATGTCGCGCGAATCGGCTGCCGCGTGGAATTCCGCTTTATGCCCCGACCGCCGCGCAATGGGCTCGAGACACTGGCGGATGTTCCCTACAACGAAACAGATATTTTCAACGACGGCCTCACCGGTCCCATGGAGGCGCTGATCCACGTTTATTGCGCTAACAGAGGTGTGATGCTTACGCCTGTGCATGAAATGGCGATCGTCGGCCCTACTACCACCGAAGAAGACATCAATCTTTACATCAATGTCCTGCGGCAGCTTATTAAAGAACTGACAGCAGAGTAGTGTCGTATCAACGATGAAAAGACGTAAGAAAATAATGTTGTAGAAGAAACAGACAAAGGGCGGGATCACCGTATCCCGACTAAACCTATCTGTATTATAACAGGCAGTGTGCTGTTCGATATTGGGCAGTGCGATACAAAACTTCCGGAAACTGACCTCAATCATTATTCTTA
>JAJRTR010000192.1 GCA_024278215.1 bacterium
ATTTTGCATCTCCGCCTTGCTTCTGAATAATTTCGTTCGACCTTGCTTCGAACATAATTTTGCAATTGGCTCGTAAGTAATTGTTGGTGGCCATATTATGGACTGCCGTTCGCGATACAGTTTTTGCACAGGCCTTTTCACGCATAAATTATCCGAAAAACAAATTACTTTTTAACTTGTGCGTTTTTGAAACATGCGCAGAATTCACTGGAAGTACGGCCAGGGACCTGCATTCGAATACAGGCCGCGTACCCTGCAATACCACAGCTTCGTTTCAGGCAACTGAATTACTACATTGCTTAAAATCGGAAAGGATGACAAAAAACATGAAACATCGTGATTCATCAAAACGCAGGAGTGTCCTGCAACTGCTTGTCATGGCTGTATCGACGGTAGTTATTCTCGGTTTTCAGTCGGCACCCGCCACAGCGCAATACAAAGACGGCCGGAAACCGGCAGGTGTGATAGAGGAAGTTAAGGAAACGTATATATGCCCCGCGACTGGCTTATCCATTAACGACTCAGCAACTGAAGGCGCGCTGTGCCCCGGCGGCAGTAAGGTTCTCAGGATCGTCGGCCTGATGGTGGATGCGGGCTGGAGCAGGGAGGACATCCTTTCATCAATGAACATATTCGTCAGGGGAAAGTCGATAAGGGCAAGTGTGGATACAAGCGGTATGCCCGCTATCGGCGACCCCGATGCTCCTGTTACCATGGTCGAGTTCACCGACATGCAATGCCCCTACTGCAAGAGGTACAACGACACAACATTTCCAGCTCTGAAAAAAAAGTATATCGATAGCGGAAAAGTGCGATACGTGCAGGTCAACCTGCCGCTTCCGTTTCACAAGAATGCGAATAAAGCCGCACAGTCCCTTTATTGTGCAGCCGACCAGGATAAGTTCTGGGAGTTGAGAGCAATGTTGTTCAATGACCAGAAGAAGTTGTCTGTTCCGGATATAAAAGGATATGCGGATGATCTTGGAGTAGACACCGTCGCGTTTGCCTCATGTCTCGACGGCGGAAAATATAAAGAACGTGTGAACAGAGACTTGAGCAAGGCTCGGAGCGCAGGCATAAACGGCACCCCCGGCTTTGTGATCGCGCCCACACGTAAAGACGGAAAGATCACAGGGAACAAATTGAGCGGCGCGCAGCCGGCCGGCACATTTTACGAGGCGATTGATAAAGTGACGGCAAAATGACGAGGGCCGCGGCACGGTTGCTGTTCGGCAAGTGCCGTCGTGTCTGGAGAAGGGAGCGTTTGCATGAATACGAAAAACAAGTGGTTTCTGCTCACAGTGCTCGTCGCTTCCGTCGTGATAATCGCAGCCGCGCGTTATTCTGATCTGTATGTGTATCTCCCGGCGCTGGGTTTTCTCTATGATGCGTTCGAGCCCGGCGGTGCTGAGGCCCGCGCCGAAACCACGGGGAAGAACCATCTCGCAAACCAGAAAAGTCCGTACCTGCTCCAACATGCCGACAACCCGGTGGACTGGTATCCATGGGGCGACGAAGCTTTCAACAGGGCGAAGAAAGAAAACAAGCCGATATTCCTTTCCATCGGGTATTCGACCTGTCACTGGTGCCATGTCATGGAACGCGATTCGTTTGAGAACGAACTCGTGGCCGCGATTATTAACAAGTATTTCATCTCGATAAAAGTGGATCGTGAAGAGAGGCCGGACATCGACGCGATTTATATGAAAGTATGTCAGGCAATGACCGGCGGCGGCGGATGGCCGCTGACTATCGTGATGACGCCCGACAGGAAACCTTTCTTCGCCGGCACTTTCTTCCCGGCCGACGACAACTACGGCAGAAAAGGGCTTAAGACTATTCTCCGGGAAATAGCAGACCTGTGGGAATCCAATCATGACAGGGTGCAGGCTTCAGCCGACAACATCACGCAGGCGGTACAGACAAAGCAGGACTCGGAAGCCGGTGTTCAACTCGATGAAAAAACGCTGAAACATGCGTTCGATATTTTCTCTGCAAACTACGACAGGCAATACGGCGGTTTCGGCCGCGACGGGCCGAAGTTCCCAAAGGCGCACGAGATATCGTTCCTGCTGCGATATTGGAAAAGAACCGGCGATGCGGACGCGCTGGAGATGGCTGAAAAAACGCTCGACGGCATTTACAGGGGCGGTGTGCACGACCACATCGGCGGCGGCTATCACCGCTATTCCACAGACAAGATGTGGCTGGTGCCCCACTTCGAGAAAATGCTCTACGACCAGGCGATACTCGCGCGCGCTTTTCTCGAAGCATATCAGGCGACCGGGAAACAGGTCTACGCGGACGCCGCGCGCGACATTTTCGATTACGTGCTCCGCGACATGACCGGTCCGCGGGGCGGCTTCTATTCCGCCGAGGATGCCGACAGCGAGGGCGAAGAAGGCAAGTTCTACGTGTGGACGAAAGGGGAAATCGACACGCTTCTGGGCAGCGGCGCGGCAGCGTTCGAGAAATATTACGGCGTGACGCAAAGCGGCAATTTCGAGCGAGGAACGAACATACTTCACATCCCGGATCAACTGTCGGAGTCCGAAAAGAAAAATATTGCTCCGGCACTCGAATCGGGACGAAAGAAACTGTTCGCCGCACGCGGCAAACGTGTCAGACCCTCCCTTGACGACAAGGTGCTGGTAAGCTGGAACGGACTGATGATATCGTCACTGGCCTATGGCTCCCGCGTACTCGGGGAGCCGCGCTATGCAGAGGCCGCGGAGAAGGCGGCCGGTTTCATTATGTCCGGGATGTGGAAGGACGGCAGGCTGCTGAGGCGCTACCGGGACGGTGAAGCCGGGATCCCCGGCTTTGTCGACGATTATGCCTTTCTCGACCTTGCGCTTGTCGATCTCTACGAAGCGACATTCGACTTGAAATGGATTGCGGATGCGAAAAAAGTCGCCGACCTGATGCTGAAACTTTTCCGTGATGACGACAGCGGGGGCCTGCTTTTTTCAGCCGATGACAATGAGCAACTGCCAGGTACCGTCAGGGATGCCTATGACGGTGCGGAACCGTCAGGAAACTCTATCGCGGCGCTCGCTCTCCTGAAGTTGGCGAAACTGACAATGAACTCCGAATATGAAAGCGCGGGCCGGGAGATTATCAATGCCTTTTCGGCCGGGATAGCGAGTTATCCCGTCGGATTCGCGCAGATGCTCCAGGCGCTCGACTTCGAGATCGGACCTTCGATGGAAATCGTTATTGTGGGCAACTCGTCGGACCCGTTTGCGCTGAATATGCTCGAAGTCGTCGACAATGAATACCTGCCCAGCAAAATCCTTGTGTTCTATCCAAAAGATAAACCCGCCGGCGAAATAGAATCCGTTATTCCCTACACGGAAATGAAGGAAATGATCGGCGGCAGTCCGACAGCCTTCGTGTGCAGCAACTTCACGTGTAAATTCCCAACCAACGACATCAACCAACTGCGAAAACTGTTGTCGGCAGATGACAGGTAGCGAGTGTCGTGTCAGGCGCTGAATGTCGGCAAAACGGCAGGACACTGTCACCGCCCCGTGGCTATCTATAGCATTTATTATTTAGAATTGCATACGTATAGTTACGATTATCATGTACAAAGAAAAGAACACTTTATTGTCATTTCACGACTTCATATACGCAATTCCTGACGATAACAACTATAAGTCGCGTGCTCGCATTATAGTATATTGTTCTCGGCGAGGGACAATGAGTGTATACTATGAATAGTTGAAAAAGACGGATGGGAAGAGGAAGATGAAACTTAATACGAGGGTGAGATATGCGGTAAGGATGATGGCGGATATTATGAAGAACAGCAACGGTGAAACAGTGCCGCTGAAGGACGTGGCAAAAAGACAGAATCTTTCCAAGCGCTACCTCTCACAACTGGCGACACCCCTGAAGAACGCGAAGTTGCTGAAGAGTGTCTGGGGGATGAACGGCGGATACATTCTCGCGCGGCCCGGGGCGGAGATAACGATATTAGAGATAATTGAGGCCGTTGAAGGCTCGATCAGCATTATTGACTGTATAACTGAAAAGGAACTCTGCATGAGAACTGAAGGATGTGAGTGCCGCTCACTGTGGAGCGGACTCAATGACACTATTGTGTCATATCTTGAAGGATGCACACTTGAAGACATAGTTTTAAAAAGCGGAGACAACCTGTGTAGCGCCTGAGGTCGCACCTCACGGTCGTTATCGTAATATTGAAGATTTCCCTATAAAGAGGTACGGAGTGTACGACATGCAAGGTACGCTTCAGCCCGGATACCTTCAATTAAGGGTATGACGATTGCAAATATCTGTAACTATTCATAGAGCTGTGAAGAGCATTTCTTCTCTGTGCGAAGTCGAAGAGTAAATGCCGTGGATGTCCTCCGTCTTAGCTCGGGAAGCACCTCCGGATAAGTGTCATTTCAGCGTTGACACAACACAATAGCTGAACGGTGAGAACAGTTACAGAGAAGGTGGTAATTCGGCGAATGGAGCTGTTGATATGCCTGAATGGGATGTAGTAATAATCGCAAGGGATACCTGGGGTGATGTGTGGCGCAGGCGGCACTGCCTCGCGCACGAATGGGCACGCGAACGAAAAGTTCTTTTTGTGGAACCCGCAGTCGCGTCGAAAAAGAAGCGGAAGAAAAGAAGCGTGCGGGAAGACGGAGGGCTTCCGCCCGGTATTCGTGTTGTCGAGGATAACATATATGTAATGAACCCGGTGAAGCATCTGCCCAATTCGCTTTCGTTGGGCCGCAGCATGAATATGAAAGCGATAGGTGTTGCGCTGAAAAAGAATCTTAAAACACTTGGTTTCAGAAATCCCCTGATGTGGATTACAGCCGAGTTCGGAGTGCATTTTATCGAACATGTCCCCCACAGCCTGGTTGTATATGACGTGACGGACGACTGGACGGCGGCTACTCTGCCTGAGAAGGAAATGAAGCAGATAGTGGGCGACGACAGGCTGCTTGTCGAAAAAGCGGATATTATCTTCACCGTTTCAAAAGCGCTTTTTGATAAAAAATCAAAATTCAAAGAGGAAACATTCATCGTTCCGAATGGAGTTCGTATAGAACTTTACGAAGGCGTGAAGTCCGGGCCGGTCGCCGAACTCGAGGGTATAAACAGGCCGATTGTCGGTTACGCGGGAACACTTCATTCCGACCGGCTCGACATAGGGTTGATCGATGAAGTCGCCCGGATGGCGAGAGGCAGGTTTTCCATCGTATTTATCGGGCCCAACAGCCTGGATGTAAAGTCGATGGAGACGCTCGATAAGCACATGAATGTTTTCATACGTCCGCCTGTAAAATTCGAACGGCTGCCCGAGATTCTCGCGTCTTTCGACCTGTGCAGTATTCCGCACAGGATAACGCAATTCACCAACAGCCTCAATCCGCTCAAAGCATTCGAGTATCTCGCATCGGGAACCCCGATAATCACTACACCGGTCGCCGAAATGGCGGCTTTTGCGGAATATGTGACATTCGCGGAAGGTCCGGAAAAGTTTTTCGAGGCGGCGCTCGATATATTAAATGGGAATGAGATGTCCACTGCTGAAGAAAGAAAGGCGGCGGCCCGGGAGCATTCGTGGCGGAATCGTGAACTCGAGATACGCGAGATAATCGAGGAGTTTACAGTGAAATAGACACTTTCGATGATCTCGTGATATATAGTTAATCGCGAAAATGAAGTTTTTATGAACGCCGGAACATTCATTCGAAGAGCTGACACTGAAGAGGGCGGGAACAATGAAAACATAATATTTACAAGCGAAACGACAATGGAATTCCCCTGCAACACCAATACATGGCATTTTCGTTTTTTCCGCATTGCTAAAGTTTTCAAGAATATGTACCGATTGAATAAGTAAGCTGGATGTGTCGGCGAAGCCCGAAAATTGCGTATATGTTTATATCGCGCTTTCGGCTATCGTCGGCTACAACATAACAGCCGTCCGAGTGTGGAAGGGATTCCGCGCCGGATGATAGCGTTGCCGTGAAATATGGTGAATGCCGTATAGCGTGCGCTCATCCTTAAACTGGGATGTCGGCAGGCGCAAGCAATATACAGCATATAACTATTGTTTCATGGTTGCGGAATAATTTAGTTTCGCGCGATTTCTACAAGGAGGTAGGATTATGATCGCCGTTAACACCAATATCAGTGCGCTTTTTACACAGTACGCTACCCGCGCAAATCAACTGAGTCTGAACGAGAGAACCGAGCGCCTTTCGAGTGGTTCCAAGCTCAACAGAGCTGCGGACGACCCGTCGGGGCTGGCGATTTCTCAGGGGATGAATGCGCAACTCCACGGTATCCGGCAGGCAATTGGCAACTCGCAGGACACTATCCACATGTTGCGTCTCGTGGATAGTTTTATTGATGATATCCAGAATATCATGATGGATATCAGGGACACTAATGTCCGCCTCGCGAATCAGGCGACACTCACAAACAATCCCACAGGTGTGGCGGGATCAGTGCCGCTTGTTCACGACAACATGGAACTCCACAAGGAGAGCGAGGTAATGAAGTACAGCATCTACAGGATGTTCACCGAATTTCCCAACCCGGGACAGCAGCAAACCCCCGTTCTCAATTACAATGGGAAGAACATCTTTGACAGTACGGGCGGAGGAATCGTGGATGATCTACAGCGCGGTTTTGCCAATGGCCAGGTGGCCCAGGTGGGAGCCGACAACGATACAGCAAACCGGGTCAATATTGTACTGGACGATCTGGCTACATATTTCTTTGCCTGGCGAACCGAGTACAACCCGCCGCCCAATCCGAGTGGAAACGCATCCAGCGGCTGGTATCTCGGATACGCGCAGGACACGATTTCAGATGTGGACGGCAAGCTTGATAAGCTCAACGAACTGCGTACACAAATCGGCGCTCAGGACGTAGCGCTCCAACACACCATCGACGATCTCAACAACCAGTACATCAATATTGCCGGCGGCAAATCGAGAATCACCGATGCTGATATGGCTGTCGAAATTACTCAGAATACCGCTGAGTTGATCAAGAGCCAGTCATTATCCTTGACTTTCCAGCAGGCCAACGCGCTGCCTCTGTTGACTGTGCCGTTGCTCGACGCCATTTACAACGGACTTTCTCCCAAGATGGTACACACCGGATCGGGTTCGTAGTGATAGTCGTTACTACGCGCAGGGAGTGCCGACCCGGCGCGGTTATTCTTTTTCGGGTTGCTTAACCATCGGCCCGATGTGTGATTATATAGGACTGAACATTGCAGACCCGGCCTCTCGGGGCCGGGTTTTGTGCGTTCTTTTTCAGCCCGCTTACTTCACCAATCCATGCTAAGGCAACTGATAAATGATCAAGAAGAAATTCACTGGCCTGATACTGGCCGACATTCATTGTTCCGGCGAAGGCGACGACCTGCCGATAAAAGGGAAAATCGCAAGAGACCTGAATGATTTCTTCGACAGGATAAAACTCGATTCGATATTCCGCTTCCGCAATCAACTGAAAACCGCCGCCGAAACGATGCAAAGACTCCGCGGTATTCTCGATAAATATATGGATCGGGCCGAGCAGGTTTTTATTGCGGGCGACATCACGGATATGGGCCGCGACAGCGAATATAAATCCGTAATTGAAGCGCTCGCCGACTACGATTCCCGCAAAATATCAGTCGTACCCGGCAATCACGAATATGCACAGGTATACATGCTGAAAAAAAGGCGCAAACTCATCAGGAAATTTAAAAATATCTTCGAGAATTTCCTGCCGCCGACACCAGAGCCGTCTGACTCCGACCTATACTATCCTTATGTGAAAGAGATCGGCGGCGACTTTGTTGTGTTCGGACTGGACACGGGGCTTGCTCCATTGCAAGGTCCGTCGAAGGGCCTTTTCGGACCCGAACAACTCGACAGGCTGGAAACCCTGCTCGACTCAGGCCGGTTCGACGGCATGCACAAGATTATGCTTATGCACCACGATGTGTCGATCACGGATCGCGACGACCTCGATTATGTACATGATCGCGACAGGTTCGTCGATATTCTTAACATACACAACATCGGCCCGCAGGACAGAAATATTACTGTTATCTGCGGACACACACACACGGAAAAGTTCGGCGGCGGAAACATCGGGAATATCAATTTCATCGCCGGACCCTACTTTTGTTCGCGAACCGGAAATGATTTTCTCCTCTTTGAGATCAACGAAGACGGCATTGCAGCGCGACTGAATACAAATGAGTCCGCCGGATAAAGGTGTTATAATCAAGTTATGTCGAAAAAAGAGATGAACAATGAAGGAGCAACGCCGGCGGGCGCGGCTGTCGAGGATATCTCCCCGGACTTTATCAATAAAAGGCGCATCCGTATGTCGGGCTACATGCCGAGCAGGTCTGCTGTCGAACTCGAAGCGCCCATCGAGGCGCGCGCTCTGGCAATAGGCGATGATTACAGTGGTATGTTGTTTGTCGTGATCGACACTTGCCTGGTAAGCCCGCTTGCGGCGCGATGCTGGCGTGAAAAGATTTCGCGGAAGGTGCCGCTGCCGCCTGACCGGATATTTATCGTGACGACACATACACATTCCGGGCCTGATCTGACTTTCATTTTCGGCGGCATACCGCCCGAGTACTACCTTAAAATCAGGCGCGGCGTGTTCAGGGCGGCAGTGCGTGCATGGGAAAGCAGAGCACCGGCCACTATGCTTGCGGGCGCAGGCCGCCACAAACTGGGAATACCGCGAAGACGAGAATACGGACAGGAAAGTTATGACCACGATTTCACTGTGCTACAGTGGCGAAACGATGGCGCAACAATCGCAACGCTTGTGAATCTCGCATGTCACGGTGTCGTGCTGCCGAAATCTTCGACACTGCTCAGCCCCGACCTGCCCGGCGCGCTATGCCGAAAAATCGATTCGATATGCGGCGGCGTGACACTTTTCGCGCCGCGCGACCAGGGCGATGTGAATCCCGACATTCCGGGCAAAAACACTTATGAGCAGAACGGAACAGTTGCCGACATTTACAGGCTTGCGGAGGAAGGCGCGGCGGCAATAAAAAGCGCTGTCGTAAATGCAGATGCAGTTGAATCCGCACGGTTGGAGATCGAATTCCGTACATACAGGGTAACAATAAGGAAACTGCTGTCGGGTTTGATCAACTCCCCGATATGGACGGGCCGATTCAGCGGCAAGCCGGGAACAATCGACATTGAATACGGCCTGTTGACAATCGGCGATATTAGAGGAGCGACATTCCCGGGTGAAGTGCTGACATGCCTTGGAGAAAAAATGTTGAGTTGTTTTGATTCACCTTCGCTGCTGCTTACCTGCTGCAACGGCTGGCACGGCTATTTTATGACGAAAGAGACTTTCAGAAAGGGCGGCTATGAGCCCTCGATGTCGCCCGGACCGGTGACATTCGAGGACATGAATTTTTGTTCTTGAGCGGAAATTATTCCACGGTCATATCCAGGAAGGATGCGGAATAAATGAAACGACATAAAATATTCGAGGCGGAATTGATCAATCTCAGGGAAGTGCCCGAGTATGTCGTGCAATATGTCGAACTGAGGAACAGGAACTACAAGGCTCTGATTTCGTCGATGATGACTGTCGAAGACACACGGGAATGGCTTGCGCAGGCGGGTATAGAAGTGAGATGTATCGTGGAAGACGGCACAGTAGCCGGAGCGATTGCGTTAAATTCGGACAGGGGCGGCGAACTGACTTTTTTCGCCGCGAAAAAAAACACGGGCATCGGCACGGAATTGATCGCGGTGATGGAGAAGGTGGGGCGTGATGCCGGACTTGAGAAGCTGTGGGCATGGACAGCGAAAGGGAACGTGCCTTCTCGACGCGCTTTCGAGAAAAATGGCTTCAGGCTGAAGAATACACTTGCTAAAGAGTATGACGGGAAACGCATTGAAGGTGTAATTTACGAAAAGAGCCTCAGCGGTTGAGCGAGAAACTATTCCTATTCCCACCTGTGTGCCGGGTATAATATTTTTCTTTTGTGCATGAAAACGCTCTTCATATTTAAGGTGCGGGACGGTGAACGCGACCTGCACTTCGTGTCGTTTCCGCTGTTCGTTCCCAGGGTCCACCCGAAGTTACGGCTTTCTGACTTTAAACATTTTTTTCTTTTTCACTTTATTCAACACGATATTTTCTTTCCTTGATTTTATTGCGACAATATCTCCGAAACGGACCTCTTTCCTTATCGTCAGGTGGTTTTCCGGGTCGAACCAGAGTGACAACACAGCTTTTTTACCTTTGTATTCCTTTAATCTTTTGTTCATCATTCCCAGTTCGAGATTCATCTGACCGTAAGTTTCGGCCGGTATGCCGTACTTTTCCGCCGAGCAATCCATATTCCATGGAACAGTGTTATTGTTGATGTCGAAGTCGACTCGATAGGCGTCTCTGCCGCCAACCTGTTCGATGCCGGCCGAAGTCATTTTGCCGCCGTTGGCCTGCATGCAGTCGAGTTCCAGCATGTCGAACGTCCAGTTGATAACCATCGTGACGGCACTGTCCACATTAACAGATTTTCTGAACACCAGTCCGAGAAACGGTTCTTTAAGGGAAGCTTCACCGGGGTTGATGTCCGGTCTGTAAATCGCAGTGGCACCCTGGAGGAAATCAGGGATATAATCGTTTTTTACCATTTTTACTTGCATCAGAAACGGTTTTACGAACATTACGTGCGATTCTGTTTCGCGATAGCCGCCGACCGAGGTATCCATCGTATACTTTTTTCTTGTGACCAGGCTTATTTTGTCAAGGATCGGCTTATAAGCTTCGAGTGCTTTCTTATGTCGCGAAGCAACGAATTTATCAGCGTAATCGGACCTGTATTCGACATAGGATGCGCTTTTGAGCTTCGTCGCGGCTTCTCTGAATTGCCGGACAATTACTGCTGGTGATGTTGCTGTTGCCGTTGTTGCCGCCAGCTCTGCCGCAGCCGCATTCGAGGCCGGGCACAGGAAAAGAATTGCCAAAAGAGCAATCAGTGAAATAAACGAAAACATGACTGTCTTTTGTACCATTTGTATATATCGCATTTTACCGTCCTGAAAAAAACCATCGCGACAATATATTGAAATATACGCTTTGTTCCGGAACGCCTGTTACGGTCAAACGCTCCTGGTTCCATAAATAATTTGTCGGATGATTTTGGCACCGATTGAACAACTCTGATTCTGCCATACACGGTTTGCGTTGACCTGTGGGCTCGTCCGTTAAGAATCCTGCAATCGGCTCGAATTTATATTTTCCCAATTGGCATATACACGATCTTACAGGGAATAACGGTTATTCTATCATTCTGCGCCGGATTGCTCAACATATTTTTTGTAATAAAAACAACAGTAACCGACATCATCAGCCATCAGTGGTTTCTGTGCAAACAGCAATATCCCTGGGTATTTTGTAGGCCGCGAGAGATTTCCTCAAGAATCGCTGAAGTTCATTGCGGGTAACTTCCATGCCGTGGCGTAAGGTCACTTCAGCAGCCGGACTTTCTCCCAGGAGGTCGCTTGGTGTCGAAAAGACACGGCAGGTTTTCACGGCAGGATGTTCCATCATCCTGGATTCCACCTCGGTGCAATACACATTTAATCCGCCGACGATAACCATTCGCCTCATTCGTCCGGTGAGATGAACGTAGCCTTCTTTGTCAAAGAAGGCTATGTCACCTGTGTAGAACCATTCGTCTTTAAGATAAGTGGCTGTCGCCGCCGGTTGATTGAGATATTCTTTCATTACATTTTCGCCCTTGACGATAAGCTCGCCCTCAGAGCCTGTCGGAAGCGCATCGCCGTTTTTGCCTATGATTTTTACTTGTAGATTGTACAGCGGCGGCCCTACTGTATCTTTCCTGTTTCCATTTTCATCGAGAGGGTTGAATGTTATGACAGGGCCTGCCTCGGTAGCGCCGTAGCCCTGGTAGATTTCTCTGCCGAAAGCATTCTCGAAATCGGCAAGGAGTCCGGGCATGGGTGCGCCGCCGCCGGAAATGAATGCTCGCATTGCGGGGTATGGGTTTCCCTCGCTGCCGAATTTATCGGTAAACCTTCTTAATATGGTTGGAACGGCAATGAGAATAGTCACATTCTCTTTAAGAATATCCTTTTCGAGGCGATCCATGTTCAACATTTCGTGAAGTAATATTGTAGCGCCCTGCATGATGGGAAGGTTGAGGCTGGTAGTGAGCGAAAACGCATGGTAGAGGGGAAGGATGGTCAGGAAGACATCGGCCTCTGTTATGGAAGAAGACTGAAGGGCGCCGCGTGCGTTTGCCAGCAGCCCGCCGTGAGTGAGGCATGCGCCAAGGCAACAGCCGCCTACGCCGTTTGTATATACAATCAGTGCGGTGTCGTCCGGATTTTTCTCCACCGGGTCGAGTGTCGAATGTGTCTCCCGCAGTATCGACTTGATATCAGTGCGGGACGGGTCACCCATATTATCGGCATAGATAATTTGCCTGCCGCCGGCGGCTTTCAGAATCGCCTCGTCGAAAAGCGGGTGTGTCACTATCAGTCCGACACCGGCATCCTCGAACATGTAGCCCATTTCCCTGGCTGTATACAGAGGGTTTACAGCGACAACTTCCGCGCCTGAAGCGAGAGCGCCATAAAACGCCACCGGGAACTCCGGTATGTTCGGCAGCACGACAGCTACCCTTTTCCCCGGCCCCATCTCCGCTTTGTGCAGGTAAAACGCGAATTTCATTGTTTGCTCGCACAATTCCGCATACGTGATGCGCCGGTCGTAGAACACGATAGCTGTCTTATCCGGAAACCGTTCTGCGGATTGTTTAACTACACTAGCGAGATTCATTCGCTTCCTTCTTTTCAATCATCGGCACCAACTGCAATATTTTGATTCGACCGCGATCGGGCCATCAAAAAGCTGTTTGTACCGGAACAAAGTGCAGACTGTATTCTATGTAATTATTCTTGTAAGGTAAATGAATTTGTCGATTCCCGGCAAATCGGCGATTTTGGGGGTTGCCGGTTCCGGTACGCCAATCGCAACACAGCGGTTGTATATTGCGCGTCCCAACTCGGCAAAACAGAAACCGGAATGGGCCGGAAAGGGAAAAATCCCGGACAAAGATCATGCGGATTTGCACTGATAATCCATGACTTTCTCTTCCGTCGTTACCACCGTATCCGGCAGGTAACGTGCAGACTGAACGTCTGCGTTCATAATAATCGTTGCGATAGAATTGTATCGTTTACAGCACGATGAATACCGAAAAACAGGAGTGTAATGAACTACCCCGGAGCAAGCGCCGTGGAATTCTTTTCGATTAAAACCCGTGCGTGTTTCAGAGCCTGCCGAGCCTGCCGAGTGCGCTGAGGGCATCCTTGAGAATGTGATCGTGGTCGAAAGCGAGATCGACAGCCTCGGCCGGCGCGAAAAGTGCGGCTGCGGCTGCGTCGTCCGCGCCTTCGAGTTCGCCGCCGATTTTATTTGCGATATATGCAACAGACACTGTGTGCCCCCTCGGGTCGCGAGCGGGATCGGAGTAGACGCCGAGTAATCCGACAAGCTCGACATCCAGGTTCGTTTCCTCGTGCGACTCCCTGACTGCGGCGGCTTCCACACGTTCGCCATAATCGACGAATCCGCCCGGCAGCGCCCATTTGCCTTTGTACGGTTCATTTTTTCTCTTGATAAGTACTATCTTTCCGTCAATGGGAATAACAATGTCCACCGTCAGTGCCGGAATTTTTCTTTCCATAAGTTGTTTTCAACTCCCGATTGTATTAACTATAATAATGCAGGTAATTATGCTCTTAATAAGATTTAAAATCAACATTGCAATTTTCATAGCGGTTTTTCTTACAATCTGTTCTTTAATGTATACCTCGCAGGCTGCCGAAATACGGCAACTGGACAGATGGGACAAACAGATTACAAAAGGGGTGCTTTATTCGCACTACAAGCTTAAGGTCGAGGAAAAACCGCTTCATATCTTCGTTGTCTGGGTATCACTTACAGACCCGCGCATCGACATCAGGCCCATTCTCGCGAACGACAGGCTCGACAGCCTCGAGACTGTTCCCGCGATGGCCAGGCGAACGGGCGCGATCGTTGCGATCAACGGTTCGTTTTTCAACAGGTCCGACAAGAATCCTTTCCCTGTCGGTTTTATTATGAGCAAGGGGCGCACTGTATATTTTTCGCATGAAAACCGGAGTGCGTTCGGACTCACGGCAAGGAAAATCCCGCTCTTCGGGTATCCGACGACAAAAGGTATCATCTATATCGAGAAAACAGGCGACTATTTCGAACTCAAGGGTATGAACAGGAAGCGCTGCAACAACGACGCGCTTGTCTATTCTCCTGAATATGCCGACCGGACGGGCACAAACCAGCACGGCATCGAGATAATAGTATCGAACGACATTGTGGTCGGCACGAGCAAAGGCGATTCGGTAATTCCCGGCAACGGTTTTGTTATTTCCCTGCACGGAGAGAATAAGAAATATGCGAACCGGCTTTCGACAGGTGATAAGGTCAGACTCTACTTCGTTGTCGATCCCGCCTGGCTCGACGTATACAACGCGCTCACGGGCTGACCGCTGCTGATTCGCGGAGGCCGGATAGTCGTCGATAAGTCGGCTAAAGAAAAGTTGAAGATGGGTGTCCGGCACAGGATACCGCTCACAGCGGTCGGAAGCACGCTCGAGGGCAGGCTGATGCTCGTGGTGGCGGATGGACGGCAGCCGAAATACAGCGTGGGGGTCACCTATGCCGAAATGGCGCAGTTTATGAGGTCGATCGGCGCGATAAATGCTATCGGGATGGACGGCGGCGGCTCGAGCGCCATGGTGATAAAAGGTGAACTCGTGAACCGCCCCAGCGGAGGCAGTTCGCGACGTGTCTCGAACGGACTGGGTGTTTTTATCGGACGATGAACCGATTGCAAATCTACGTGCTTATACACAATACATAAGTACGCAGGTCCTTATCGCGCTGTAAGCGATAATATGGTGTCGCTAAGCAAGATGATATGGTGAACATGGAGCGTTCAGCCCCTGCGTTCCGGGTCGGATCCCCGGAACGACAAAAACCCCTGTGTGCCGTGCTCCGTGTGCCGTGCTCAAACCGCATTTGTTTGGGCACGAAAATGCGACTTTTTGGGTTCCGGCTACGCTGGGTCAGTATCTGGCCTCTTCGATTTTCAACTATACGCCCGACGGCGATTATACAATATATGATTGCAGAACATATACAGATCGCGATACATAAAACAAAGGATAGCTTATGTCAAAGAAAAAACTTGTGTTCATCGATATCGACGGGATCAGGCCGGAAGTTTTATATGATGTGCTCGACGATCCGGGCACTAATATGCACAGGATAGCAGGAAGGGGCATACGTATCGAGCGAGCGGCAACTGTGTTTCCCGCCGTGACACTCACCTGCCAGGCGTCCATGTTCACCGGCACTTTCCCCTCCACACACGGCATTGTGGGCAACAGCTGGTTCGACCGCGCGGCTACCCCGCCTCTGTACCGCAAGTATACTTCCGCTAAGACCGCCGCAGGGGTCTATGGTTTCGGACTGTTCGGGCTACCCACGATCATCCTGCCCGAACGCCCCGAACTGATGTATGCAAATAACGATATGAGCAAGAATATAAAAACCATATATGAGATGGCGGGCGAAAAGGGACTTTCGAGTTGGAACCATTTCAACCAGTACAGCCGCGGCGCGGACAAGTGGACGCGCCCGTCACGCCCCGAGATGATCATTTTCGCTCTGTGCCACGAGGAACTCGTTCACAATGTCCGGTGGGATCGTGTCACGTTCGCGCACTTCTTCAAAGAACTGCGCCGTGCGGGCGAACTGCCCGATCTCACGGTCTTCTATGAATCCGGCCACGACAACAACAGCCACGAGAACGGCGCGGATACACAGGACGAATATTTCAGGAATATTGTCGATCCGCTCTTCGGCGAGTTCGTCGCAGAACTGGAAAAGCACACGCCTCTCGAAGACCTTTTCTTTATTGTCACATCGGATCACGGACAGGCACAGGTCAAAAGAGAAAATGGCTTTAATATCAATATGGAGATACTGTCGAACATACTTGATGCGGTGCCGGGCGGCGGTTACACACTTTTCAACGGCAAAGATGTGCGGGAAGGCGACACGGCAGTTGTCTGCACCGAGGCGGGCGCGGCCCAGGTGCACCTGATGAACCGCGGCACAAATAACTGGCTCGACGCGCCCCGCTTCGAGGAAGACCTGATTCCGGTCGCCGAAGCCTTCGCCGCGCAAAACGCTTCGCCGCATCCCTTTGTCGATGTAATCCTCGTTCGCCGCGAGATGGGCGCCGAGTATGAAGTATACGACAACGGCGGCCTCGTGCCGCTCGAAACTTTTTTCGACGGGAAAGAAGACATATACCCGGACGCTGTCCGCCGTCTGCGTGGAATCAACTGCGGGAAGTCCGGCGACCTGATCGTGCTGCTTGACTACTCGACCGGCTGCTATTACGGAGAGAAACTGAAAGCGGGCGAGCACGGCAACCTGCGTTTCGAGGATTCGCTCATACCGCTTGTCGTCGCCGGGCCTGACATACCGGATAAGACAATCCGCTCGGCCTCTCTGGTAGATTGTGTGCCGACTGCCGCGAAAATTCTCGGTTTCGACTCGCCTACCGCCGAAGGCGTGTCTTTGATTTAAGTCATAGCAATGATTCATAACGAATGTTGTAAGAATCGAGTGGGACGTATCATAATAATGGTATACGGATGAAACCGGTTTTTGGCCCACATTGGTGAAATATGCGGGTTTACGAAATAAGTGGGTGAAAATGAAAAAAACTAACAGATCGACACAACAGTTATTAGGAATAATCCTGATAATAAGCGTTTGGTTTTCAATCCCGATATATGCGGCAGCTCAAGAAACAGGCGATGAAGAACCGCCCTCGCTGCTGCCCGGTAACATCGTCAGGAAAATATCCAACATGATGCGCGACCAGTTGCCGCCGTATTTTGCGTCTGTTACAGTAAAAACGCAATCTTCGGACGCAGGCAGACGTGTCACGATCAAACTGAAAACAGAGCCGGGATACAGCGAGAATGGGAAGAAGGCCCCGATTATCGCGGTCGGCGCGCAGATGTCGACAAACAAGGAAAAAACATGGAAAGCCGTAGAACTGAACAATGAGGCGGCGCGCGCCGGACAGATCACGCAATGGTCCGCCTCGGCGGACATCGGCGGCGGCGCACCGACAGTTGCTTTAAGGGCGAAAGACGAAAAGCTGAGGATGGCGGTTACGGTGCCCTGCAAAGTTAGCGCGTGGCCCGCCGCAGCGGCGATGTGGCGCACAAGCTGTGTGCAACTCCAGGACAAGAAACTCGACTCATGCCTCGCCAAACAAACCCCGGCAGGCTGCATGATCCAGATAGCACAGGACGAACCGCCCGTGGACGACATGCCATACACCGCCGGCGACGATCTCGACATGATCGCTTCATACATCGGCTACGACGACAAATATATTTATCTTTCAATGACCGTGCAGCGCGAGATCAGCCCCGGCAGCCTGACGCCCATCATGCTTCATCAATACGCTTTCGTCCTCATGCTTCCGAACAAAATCGCGCCGGCCACTGAAGACCGTATCCCTCACAACGGCATCATCGTTCGTTACATGCCGCAGGGCGAGACTGCGCCCGGATTCATTGATCCGTGCGGCATCATCACACTCGGTGCGGACAACAAATACATCCTCGATACGAAATCCGCGACATGCTCGGCGGAGGGCCCGTTTCTGTTCATGAAGATCGACCGCCTCGCGCTGGGCACCGACAAAGTAAATGAACTGCTTGTGATCGCCCACACGGGTACAGTCCGGGGCGTGAAAAAAGACGAGTTCAGCTATGTCGATTTCTCCATGCCGACAAGAGTGATGTTTAAATAGTGGCTGAAAGAAAACCTGCTCCCATCACGGACATGATATTGAGGTTCAGCGCACACGAGCTTCCGGATTTTTTTTAGCCGGTGACGGATTGACGATGTTAAAATAATCTATATTTGTTTCGACGAGGAAAATCACGTCGGTGTCGCTGTTTACGAGAGCATACACCATGCTGAAGGCGTTTGTGCTGGTGGACATCGCCGAAAATACTTTTTCCGGCGGTTTCTTCATCAGTTGCCTCAGAAGAGTATATAAGGACTGACCCCTGATTACCCCTGATAAACTGTAGCCGATCAATGATCCTGCCTTTTGTGCAGGTGTATGGGCAGCACGTCTGATACAGTGTGTCGTTTCTTTCGGCTGTTCGTATCTTTGTCGTTTTTTTCGCGCAGATGCCGGATTTCGCGCTCCATGTTTTCGAGGATGAACACCACGTCCATCGCGCGTATTTTTTCCTCGGGTATTTCAGGCACATATTCCCCATATTGTTCGAATGCCTGCACCGCCAGACACCTCAGTTTCTCCGATTCGTCGGACATCCGGCTGATCATATCTTCTTTTTCGTATAATTCCTTTTTCCATCTCTCCAGCTTTTTATCCTGTGTCGCCAGTTGTTTTTCCTGCACCCGCAACATTTTGTTTCGTTCGTCGACAAGGGCTGTGGCTCCGGCAAGCTTTCTTTCCATCTTATGTGCCGCCTCCGCCTGCCGCCGCGCATAATCATTTTTCAGGCGCTCGTTTTCTTTTACGGCGGCTTCGAGTTTTCCGCTCAGTTCATTTATCAGAACCTTCTGAATTTCGAGCATGGAGCTTTGTTCGTACAGCTTGTTTCGGAAGTGATTTAGTTCCTCTTCAGTGTCTGTGACGCGAGCCGCAAGGTCCTCCTTTTCTCTGACAATCCTGTTGAAGTCGTCTTCGTCGATGTTCGAGCCGGTCTGCCCGGCCATGATCGTATAGAATGGGTCGGGTACGCTGCACTCATGGTCCATCATTGCCGCCGCGAGGTTCCTGTGATGCCGCGAGAACAATTTCGAGGCAGTCCATGTGCTCAGCTTGGCGGCAACCACCAGTACGCACTGATTAAGCACATTCTCGTATGATGCGTATTCATCATTGTTGATTGCAATGCGGCAGTACTCGAATTTTACATTTCTATTCAGCAATTCATTAAGAAGATTCCAAACGGAAGCGGCGCATTCGACGGGATGCGATTTGGAGAAGGTGACTTTGCCGATGTTGTGTTTGTGGCTCCAGAAGTGTTTTCTCGCGGCGGAGTCGTGCTGTATCATGTCGAAAAGCTGCCTGTTCTTGAAGTGCATCTCGAGCGGGCCGGGCGGACCTGCGATTTTTATGCGCTCATTATTGACGATTATGTTTATTGTCGGCGTGAATTTTGTGAGAACCGCGGCAGCGGTGAAGTGGTGCAGCACGATGAAACAATTGCGCAGCAGCGACTCCGGATCGACGGGTTCACCCTGCCGGGGGTCGCTTTTCTCCGCCTCGCGTGATATTTCATTGCAGACCGGGCATATTCCGGTATATTCGCTGTCGCTCCGCGGCAGAAAATCAATGCCGCAATGCCGGCAGGTTCGCAGAGCGCCCTGTTTTCCGGCATTCCTCAGCCATTCGTCATATTTCTCCCGCCGACCGGCTGTTGTGAGCACTTCGTATGCCCTGTTGATTATCGTCATCTCCCGGCGCGCGACATCCACCAGCTTGCCGCCCAGGCTGTTGACCCTGTCGGGGTGATACTGTTTGCACTTTGTCCTGTAAGCTTTTTTTATCGCCTGCCCGGACGAGAAGTCCGCGACTTCCAGTATCTGATAATAATTGATCATTCGGCGCTTCTCCCGTCATTCAAGTCACCGTCAACCCCTATTTTTACGGAGCAGTGCCGCCGTGTCAATCCATTGCTGATTCAGATTCGGTTTGCATTCCCGATATCTTGGACATCAAGTGTTTCCCTGTCGGCTGTGATCGTCGAAGTGTATGCAAGTCCATACAAACGAACTGTTCTTTTATCTTTTATCCATATATCCACTGTTTACAGATAATTCAGAAAGGTTAACGGTGGAATCGTGATACGAAAAGGCTTTCGACATAATGTCTTTTGGGAAATTTTTCGTATCCTTCATGTGGCAGGATATTTGCTGGAGACAGGGCATAGGTTGGAACTGTTGACTATAGAATAGGAAATGCCTGTGAGCAAAGTGCTTTTTGCAATTGAAGACCTTTATATTAGAGACGCGATAAAAGGAATAGTAGGCCGGATACCGGGAGTTTATGCCGTATTCGAGGATAGCGGGATCGAAGCGATAAAGACGCTGCTCGATGACGTCGATAACTTTGACAGTGTCGTTCTGTATTCGGAGAAAGTGGAGATGGGCGTGATCGACATTGCACGCCTGATCCGCAACAGGTTCGGGAAACTGCCGATAGCGATTATGGCATCGCATGATGATATTCATACGAAAATAAACTCGACTTCTCTTGGCCGGATATATTTCATAGGTACTAATTTCGATGATAAAGATATGCGAAACCTGCTGGAAAGCCTTGAAAAAGAGTCGATGAAATGAGCAGAATCGTTTTCACTATGATATTTCTGTAAACGTTTTTTTCAGGTCGCCTGCAATCACAGGAGGTCTTCGAAGTTGGTAATGTCTTCGAGCACGAAATCCGGTTCGTAGGTTTTCATAAGGCGCACGGTTTCGAGATCGATGACGCCGGTCATGACGACCGCGCTGCGACAGCCGATGACGCGTGCTGCCATTAGATCGCTGAGCGAATCGCCCACGATGACTGTTTTCTCGCCGAGGTCTCTGTCTATGGGGAGCGGCATTGCGAGGAGTTCGTCGATACTCCTGCCGGGGAAAATAGCACGCAGATAGATATAGGGATGCGGCTTTGCAAGCCTAGCAGTCCCGCCGCTTTCCGCGATATGCGCTTCGGCTTCGGCGATTTCCCTGTGCGTGCCCATGCGTCGTGAATCGAAGAAGTTCAGCAGCCCCCACTTGTGCAGGGGGATCATTATTTCGTCATAGGGTCTGCCGGTGGCCACACCGAATGTCAAGCCGGCTTCTTTCAGCATGGCAAGTGTCGAGATGATCCTGTTGACGGGGATAATCGGCTTTTCGAACCAGATCATGCCGTCTTTGGGCATATTGCTCAGTTTTTCCGTACCGCTCATGCTGAACATAGAATCGCCGAGATACCATTCCTGGAAAAGTGTTGTGCAAAGCTGCCAGAGATCGTCGCCACGCTTGAAAACAGGCGCGTCAAGACCGGTGCGCTCATAGCGCCACGCGTTTATATCCGCTTCGAACATTTCAGCGCGGCGCTCGGGCGCCTCATCAGGAGAGAGTTCGCCCCGCGCGGCGATCCGTTTTTCCCTGAAGTTCATAAAAAACGCCGATACGTTGTCTATATGTTCCGCGCTCAGATTTCTTGTGGGCAGGAGTTCTCCCAGCGAACTGAAAGTTTCATCAGTAATGGGCGCTTTGAATATTCTCTCGACCCCGGCGCTGTCGCGGATCATGGCTATGTAATCGATCAGGTACAGCACAGCCGAGAAGTAGGCGAGGTCCCAGTTTGTGTTGATCCCGTTGTTTTTGAGGAAAGCCGCAAATGGTTCGGAAACAAAATTTTTCAGTTCCACCGACACGCCCGGCTTGTGGAGGACCGTACACATAGCACTGTCTTTCAGGCCGAGAAACTGCCTGCTGTAATGCAGTTCAAGAACAGTGAGGTCTGCGGAATTCCAGTATTCGCGTTCGCCGGTGATAACACCGTCCATATCAAAGATAACGGTTTCGACATTGCGGAATTTGCTTCTCTTCTCATGAATATTCATTTGCGGTCCAGCCTGTCTACTGCTTTTCGATGGAAACAACGCCCTTGACGCCCGGTGTGGTGCCGCGACGCCACCGGCACGGTTCGAAGGCGACGCGCAGAGATTCGCCAAACGCCCTGAAAACACTTTCCCATATATGGTGGGGATTCTTCCCCTTGATCAGGTCGAGATGCAACGTAGCGCGCGCGCCCTGCACAATGCCCTCGAAAAACGCCGCGAGGTCCGCCTGCTGCATATCTTCCACCAGTTCCTGGCCGTCCACGAGTTTGCTGTCGATAACAAGCAGCGCGCGCTCCTCGAAACTCAATGTCGCCCCGGCGAGCGCTTCGTCGATACATGCCGTGGCCGACCCCGAACCGTTTATTCCGCTGCTCACTTCACGGTTGAAAAGTTCGAGCAGCGCCTCGCCCAGTGCAAGCCCCACATCTTCACATATCACATGTGTCAGTTTGAAGTCTTCGAGTTCGACTTTGATCTCGATATTCATGCAGGCGCGCCACACTATCGTCTCGAGCATGTGGTTGAAGAACTGGAGGGAAGTGTCGATTTTTTTCTTGTAATCCGGGTCTCTCTCCGCGCGAGCCAGCTTCAGTTCGATAGCCGATTCCGCAGTCGTTCTCTTTACTCTAATTGCGCTGTCGCCCGACATAGTTCATCACCTTTTTCTCTTGTCTTGTGGTTCAGCCATCGCTGCAATAGCACGAAACACTTCTTACCTGTTCTTATTATCCGTTTTTTTCTGCTGTCTTTTCACAATCGCCGCGGCGTGCGCCGGGAATCCTTCATATTCGGCAAGTGTGCGGGCGGTGGGAGCCAGCGCATCGAAACCTTTTTCGGTGCAATATCCGATGGAAGTGCGCTTGAGAAAATCATAAACCGTTACGCCCGAAAAAGTTCTTGCAAACGCACCTGTCGGCAGTATCGCGTCGACACCCAGGCAGTAGTTGCCGAGCGTGATCGGCGTGTTGTGGCCGATGAGCATCTCGCCCGCGTTGTCGATTTTCAGCATAGTGTCGAACGGGTCGGAAGTCAGCACTTCGAGATGCTCGGGCGCGAAATCGTTAACAAATCGGACCGATTCGTCAATGTTTCCTGTGACGACCGCGCCGCCGTATTTCGAGAGTCCGGTGCGGCAGAAAGTGCGTCTGGGTTCGGGCAGTTTTTCAATGAGCGCGGGCAGCTTCGCCGCAACCTGCCCGACGAGCTTCTCCGAGTCCGTGACAAGAAGCGCGGCGGAATCGGGACCGTGTTCGGCCTCAATCAGAAGGTCCGTCGCGGCGATGTCCGGGTCTGTTGTTTCATCCGCGAGTATGATCGATTCACTGGGTCCGGCGGGCAGACCTACATCTATGATGCCGAACAGCATCCTCTTCGCGGCCGTCACATAGCCACTGCCCGGACCGATAATTTTGTCCATTTTCGGAATCTTTTTCGTGCCGTATGCGAAAGCCGCGACCGCCTGCGCACCGCCGACCCTGTAGACATCGCCGATACCGCACCTGCGCGCGGCGACGAGTGTCGCCGCATCGCATTCACCACCCGGCCCCGGCGGCGTCGCAACTGCGATCCGCCCTACCCCGGCCACAACCGCAGGCACTCCCAGCATGACCATAACCGACGGGAACGAACCTTTTCCGCGCGGTACATACAGCGCACAGGATGTTATCGGTGTGATCTTTTCGCCCGCGAACACACCGTCCTCGACAGGCGTGAGCCACAGTGGATCGGGCATTTGTTTTTCATGGTAGGCTCTCACATTTTCGACAGCTTTCTCTATCGCGCGCGTGATCTTTTTCGGCAGTAGTTCCTCCGCCTCGTCGAATTCTTTTTTCTTAACTTTGAACTGCGCGCTTTTGAGTTGCACGCAGTCGAATTCTTCAGTAAATCGCACGAGCGCGCTGTCGCCGTCATTGCGCACCGCGTCGACAATCGGCGCGACAGTAGCCTGCAACGACTTTATATCCTGCTCGCAACGCCGCATCACCGCTGCCTTTTCATCCACGTCCATTCTGTTCCAGTAATAGATGTTCATCTTTCCGCCTCCGAACGTAACTTGAGAGCCTGTCAATTATAGCATAATGGATATTTCATATCATCAGAGCCCGAAACTTAAGAAAGAGCCAATTGCAAAATTATGTTCGTAGCGAGGTCGAGCGAAATTGTACAGAGCAAGGCGGAAGTGTAAAATCCTCGCAGGTGTACTTGTAGAGTATGTCGAGGACGATTTTATGCCGACAACACAGCTATGGACAATAGCAGCCGACCGCAGCAGAATCAGAATTTTGCAATTGGCTCTAAAGTAGTGCAAAAACCATAAAAGTGTAGGGCGGAGTCACCGTACCCCGCCTCAACTTGTGCCTGTACAAACCGTTTTCGCGAGAAATATGTTCAGGCGAGATGTGCGGTGACGGGTGTGCGACACAAAAGTGGGTTTTTGCGAAAAGCAGGACAGGTACAGCAAAAACAGCTTTACCAGTCCCTGTTTTTTGCACATTGAAAATGTGATTGTTTTTAACCCACTTTTATGTCGCACACCCTGAAGTGCCCCCGCCCTACTTGCGACATTACAAGCCTGACGTGACAGTAGTCGAATTTCTGGGGATACGATCCGGAATTGAGGTGCAAATTCAAGTCATGTCCCCGACATTCTCACTTGATTTTGAAAAACGCATAAGTTCAGTTTTATTTTTATATTTCCGTGTTGACTCGGCGCAATACTTTCCCGTCCCCTGTGTGTTTTACTTGATGAAGAGTGTCGACCGAATATACTAATGACAGAAGAATCGAAAAAGAAGGCCGCAATGGAACAGAGCAGGCTCATACCGTTCTACAGGAAGATGGCGCGGAAAAACGCGCCCGCGAAAGCAAGGATCGAACTGACGCGCCGGTGCAATCTCAAATGTGTGCACTGCAAAGTCGTGTGCGACGTACATGCAACCGATGAACTTACGCCCGAGGACATCCACAATATCCTGCCGCAGCTAAGAGATATGGGCACGTTCGAGGTTAATCTCACAGGCGGCGAAATTTTCGCGCGGCCCGACATCATGCCTGTGCTCGAAGCGATTTTCGAATATGATTTCATATTCACCTTCCAGACAAACGGCACGCTGATGCGCGACGAACATTTCGAGTTTGTCGAGAAAAATAAGAATCGAATCAGCAGGTTCGGCGTCAGTGTCTATGCGGGCACGCCGGAGATACACGAAAAGATAACCGGCGTAAAAGGCTCGTTCGATAAGACGATAGCCGCAATCAGGCACCTGCGGGAGACAGGTGTGCCGGTGGCGGCGTTTACGATGCTCATGAGCCACAACGCGCCGTATCACGAGCAGACGAAAAAGTTTTTCGAGGACAACGGGATCGTCTTCCAGTTCGGCGCGCTGATGATCACGCGCGAAGACGGTTGCGCCGCGCCGCTCGAGCTGCGCGTCGACACGGATATGATGCCCGACTTGCCGATACAGTGGGAAGAATACCTTAACCCCGACCCCGCCTGTGTGCCGGACAGCTATCCACCGGAAACGTCGATTTCCGAATGGTGCATCGCAGGGCGGTTTGCAAACATAATGCCCAACGCGGATGTTGTGCCCTGCTCGGTGATCAGAACGCCGGTCGGAAACCTGCGTCGCCGGACATTCGAGGAGATATGGACGACATCGCCGCTACTCGATGAACTCCGCAGTATAACAGTGGGCGACCTCGATTGCCGCGATTGCGAATATTTCCCGCGCTGCAAGCCGTGTGTGGGCATCGCTATGGAAGAGCAGGGACGCTTCACCGCCAGGCCGCGCGAATACTGCCGAATGACGAAGAAGTATCTGGAAAAGTAGCTTCAGGTCTGATTCTGCTCGAAAAGACCGTATTTCTTCATTTTATTGTGGAGACTTTTGCGGCAGATTTTGAGGAGTTCGGCAGTGCGGGTGCGGCTCCAGTCGGTAGCGTCGAGCGCGTCGATGATGAGTTGTTTTTCTGCGCCGGAAGCGATATTTTCAACAATTTCCTGCAATGAGCCGTCGAAAAAGTCCCGGTCGTATTCTGTCGAAATCGTCTTATCGGAAATGTTCGTGGGCAGGCACTCCATAGTTATCATATCGGCAGGTGCGAGGAGCATGGCGCGCTGGATGATGTTCTCGAGTTCGCGCACATTCCCCGGCCAGTCATAGGATAGAAGCGCGCTGATTGCCGAGCGGGACACTCCCCTGATTTCCTTATCAAGTTTCTTATTGTTTCTTTCAATAAAATGATCTATGAGCAGAGGCAGATCGCCCTTTCTCGCGCGAAGCGGAGGCAGGTAGATCGGCATGACGTTAAGTCGGAAATAGAGGTCTTCCCTGAACTTCTTTTCCTTGACGGCTTTCGGCAGATCGTGGTTTGTAGCGGCGATGATACGAATGTCGACATGTATCGAGTCGTTGCCGCCGAGCCTTTCAAACTCTCTTTCTTCGATGACCCGTAGAACTTTTGCCTGTGTCATAAGGCTCATATCACCGATTTCGTCCAGAAGGATAGTGCCGGAGTGAGCCTGTTCGAATTTTCCGATTTTTCGTTGCTCGGCACCGGTGAACGCGCCTTTCTCGTAGCCGAACAGCTCGCTTTCGAGCAGGTTTTCAGGTATCGCGGCGCAATTGATTTTCACAAAAGGCCGGTCTTTTCGCAGGCTGTTGTGGTGAATGAGATTCGACACGAGTTCTTTTCCCGTGCCGCTTTCTCCGTAAACGATAACGGTGACATCCGTCTTCATAATCTTCGCAATCAACTCGAAGACCTTCTTCATCTCGTGGCTCTGGCCGATAATGCCGTCGAAGGAAAACCGGCTGCCGAGTTCGCTACGCAGTTCTTTTATCTCATCCTCGAGTTTCTGTTTCTCGACAGCTCTTTTGACCACGATGCGCATCTCGTTTATATCGAATGGTTTTGTGAAGTAGTCGTAGGCCCCCATTCGGATAGCTTCCATGGCAATTTCTTTAGACCCGTAGGCCGTCATCATGATTACGGGAACTTCCGGATGATTCGACAATATGTGGTCGAGCACCTGGAGACCGTCCGTTTTCGGCATTCGCACGTCCATCAGCACACAGGCGTAAGCATCCTTGCCGATCATAGAAATCGCCATCTCGCCGTCGCAGGCGAGATGCACTTCATAGCCCTGCGATGCGAGCGCTTCCTTGAGGAAGAAGCGCATGTTTTCCTCGTCGTCCACGACAAGTATCTTAAGCTGATTCGATTCGCTCATTTTCAGATATATCCAACTCTGTTTTTTCCCTCACCGGCAGGCGGATAGTGAAGGCGGTTCTTTCGTTCGGCGTGCTTTCGACACAGATGCGCCCCCCGTGCGCCTCGATTGTCTGTCTCGTGATCACGAGTCCGAATCCCGCGCCGTCTTCTTTAGTAGTGAAGCTGGGATTGAAAATCCTGCCCAGATGTTCCTCTTTTATTCCAGGGCCGTTGTCTTCGAATACGAGTACGATCTCCCCGGTATCCCTTTTACTTGATGAATCTTTTTCATATTTCGCCGCGACTTTGATCCGGCCTTTTTCCGGCATTGCCTGAATAGCGTTCACGATGAGGTTGAGAAAAGCCTGGAGAAGATTTTCTTCCTGGCATAGTATGTCCGGCATATCCCGCGGAGCATCTACTTCGATGGAGATTTCCTTCTTGCGTATGTCGTGTTTCGCGAGCGATATCGTGTCGTCTATAATCTGTGATACAGATGCGAAATCCCACGTGGTAGTAGTCGGCTGGATGAATTTCAGCAACCTTTCGACGACTTTGTCTATCCGGTCTACGTCACTGAGTATGACCTTCGAGTAGTTCGCAAGGCGGCTGTTTCCTTCGGCTGCGGCGTTTTCGTTCAGCAACTGCGCAAGTCCCTTTATCGAACAGAGTGGATTGCGCACTTGGTGGGCGATACCGGCCGCGAGGCCGCCCAGTGTCGTGAGCCTGTCGACACCACGCATCTGGTCGTGCACTTTGCGCAGGTGGGCGACATCTTCGAAAGATATAATGAGCCCGATGAGCGTGTTGTCGTGGTCTTTGAGGAATGATGTCGAAATCGATATGGGTATCATATCGCGGTTCTCGGTGGAAATGTACATTTCTTTTCCGACGAAGGTGCAGCGCTCTTCGAGCGTGGACCTTATGGCCTGGTGGAACTGCTCGTTTTCCGGTGCCTCCGGGATCATATCGGAAATCGGCTTGCCCGTGAATTCCCGCGCGGCAAGCCCGAGTATCACTTCCGCGTCGTTGCTCATGGAAGTGATGTGGCCTTTGTCGTTGATGGTCACAACGCCGCCTGCCATGGTCTGGAGAAGGTAGCGGTTGATCGACGAGATCATGTTGTTAAAAGCGCTGCCTAGCATGGCGATTTCGCCGTCGCCACTGAGATGAATAGTGCGGGTGAGATCGCCGCGCGCTATTTCCGCCGTGCTCACCGCAAGCCTCCGAATGGGATTCGTTATTGTAATCGCAAGTATCAGTCCGCTGATGAGCGCCAGTACGCCAAAGAAAACGATAACTATTGTCGCATGCCCCATCACCATTGATATCTTCGCTTTTATCTGTGTGGATTCGATGGGAATCGGTGAGGTAAGAAGTTCAAGCTCGATAAGTTTTATAATCGCCAGTCCCAGCCCGAGCACAAGCAGCGTCGTCATCACGGGAATAGCTATCATGAGCCTGAGACGAATTTTCGTCTTTATGCGCCCGGTTCCGGGAACCGGCGTGTCGTTTGCGTCGACTTGTTTTGTTTTTTGCGATTTCAACAAAGCGCTTTTTGTCCACCAATTCCCCGCCTATTTTTTACTGCTGATATTCCGTTTTACCTTCGCCAGCAGAATCGCCGGCACGAACGGTTTCACTACATAGTCACGCGCACCCATGTTTATCGCCCTCGCCACGCACTGCGTATCCGATCTCGAGGTCAGCATTATCACCGGCAACTTGCGGGTCTTCCTCTCAGCCTGCAACTTCTCCAACACTTCAAAACCGTCCATAACCGGCATGATTATATCCAGCAGCACAAGCTTCGGCACCTGCTTCGACACTGCCCGCAGTGCCTCTTCACCGTTCTCGGCAAGTATGACTTCATAACCCGCCTGGGAAAGTCTGTTCTCCAGTATATGCAGGATTGTCTTATCATCATCTACTATAAGTATCTTGTGTCTTCGCATTAAGTTGTCCTGTATATTGTGTGTAATCCATTACACACAACTATAGCTTGTATTATATCTTATATCGGCATTTTTTCCATAATAATCAGTGATATTTCATATTATTCTGAAATCCGTCCACTACTGCGCCGATGTTTATGCGTTTGAATATATAGCGATATAAATCTATAATGACGTTCGGTCGATTATAGTGCATTTATATCAGAGTGCCAATATATGTTAAAGGTGACAGTTTCTTGAAACCGGTAAATATAAAAAAAACAATTGCGGCTATCTGCGCTTTGTTCGCGATGAGTGTTTTTACAGTGTCCTGCTCGACGTCGAAAGAGACTGAAGGTGCAAGAGTGCTGAAAATGGCGACTACGACGAGTACCGAGAATTCGGGTCTGCTGAATGTGCTGCTGCCCGCGTTCGAAAAGGAGCATAACGCCCGCGTAGACGTGATAGCGGTAGGAACGGGCAAGGCCCTGAAACTGGGCGAGAACGGCGATGTCGATATCCTGATGGTTCATGCTCCCGACGCCGAGAAAAGATTTGTCGCGGCCGGCCACGGTGTCGACAGAACAGAGATAATGTATAACGATTTCATAATTCTCGGGCCCCGGAACGACCCGGCAAATGTAAAAGGGATGCAGTCTGCTTCCGCCGCGCTCGCACGCATGGCGGACGAAAAAATCGAGTTTATATCGCGCGGCGATGATTCCGGCACTGATAAGAAAGAAAAGAAACTATGGGCTGCATCCGGTGTAGTGCCCGAAGGCCGCTGGTACATGGAGATAGGGCGCGGCATGGGCGCGACACTTACCATGGCCGACGAAAAGCAGGCATATACGCTTGCCGACAGGGGCACTTATCTTTCGATGAAAAAAAAGCTTTCAATCGTACCGCTGGTGGAGGGCGACAGGGCTCTGTATAACCTCTATTCCGTGATAGCGATAAACCCGGATAAGTATCCACATGCCAGGTACGATCTTGCGATGGAGTTTATTAAATGGATCAGTTCCCACGAGGCGATGAAAATCGTTTCGGAGTATAAGGTAGAGGGTGAAGTGTTGTTTCATCCGCTAAAAGATAACTGAAGCTGATGAATGGGATTGTTGTCCGAATCCATATCGAGCGCGATAGCGCTGATTGCGAACTGCGAGCCGGAAGTGATGTCCGCCGTCGGCACTTCGCTTATCGTATCAGTTAACTCGACGCTGCTCGCCGCGCTTGCCGGTGTACCGGCCGGCTTCTATTTCGGCACACACAATTTCCGCGGCAAGTCCATTCTCACCGCCTCACTGCATACTCTCACCGCGATGCCCACAGTCGTTGTCGGGCTCATTGCCTACAGCGCGTTCACCGCGCGCGGCCCGCTCGGCGGCATGAGTATGCTTTACACTCGCACGGCGATGGTTTTCGGACTTTTCCTTTTGATCATACCTCTTATGACATCGCTTTCACTGGCGGCAACACAGAGCATCCACACTGGGATTCGCGACACTGCCCTGACACTCGGTGCAACGCCTTTTCAGGCGGCTATGGCAGTTTTCCGGGAAGGCCGCTTCGCATATCTCACGGCGGTGGCTACGTGTTTCGGACGCTCGATAGGCGAGGTCGGCGTGGCCATGATGCTGGGCGGCAACATCAAAGGCGTCACGCGCACTATGACCACCGCGCTCGCGCTCGAGACGGAAAAGGGTGAGTTCCCGGTGGCTGTCGCGCTGGGTATGATCCTGCTCGTGATCGCGCTCTGCGTCAACGCGCTGCTGCATTTCCTGAAAGCGAGGTCGGAGAGAATATGAGCGAAAATGCTCTCTTTGAACTTCGCAACGCGCGGCTCGGCTATGAGAACACGACTGTGCTCGAGGCGCGTGATTTCACTTTCAGCAAATCAGGCGTGTACGCGCTTCTCGGACCTAACGGATCAGGAAAAACAACGCTGTTGCGCGCGCTTGCCGGGCTGCACAGGCCTTCGCGCGGGCACATACTTCTCGACGGTCTGAAAATATATCGCGGTATAAGAGGCCCCGCAGCCGTCGAGACGCGCCGTCGCATGACACTTGTCGCACAGTCTCCGGTTATCTTCGATGCAAGCCTGTTATACAATGTTGCTTACGGACTCAGGATACGCGGCGTGGGTGCCGCGACGGCGGCGGAGCGGGCGAGAGCGGCAATCGACAAAGTCGGACTCGCCGGTCTCGAACACAGGAACGCGCTGCATCTCTCCGGCGGCGAAGCACAGAGAGCCGCTATCGCACGGGCAATTGTCCTGAAAACCGGGATAGTCTTACTCGACGAACCCACGGGGAATGTGGACGTGGAAAACACAGCGATTATTGAAAGTATTATTCGCGACGTTTCCGAGCGCGCCGGCGTCACCATTATCTTTTCCACGCACAGCAGACGCCAGGCACAGCGACTGGCGAATCATGCCGTACACTTCGCGCGTGGCCGGCTGAAACTCGAATCGCCCGACAGGCCGGCCGGTTACCTCTGGGATTCGTAGTGTCATGTCACACTTGTAAATGCGCAAGATGTGCTCAGGCGCGGGCACCGTACCCCGCCTGTGCATATTTCTCGCGAAAACGGTTTGTACAGGCACAAGTTGAGGCGGGGTACGGTGCCCCCGCCCTACACTTTTTCCGTTCCTTCAACCACATTATTTTCTTACGTCTTTTCATCGTTGACACGACAACAGGGTGCCATGCAGTTTAAGTGTTCCTTCTTTTGTATATGATAATCGTAACTATACGTATGCAATTCCAAATAAAACCGGGTAGTCTTCATTTTCCCCTGCCGGAACTTATCATGGATGTCACCGGAATACCTTCAATGCAAGTCGAAGCCGAGCCGGTCGCGTACAATTTCCACGATGGTTTCCGCGATGTCGTCACGGTTGCCGACTGCTTTCACCTTTACAAAATTATAGTCGTCCATAGCATCGAAGTTTTCCTTGACTTTCTTAAGGAACTCTTCTTTTTCGTAACCGACGTTCGCGCCGCCCTCGCGCTGTTCGCGGATGCGTTCGACCCCCCGGCGGGGTTCGATGTCGAGGTAGATCACGAGGTCGGGTTTGGGAAACACGTTTATCACTTCGTTCTGCCGCCGGATTTCCGCCCGGTCGAGCCCGAGCGCGCCCTGGTAGGCGATTGTCGAGTAGTAATACCTGTCGCATATCACGACTTTGCCCGCGTCGAGCGCAGGTCGAATGACTTCATCGACATGCTGCCGGCGGTCGTTGACAAAAAAACTCATTTCCTCATCGGGTGTGATGTTGTCGCGGCCTTTCGCGGCTATTTCCCTGATCTTCCTGCCCCAGGGGCCGTCTGTGGGTTCACGTGTGAATACGGTGTCTATGCCCGCCCTGCGAAAAGCGTCTCTGAGGCACTTGCATTGCGTTGTCTTGCCCGAGCCGTCCAGCCCTTCGAATACGATGAAAAAACCTTCTGTAAGTCTTTTGAGTTTCATAGTATTCCCTGTTTTCTATTGCGTTCCCGCCGTGGATGGAGGGAACGATAAAAGGGATGAAAAAACAGCGGAAACGACGAATAATAAAGTCATTCTTCCTCTTTATCTTCCACAAGTTGGATCATGACATTGTCCGGCGCTTTGATGAAAGCGGTCTTGCGTGTCGGCCTGATCTGGAAAGGCGGGATCAGGAACTCCGCGCCGCGCGCAGTGAGTTCTTCAGCGTCTTTCTCGATGTCGTCGGACTCGAAGGCCAGGTGTGAGAGTCCTACTTCCGGCGGCCCGGCGGGCATCTGCGGCGCCACTTTGATCTCTTCGAGTTCGAGCTGAAACGCGTCTTTGCCGACAAATATGCAACGCTTGCCGAGTATCTCGACCTCGAAAAGTTTCTCGAGTCCGATGACTTCCGTGTAGTATTTAAAACTGGCGTCGACATCGACACACTTTATGCCCGAATGATTGAATTTCAACATAGCGGTTACCTCGTTTCATTTTACTGAAAAGAATACCCCGATGCTTGCCGCGGGGGGCTTCATTCGACGGCTGTATGAAAAGGGGCAGGCAGCACTGGAAAACGCTGCTGTGCGCCCCTGTTTTTCTTATTGCAGTCCCTTGACGACTTTGAATCCGGCGTCTGCCGCTTCGACAGTCTTATTGATGTCGTCTTCGGTGTGGCCTGCGCATATAAACCAGTTATGGTGCGGGTGGAGGAAGATGCCTCGCTTGATCATCTCGCCGCAGAAGGCGCGGCTCCACTGGAATCCGCTGTCGCCCTCGATAGTCATGAAGGGAATCGCCGGTGGGCCGGACCACTTGATCTTCTGCCCGTTGGACTCGGCGACTTCGATCATGCCGTCGCGCAGTTTTTCGCCAAGTTCACGCACCTTGTCGATGACGCCCTCGGTGCGGATGATCTCGAGTGTGCAGAGCGCGGCGGCCATTGGCTGGGCGCTGTAGAAGTGTGTGCCGGAGAAGTATACCTGCTTGGCGGCGGGAAACATTTTTTCCGTGCCGTAGGCGACCGAAATCGGGTATCCGTTCGCCATGCCTTTGCCGATCGTCACCAGGTCGGGTTTCGCGCCGAAGTACTCGCTGGAGCCCTCGAATTGCAGCCTGTAGCAACAGCGGATGTCGTCGAGAATGAAGACGATATTATGCTCGTCGCAGAGTTTGCGCACCTCGTCGTAGAAGCCGTCCACAGGCAGTTCGATGTCGCTGAACACCTCGTGACGCATGGGTGTAAGGATGATGGCCGCCAGTTCGTCCTTATATTTGTCGACAGCTTTTTGCAGGCTTTTGATATTGTTGTATTCGAAATTCACGACACCGGAATGGTGTTCGTTGGGCACGCCCGTGGTTATCGGCACGCACCAAGAATGAAAGCCGTGATATGAACCGGAAGCCATAAGTATTTTCTTCTTTTTCGTGTGAACACGCGCCGCATTGGTGCACCATGTGGTGACATCGGAGCCGTTCTTTGCGAATATCACCCAGTCGGCCAGCGGAGTGTTGTCCGTGAGATACTCGGCGAGTTCCACCCACCTGTCCATCGGCATCGTCATCAGACCGCCGCGGCTCATTTGTTCCCTGACCGCTTCATCTACTTTCGGATGCCTGTAGCCCAACAGGTTTGCCCCGAACGAACACATGAAATCGACATATTCGTTGCCGTCGACGTCGATCGCGTGTCCCATGTTGCCTTCTCTGTAGAAGCACGGGTACTGGCCCGGAACCATAAAATTGGGGTTCCTCGGCCCGAAGATTCCATTAGGCACAAGCTTTTCCGCTCTCGCGAACATTTCGTGTGATTTGCTTAAATCGAGTTCTGCCATTTCCTGCCTCCCCTATTCATCGGCGAAAGTTTTATCCCCCGCCGATTATGTATAAAATAAACAGTTTTGCGCGTTGCGCTCATATCTGAATTTACAGCAATATTATGCCAATCCCTTTCACTCATCTTTATTGTTCATTTTCTCCGCCACCGCCGACAGCGGGAACGCCTCGGCGAAGTTGTCTGCTTCGATGTCGAGACCGTTTTCCATAGAACAGCAAAGACCTCCGACAACAGCATCTTTTATGAGCCGCACCGAATGAGCGGGCATTTTCGCGAGCCGCGCCGCGAGCGTCATCGCCTCGGCGAGCGCTTCGCCTCGCGGAACGACTTTGTTAACAAGGCCGATTTCCGCCGCGCGCGGCGCCCTGATCCTGCCGCCGGCGAGCATCAGTTCGAGCGCGATATTTTTGCCGGTCACTCGCGGTATCACCTGTGTGCCGCGCCAGCCGGGTATGAGTCCATGGTTTATCTCGGGCATCCCGATAGCACTGTTCTCCGCCGCGATCACGATGTCGCACGAAAGCATCAACTCGCACCCGCCGCCAAATGCGTAGCCCTCGACCGCCGCCACTACAGGCTTCGGAAACCGCTCGATCCTTCCGAATACTTCCTGCCCCGCCCTGACGAAATCTTCTATCTGCGCCCCGGTATCGAATCCCGCTTCGAGATCGGCGCCCGCGCAGAATGCTTTACCGCCCGCGCCTGTCAGCACCACCGCGCGCACATCCGTGTCTTCAGCAAGCGCGTCGAACACCTCGCCCAGCTCACGGACCGTCACCGCGCCCAGCGCGTTGCGTGCCTCGTGCCTGTTGATCGTCACAACAGCGACATCCTTTTCTTTTTCCACAATCAGGTGTTCGAAGTCCACTTGGCAATCACTCCCGCCGAAGATTTTCATACCACTTGAACAGTATATCAATACTGGTTCACGTTACATATATCGGCGCAAAATAAATGCGGCAACTTTTCTGTAATCTTAGATCAAAGTATAAGAAAAATCAAAAAACGGCAAAAATAAAAGTTACAGAATGTGCGAACTGGTTGCATAGACGGATGGTTTTGGATTAGAATTGTGTAAACAAAAAGTATTGAACGATGGAGAAAACAGAAATGAAAAACTTACCGGTAGGGTTCAGGATTCTGCACTGGGTCATCATCGTAAATTTCCTGATGCAGATAGGATACGGCGGCTATATGGTGTTTTTCGGACTGTCCGACGACGACGAGGATAAGAAACCGCTGTTCGGGAGAGCGAACGAGTTTGATTTCGAAACGATGATGACGCGGCGGATGTATGCGAGCGAAACGTGGATAGCAATCTCGGGACTGTCGTGCTACCTGGGCGCGACGGAGATATTGCCCCGTCTCCTGAAGTCGAACACAAGAGGCATCCTGCGCATGCTGTTCTGAAGATGCCCGCCACAAAGTAAAAAGGAACCCCGGTATGATTTGCCGGAGCCCCTTTTTATTCTTTCTTAAATTCGTTATTGCTCTGCTTTTACCGATGCCTAAGCATCTTTATCTTCACATGCCATGCGCCGAAATCAGGTTGAGAACCGAAGTCGGCATCGCATTAGCCTGCATTGCTATAGCTTGTGCGGAATTCATGAGTACTTGCTCTCTAGCCATTTTTGTACCGTACTGTGCGAAGTCGGTATCAACAATCCTCGAATTTGTTGCTTTAGTGTTAATGTATTCCGTCTGGTAGTCATCGATCATGTGCTCGATCTGGTTCATGATATGACCTGTTACCGCGCGTTCATTGGAAATGAAGTCTATGCCGGCCTGAGCAGTATCGATGGATTTCTGTGCGTTTGCCACTGTAGTGAGTGAGACTGAGCCGAGACCTGTAGTTGTCGCGGTGACAGTTTTGAACTGGAGTTCTTCCATGTCTCCATTGTCCGGCCCGTACTGCATCTTCAGCTTGTACGGTCCGCCGAGCCCCTGCATCTTGTCCGCCAGTGTTGTCATCCATTGACCCGGGTTATCAAGAGTTACATCCTGCCCGCCTGTGGCATCTACGACATCAATATAGTCAGGATCGATTCCGTTGCGTCCTACGGGTGTGCCACCTGAATTGGATAGATTCGCCGCAGCCCATACCTGGATATTGGGGTCCAGAGAATCGAGTTTGGCTATCAACTCGTTCTTCAGATACCAGGGAACTTCGTAATTTCCGGTTGCAATTTCATCGCGGCCCGCATCATCTGAATCCTCATCGGTAATAATGATGAAGATTTTCTGTGCGTCCGCCCTTAAGTCTGTCGCGCCGGCTGTCGCCGATGGAGCTACGGAAAGCTTGTCCGCAGCCTCATAAGTAGCATCGATACCACGCTCATTGCCGCCGCCGAGTGCTCCGGCTATCACATTGACATCGGCCGCGAACGCGGCGGCATTGTCGAAGAACTGCTGAGCGCCGGGGCCGTCGAGAGCCTCTAAACCGGGGGTGCCGAGCGATTCGGTCGGATCGACTCCGCCATCGCCATCGGTGTCATGTGTCACATCGTTAAATGTTCCGAAACCGAACGCGGCCATCCGTACATCGAACTTGCGGGCTTCGAGTGCAGTGAACATATCGTCTGCTTTTGAAGCGATCGTTGCAAGCGGCGGTCCCATACTGCCTGTCCGGTCGAGAACCCATACTACATCTATCTCGCCCGGACCGAAAAGAGTGTGTTGCGGCACCATACTGCCATCATTCGATCTGAGCGTGGAATTCCTGCCTATGTTATCGAGAGCACTGGAAAGCGCCTGGGCTTCGTCGTGAAGCTTCTGCCGGTCGTCATCCGTGAGGGTGGCTTCCTGTGCCGCTCGTACCGCCAGGTCTCTCATTCTAAGCGCTATCTCCATTTGTTCTACCATCGAGCGGTCCCTCGCTTCACAATAGGTCATAAACTCCTGGAGATTCTGAAGTCCTACGTCTATTCCGCGAAAATGGGCTTTCAGGCCTTCGGATAATGCGAGGTCTGAGGGTCCGTCCGCACCTCTGTTTATCTGCAGCCCGGATGAAAGCCTCTCGCGGATAGTCTTCATGCTGCTCACGCTATCGGCGAACTTCAGATTGTTGTACATTGCTGAGTAATTTGTTACCAGGTTAAACAATTTTTTTCTCTCACCTCCTTTCCATATCAGAGTATTGACATGGTGTAAGAATAGTTCACAAGCTTTAAATCCCGATATTAAATTCTTGATTTGCACATGCAGACCGCAGTCGCTGTTTTTCATTGCTATCACACAAACAGGCAATAACACCGCATATTTCACCAATGCGGGCTAAAAATCAGGAGAATGCCTGTAATACAAGGCGTGGCAAGTGAGTGGTGATGGAGCATACTGTTTAGTATGTGACCGATCCCGAATCGCTGCCGCAACGAAGTAGAACAGGCGTTATCGCGATTTTCCGGATTTCTTTGTGAGAAATCCGGGATAACACTGCACTGATGTAGAAATTCTCTTCATGCGCCGCCCTGGGCCATAACGCTTTCGCCGAATTCGTCCGAAGCCTTCCGGATTATTCGGCACGGCAATCACAAGCGCAACGCACCGGACGCACTGCTGTTCTGCATAACGCGACACTCAAAAACCACCCAATACCAAAATCTGCCTCTTACACACCATCGCTCCTTTTCCGGGATAGGCCCGGAATGACAGGCTTAAGTAATCAGCGTATTGCCGCGAAAACAATCGCATAACAGACGTAACGGTTGCGTTTGGATATTTTCGTTGCTCCTCCATGAGCTGTTGTGTTTGAAGTTCCCTCTTCGTCGGTTCCGGCATTTTCTGAATCACATGAATGAGCCGGACTTATCACCGTCCCTTCCAGTAGCCCGGCATCTCCCGTATCCGGGATATGCCCGACTTATCCGACTGCCGATAATCAAGCAGTGGAGCCCGCTGTTTATACAAAAATTGATATGCTTATATAACACCTCCACACTGTGAACGCAAAATACACATAATCACAGCATGAATGCGCAAAAACTCTATGTCTATCCATGTTATCGGCTACTGAACTGGATAACTTTATATAAATAAGGATATTTATCAATTTAGCCCGCATTGGTGAAATATGCGGGTTAGCAATAGCCAGTTGCAAAATTATGTTCGTAGCGAGGTCTCGTTAAAACATATTTTGAAAGCAGCTCGAATTATTTCCTTGCGTTTATCATCGTTGACGTGCACTACGGTACACTCTCATATCCCAGTCCCCATATACCAAGTGGAAACATTGAGCTTTTGTCAGGTTTTCTTTTCCTTTTTTCGCATGGAGGGGAATAGAACATTGTTGAGGATAAGGCGGTAGCCGGGTGAATTCGGGTAGAGGGAGATGTCTGTGGGTTTCTCGCCTACGAGGTGGCGGAAATCTTCGGGATCGTGGCCGCCGAGGAAGGTAAAACTCCCCTTCGAGACGTTGCCGTGGATGTATTTCACACGATCCGTGCCGGGTGTGTCTGCAAGGATGACAACATCGTCGCGCAGCACGCTTCGCCGGAAAGCCGTAGTCTGCCCGAGGAAGTCATGTACCGAAGTGACGTGATCCTGGACAAATATTGTCAATGCCGGGTCCTGTTTCGCGGAAAATTCGAATAACTCGAAGTCCTCTACCATCCGCTGGTCATACAGATTCTTCGGCATAATATCAATGTTCGACACTTCATAGACATAAGGATCGGCAACGAGCTTGAAATCCCTGAAGGCGAATGTCCTGCTGAAATCGAGCAAATTATCTGCGTTCGGGGTGCGTGGCGTACCGTCGATCTCGGGCGGCACAATGTCGATGCCGATAGCGGCCAGGGCTATATCCAGACTGTCCGGCGCGGAGCACATTGCGAACAGGAAACCGCCCTGCTCGACATATTCGCGGATTTTCAGCGCTACGGCCCCCTTGAGCTTCTGCACGGAATCGAAGCCCAGCTCCTTCGCGGCTATCCTGCTCCCGCGCACACTGCGCTGATACCAGTCGGCGGCCCGGTAGGCGGCATAGAACTTACCATACTGGCCCGTAAAGTCTTCATGGTGCAGATGGAGCCAGTCATATTTCAGCAGATCGCCTTTCAGCACCTCCGGGTCCCACACCGTGTCGTAGGGGATCTGCGCATATTCGAGTACCATGCGCACAGCATCGTCCCACGGCTCTTTTGTCGGGGGCACATATACGGCAATATCCGGTGCCTTCTCGAGCAGCACGACTTCCGCATTGATATTGATTATTTCTTCGTATATGCGGTTCGCCGTCTCCGGGCCGATCACTTTGTACGACACGCCCATGATCGTGGCGCGGTCGCGGATTTCCTGCGCGTCACGCACGAGAAACGAGCCGCCCCGGTAGTTGAGCAGCCACTGCACCTTGTAGCCCCTGATGGGTTCGAGGCACCAGTAAGCTATGCCGTAGGCGCGCAGGTGGTCGGCCTGCTGCTCGTCCATATAGATGAGGATCATCGGCTCGTCGGCATGCCATGTTTCGGCAACGGCGGGTGTGCGCCCAAGGACGATAACAGCGAACACCGCCGCCAGAATAATCCGGTTTGTCGTCTTTCCTGTCATTTTTACCTTATGCGCCGATCCCAAAACCCTGTTCAACTTCGTTCGGCTGCAATTGTCCGGGTCCGTATCGTCGCCGCAAAATCGTCCTCAAAAGTGGTGTGCGATTACGTCTGCGCGGATTATGCGCTTCCGCATTGCTCCACGATCAATTCTGCTCGGTCGCTAAACATAAAATACGCGGCAGGCCCTCGCTTATTCCAGCGATGAAATATACCTTAGTATTCCGTCGGCGATGCCGCGCGCTGTTTTCTTCTGGAAGTCTTCCGCGCAGAGCAGCTTACCCTCTTCTTTATTTGTGAGGTATCCCATTTCTACCAGAACGGAAGGAACGCGAGTCTGGCGGACGACAGCGAATGAACCGAAAACGGCGATGCCGGTTTCGCGGCCCGTCGCCGCCGGGATGTCTTCAGCGAGAATCTCCGCCAGCGGCCTGTTCATCGGGTGGTACCAGTATATCTCGACGCCGTTGACTTCGGGATCGAGGTCGCCGTTGGCGTGGATCGAAACAAAAAGATCGGACTGCTCTTTATCGGAAAGTTCGACTCTGTTGTACAGGTCCATCATGTCTTCGCTTGCACCGTCGCGTGTGAGAACGACGTCGACGCCCTGCTCGCGCAGAAACTGTGCCGCCATGCGCGCCACACTCATATTGACCGCGTGTTCCATGCAATCGCCGGGGCCGTGCGCGCCCTCCGCGAAACCTTTTGGCCATGGTTCGGGAGCGCCGTGGCCCGGGTCGAGCACAACTTTTCGGATCGGACTCTTTCCCGGATCGCGGAGCCTGAGATAGAAATAGCCGTCTTCTGTATAGCCTGTTTCGTAGCCGCCGAATTTATGTTTCAGCTTGATGCGGCCCGTCAGGGTTTCCGTCTCGCGTGGGCATGTGCACCGCCCGCCCGCGGCGCGGCACGGCGAGTTCCACCGCCAACGCAGATGGTCGCAATCGACGCCGTAGAGATTTAATATTATCATATCGGGATCAGTATTTGAAGTTGCGGCATAGGCAACAGGTTCGGTGAGTCTCGCGTGAAGAACGCTGCCTGTTTCGGTGCCTGAGTAGAATATCCTGCCAAGTTGTGCCGTCGGCACGCCGTGTTCGAGTCCGCCCGCCGGAGCCTTCACAGGCATCAGCGCTTCGTCATATATCCAGCCGGTCACTGTCGGCGTAAGCTGCGCCTTCATCCAGTGCTTGAGCCTGTCGGTTATCTTCACGACAGCGCCGCGAGGCACGTCGCCGGCACGGGTGAAGTCTCTCTTGCTGTTGAGTCCGCCGAAAGGGATGCTCCTGAACGACACGTGGTCGGCGATGATTTCCGCATAGAGAGGTACTTTCAGCGTAGGTATATCGTCCTCGGCAAACGCCGGCGGAAGCTCGATCCGGGAAGGTATCAGCGCCGCCAGCCACCCGGCCACCCAGCCCTCTTCGCCGTTGCGCATTCGCACTGGATACCAGTCGTCTTCCATCTCGCCTGTAAGTTCGACAACCGCGTTCCGGTTGAGCCTGTTGTCTGTCCAGCCGTTGCCGGGACTGGTGTACAGACATGTCTCGCTCGTTGTTATTGTAATAAATTCCTCGGCCCCGAAAACAGGCGTAAGAATTGTGAAAAGGACTGCAAGGAGTGTGAAGAAACATTTCTTTATAATCACAAAAGCCCTTTTTCTTTCAGGAATTGGATAATATCCGAAGTAGTCGTCACCTGCCTGAAGCGCTGCACAGGCACACCGTTCGAGTCGATGATAATATTAGTCGGCGGCCCCTGGATGTTGTACAGGCCATTCAAATCAGGTGTTGCTTCCAGGTTGATCTTGATCACATTGAGTTTTCCATTTGCAAGGTCTTGAGCATTCTCGATCAACGGCATCTGTTCTTTGCACAGGTTGCACCAGGTAGCATAAAATTCCAGCATTGTCACCTTGCCTTTTTTGCAGTTGGCTTCAATTTGTTTTATATAATCGTTCTTTACAAATTTTTTTCGGCCTGTCTTCAGTTTTTTAACGTTTTTAGGCCCGGCGAAATTCTCGACGATGCCCATATTCTTCACTACGTGCATCACTGTCGGAACATACGTTATTTCATAATCC
>JAJRTR010000193.1 GCA_024278215.1 bacterium
AGACCACTACAAAATTGCTATCTACTTCCACTGCGGCGGTCTCAATCTTTATCCGGAAATAGCTCAATGAAAGGAATTATCATGCGCTCGGACTTGCACCACAACATCTTGTGGCTACCCACTCAAAACCCGGAAGCGCGAAACATGTAATGCAAGATGATTTTCTTTTTCATTTTTTCATCTGAGAAGGTTTCGTATGATTTGCCGACATAATCCCGAACGGTTCCGACTCTTTGCGACAAGTAATAGACCGGTGTATCGAGATACTGACGTTCACTTACAGTATTTATATTGATAATACTGAAGGCGAATAGCGCCTGGGTAAACTTCCTGAAAATGAAGCTGTCGTATTTGAGGATCGCCTTTTGTTTTTCGAATTGCCAGTTGAATCTCATATCCCATTGCGGCGACATCGATCTGAGATTTACGGGAATGATAATCACTTCCGGCTTGTTCTTATTGCCGGCTGCATATTTCACAAAAGAATCGTATATGTCTGTGTTGTAGGCTCCATGAACAATCACGCCGATGGGCACTCCATCGAGTTTCTCCTGCAGGATCGTTGATATTCTTCTTGTGTCTGTATCGTTGCTGCTTGTCGAGTAATCTACGCTGTCGTTGAAGTACAGTATTTTTATTCCTTTTGCCAGATATGTGTCCAGATTTGATTTTTCTTTAAATATAACGGGCATAAATTCCGGTGTGGCCACGACCAGAATGAAGATGACAATGAGCAAAAGTATTGATTTTTTCACAAGCGCAATCATCTTTGAACCTCAAAACTGAGAGTATATGAACTTGACTTCGTTGTACGCGCCGCATTTCAGCAGGAGAAAGGAAACAATAATGTAAAAGAGCCACCTCGACGCTGTGGGCAACCCGGACAGCCAGTCGGGAAGGTCGCGGAATCCTTTTCGGATGCCGACAAACTCGGCGATGGAGACAGCAACGAAAATCAGGGCGATATTCCGGGGTCCCATTTCCGCCATGATAAAATTGATATTGAGCGCCGGAACCGTAATTTTTTGGAATATTCCCAGTGCGGTGGTCATGTTCGGGGCGCGGAAAAACACCCATGCAAAAGCAGTGATGTTAAAAGTTACGAAAACGCGGGCCGCATGTGAAAAGAAATGTGACATATCCACATGCCCATTATATTTCTGCGGTTTGAAACCGAGGAAATGGAATATGACGAAAAAAACGCCGTGCACCGCTCCCCATGCTATGAAAGTCCAGTTGGCTCCATGCCACAAACCACTTAAAACGAAAACCAGCATGATGTTAAAGGTCCAGAACAGTTTTCCGGTTTTGTTACCGCCGAGAGGAATGTACAAATAATCCCTGAACCAGGTGGAAAGAGAAATATGCCACCGTCGCCAGAATTCCTGCGGGCAATCCGCATAATAAGGATTCCTGAAGTTCTCCATAAGATCGAAGCCGAGCAACTTCGCGCTTCCCCTTGCGATATCGGTGTATCCTGAAAAATCGCAATATATCTGATATGTGAAGCAGTACGTTGCCAGAAGGAGTGCGCCGCTGCCGAGTTCGGCATAGCTGCCGAAGGCCGAAGCTACATAAACAGCCAGTCTGTCGGCAATCACCATCTTCTTGAAAAGGCCCCACAATATGAGTACGAGCCCTCGCCATATCCTGTCACTGTCAAAGCCGCCGGGCTCGGAAAACTGTGGTATAAGCTTTCCCGCTCTTTCGATGGGGCCTGCGACAAGCTTGGGGAAAAAAGCCATGTAGAGTGCAAACGAGACAGGATCTTTTTCGGGGGTGATTCGGCCTTTGTATACATCCACACAATAACTGATTCCCTGGAGAGTGAAAAAAGATATCCCGGCCGGAAGGAGAAAGTTGAACACCGGAATATCGATATTCACGCCCGACCGCAATAACATACGGCCTATCGAGTCTGCAAGGAAGTTGTAGTATTTGAAAAAGACAAACTGCATGAGCAGCAGAGTTATGCAGGCGGATAGAATGCTTTTTTTATGTTTTCTTATATCTCCGATCATTATGCCCACTGTGTAGCAAACTATCGTCACATCGAGCAGCAACAGCGCATAGGCAGGACCGAGAGACATGTAAAAGAAATAGCTTGCCGCAAGCAGGAACATGTTCCTGTGTGCAGGCCGCAACAGAGAACAGATTGCTGCTGCCGCAACCAGAAACAGAAGGTAATGAATGCTGTTAAAAACCATATTTATCCGTTATAAGGACCGTCCGGCAATAATGTGAACATCACAAGGTACAAATGTACTTGATCTGAATTGATCCGTGCAATTCGTGTCAAAAACAGAGTTTTCAACAATTCGCGACGGCATTGCATCGAATCGCTTCAGGCGCACGAAATAGAGGCCTACTGCAGCGAGTAGAAGCCTTTAAGGCTCATATTCATAAGCATGTGCATGGGTTTGGATTTGGACTTGCCCTTCAAGGGAATGTTCATGGTGGCGGATATGTCCTGGTCCATGATGAATTCGACGGCGACGGTGACGCCTGCTTCGGGTGCGAAATAGATGTCGCCGGTGAAAATAATGTTCATATAATCGATGTCGGGCACAGAGCCGGGTGTTGCGCTGCCGAGCATTTTGCCTGCTATGCTGCTGAGGTCGCCCTGAAATTTCACGTGCAGTTTGGCGCACCTGATGCCCTTGATTTCTTCGTAGCCGATAAACTCGAAGTGTGTGACGAGTTGCGCTGCGCCCGCGCCCTCGAGTTCGCCCGCCCCGAGGTTTGTTTTCTGTGTCCATTTATCGCCCACGTCAACTGGTTGTTCAGGCAGCGGCATCTGCATCCGGCTAAGGAGATTTTTGATATCGAAGTCAGGCGACATTCCGACTGTTTTCTCCAGGCCTTTCACGTCGCTGATGATGCCGCGGGGGTCCATCTTCATCGTGAGCGGTACGAGCATGTCCGCCATGCCGGGCAGTGCGGCGCTGTCGACATCATTTTTTTTCGAAGCGTCGTAGTCGACGACGGCATTGCCGTCTTTGGACAGATTATATTTTTCTATAGTGGAAACGATAGTGGCCACGCCGTCTTTGTCGACTTCTTTGACATCGAAGCGCCACGTCATAGCTGTTGTCATATCGAGAGGAACTTCCTGTTTTGTTTCAGACTTGCCGGGCGAGCCGATGGTGGTTGTGAGAGAGCCGGATGTATCGGCTTGCATGCCGTAGTACATCTCGTCGCCTTCGGTGAAACGGTATCTGAGCAGCACGGGTTCGGCAACTGCCGCAGTGCAGATAAAGGCGGCGAGCAGAATGAATAATATTGTTTTTTTCATTTTTGTCTCCAGGTTTGTGCCGATTGCAGACAGACGAAACAAGTAATAATTCCTTGACATTCATCCGGCATTCGGCGTATTCAATTAAGGGTGACAATATCGCCGGCGGCAATATCGGCCAGCGGAAGTTCTTTAGTGACAGCCTGCGAATATGTTTCCTTCGCCTCGACGACTTCGATAGAGCCGATGCGGTCGCGTATGCGGTCGATCTCCTGGCCCGTTACGGGGTCGATGAGCATGTCGCCGATGCGGTAGACATTCAGGACATCGCCGTTCTTAAGTCCGTCGGCCCTTGTGAGATTCACATATATCCTGTCGCCCGAGACCTTCAGGATGTAGCCTTCGAGAGGGAATGCGATTCGGATTTTATCTTCGATTTTGGTGACTATCGCCTGGAAGGCCCTGGCCGCGAGTGCATCGGGGTTGTTCAGATTGTTGCTGTCGACAACCTCAGCGGGTGTGTCGGTCGACTTCAGCGAGAAGTTGTTTTCGGAAAGCTGGACGGGGATTTTTTCGTAGAACGACCATCTTCCGTTGCGCGCGTCGAGCACTCTGAGATCAACCTCGATATTGAAAGACATCTCGAGGAATCCGGTTTCGGCAATGCCGTGTTTTTTTGTGATGGATTCATATTTCGTAATTGCGCCGACTACGACGCCGTCTATGCCTTTGAGCTTCATTATTTTTGTGATGTCGGCATTCCATATATCGTCGAAAGACTTGTCGTTTTTGTCCAGCATCTCTTCGGCGGCATCACCGGAAATAAAGGAAAACCTGTGGTCGCGCTGGAAACGGCTCACGATTTCGCCTGTCATGAGTGGCCCGATGTCGGCGTCGCCGAACTCGGTAAAATTGAGGAAGTCCGGAATTACTATTTCATAAGGTTTTGTCAATTCGTCGGGTGAGCGGCCTGCGATGCGGTCGGCGAGTTCCGCCCTGACATTATTGTCGAGTTCGCCGCCGGCGGCGAAGCTGTTGTCGGCATCGGCAAATTTGCTGCCTGTAAGGCGCGCGAGCATCTCCTTGTAGCCGCCGGGCCCCTCGACAAGCAGCTGGAGCGTGACAATGACACTGTTGCCGCTTTCATTTTTCTTGTGCATGATGAGCTTTGCGGAGTTGATAAAGTTAGAGAATATGCGAGTCTTGCCGGGGTTGTCGTCGAGAAATTCCGCGATAGTGCGTGTGTCGATGGAGGCCGGATCGACAGGCTGGCGCTCCAGCACTTTGCGTATCTCGCTCTTCGCCTTCTCGACCGCCACGCCGCGCGCCGACTGGTACGAATCCACACGCTGCATCTCCGCCTCACCGCGCCCGATGATGATCCCACTCTTCATATCTATGTAGGCATCAAGCGCATATGAAGCGGTTGCACTGAAAAGAAAACATAAAACAATAACGGTCAAAAAAAATAAACTTCTCTTTTTATCCATATCGTTTTTGCCTCCGATGTTGTCTAATGGATAATTTTAGTCTAATCTAACACTACTTACAAAGCAAGCAGGTAATAAGGGGTGTGCGACACAAAAGTGGGTTTTTACGGAAAGCGGGACAGGTACCGCAAAAAACAGCGTTACCAGTCCCTGTCTTTCGCACATTAAAAATGTGGTTGGTTTTAACCCACTTTTATGTCGCACACCCGGCACTAAGGTGCATTTATTACTGGAATGCGATGTATCTAGTCGAAAAGAATTCCCCGGTACCTACGTCGGGGAGCTTCATTCTTTAAAATCAGCGAGGTGCATATCTATGGACAGTGCGCACGAAAAAAATTATAAACTATTCAGCAATCTCATCAAGCCCGCATTCGACATCACTATCGACAGCAGCATATCGAACCCGCAATATATTCCGGACGAAGGCTCCGGCATACTGATATCAAACCACCGCAGCGACCTGGACCCATTTCTCATCATGGTCAACTCCTACAGGCCGGTGAACTGGATCGGCGCGCGCTATCTCTGGAACATTCCGTTTCTCAACCTGCTTTTCGACGGCATCGGCGCCATCCCGATATCCAAAAGGAAAAAAGACATACACGAAGCCATCGACAAGGCCATCGAATGTCTCGAAGACGGCCAGCTCGTCGGCATCTTCCCCGAGGGCTGGGACTATATCGCCCAGAACCAGTTCGACTGGAGCGTCGGCAAATTCCAGACCGGATTCGCACGCATGGCATTCCAGACCGGCGCGCCCATCGTGCCCATAGCGATGCTCGGACTCAAGGAGCAGCGCGGCATACAGGCGTTTTCGCCCCGAATCAGGAAATTTTTCGATTACCCCATCGAACTCCAGTACATCAAAGGACGTGTCGTCTACAAAAAGATTCACATCAACGTCGGTAAACCCATTCCCTGTCCCACCGATGCAGACCCCGACAATTACAAATCCGTCAAAGAATTCGCGCAACACGTAAATGAAGTCGTCAGGCAATTGTACGAGGATATTCCTGAGAATGTTGTCGGATTCGACAGGTTCGAGCCGATCACAGCCGAAGAGGGCGTCGGCAAACCAATGCCGGAAGACGAATTCGCCGACGACATCCTGGAAGCTGTCGTTATGGTACGCCGCAAGACAAAAGATGCCGGCCTCGAGTACGACGAAGAACTTCTCGAACGCCTGGAAAACCACCATGCGCAGCTCGAAATATTGAGATCTTCTGAAGACAAAAATGTCCGACGCATGGCGGCGTTCTACATCGAGTGGCTCTCGAAGATCGACAACGCGATAGAAAACGGTGCCAACATTAACGAATGGTTCCAGCAATATCTTCGTAAACCATCAAGAGGCCCAAAACAATTCAGGTAGTTTTCAATGTAATACAATAACAAACAGGTAGTCTCTTTGTTCGCCATGATCGACAACGCTTAAAAAAGAATAGCGCTTTAACCGCATGTCACATGCAGCCGGGAATAGACCAATTTCACATACAATTTACTTTCCATGTCCATTTGACATCATCCATAATTGCATCAACTCTTTACTCCATTACATCCACACACACAACAAAAAACGCAACACTCTTTTGTACATATAGCTTGTCGTCGTAATACCAATCCATCCTGATTATTCTATTTCGTAATTACATAACTATTGCTTTCATGTCTCCTGCTTTTTATCACTATATATTTTCAGGCGGCACAACATCCTCATAGTTCACATTTCATACATTTAAACACAACATCTCATCTTTCACATCTCCGATTATATAAAACATGATCTATCGAGATATTGGTTTCACGTAGTGATTTGACACAAAATATTTCACACAAAAGCAATGTTTTTAAGCTGTATAAGTTTATTCAAAAATCTTCAAAAAAGATGTACATTACGATTTTTCCACAATTTACAGTATGTCTTCTGTGGATAAGTTAAATAAATGTGGAAAAAACAGTGCGGAACCTAATATTTCCACCTTATTTTCGTGTATTTCACTTTATATTAAGCTATTCAGATGGATTTTTCACATTACTTTTATGTCTTCACCATACTATCGGCAATTCTTTACCCTCTTCCAAAATATCATTGCGTCAGCTTTCCACCTGTTATGAAATACGTGTTTTTTCTCCGGAAAATACATCATTAATCCGATATTCCGCCCGCTTTACACAGAAAACGATATAGTACATAGCGTTTTACCGGACAATAAAATATAAACGGACTGTGTGTCGTCATGGTGAAAATATGTGTGTATTTGATTATCATGATACTCGTGACAGCAGTATGATATTGATAACGGATACAATATATGCACATTGAAAATACCCTGGCTGTGGTCAATTCTTGGATTATATATTTTGTATAGATTATGATTTATCACTTACTGCTCAGGGCGATAGTACACAAACGTACAATACTAACACATGACCATAAACGCATGTATTCTATGAAAGCATGAGATAAGTCAGCGCATGTATGTCCATAGAAATGTACATGGCAGAAGTATAAATGTTTATCATGAACATTATTTATTTTGAATTGTATAAGTCAGGTAGACACTGTCGTCGATCCGGGTATTCGCTCCATCTTGAGTCATAAGGTAGGTAATGCCGATTGAATTATCATCTCCGGTTCTGAAATCGATGCCCCCGCCGACCCGGAACCTTTCTTCGCTTATTTCATCGAACGGGACAGTGCCGCCGCCGCCGAGTGCTGTCATGCTAAGGTCATTGCCGCTTATCTGGTCTGTATAGCGGACGATGCCGCGAATAAGAAGTTTATCAAATACGCGGCCGGCTTCGAAATCAATTTCATATTCATCTTCAGGCCTTCCGACCCTTACCCTGTAGAGCACATCGGCGCTCCAATACATGGTTCTTGCCTGATAATATTCACCGAAAGCAACGCCTGCCTCGAAATCAAAGGTGGCGTCTCCGGGGGAATTAAGATATTGCTCATCATAAGTGCCGGGAATAGAAATGCCGGCAACCAGGGCTATTGCAGTGTGTCCGCCGTGGAGTTGTTTCCTGTATCGAAGCCTGGAATCTGTTAAACCCTGTATCGACTTTTTCGAGACACCGTCTATTACGGTATCAGCCTGGGAGCGCACAAACCCGACGAGCAGGCTGAGGTCCTGATTATTTTCGAGGCCCCAGTTGTAATAATAGAAAAACTCATACTGGTCGTAATCGTCATTCAGGCTTATTTCCCTGCCTGCGCCGTCGTAGTAATTGTCATAGAAAGAGTAAGCGACAGTAAGCGCGGTCTGCACACGGCCCTGCTCCTGAACCCATGGATTTGCAAATGCGATTGCCGGTGCTATCAAAGCGAATAGTACAACGGATACAATGGGTACAAAATGATTTTTTGCAATTTTTTTTCTCACGGTTGTTCTCCTCTAAATGCAAATACAATGAACCCGGAGTAAACTCCAAGGAATTCTTTTCGATTAAATGCAGATTATAGCAGATTTCCTGATATTTTTGCTGCTTGAAATTTTATATTTTTTTTCCATTGAAAACATCGTGCGTATTTGATAGTATAAGCAAGCACGTGGTCGTCCCGGGGAACCACATACTACTAAGAAGATAGAGAAGCGAGCAAAACGAGTTCTCCTTATAAGATATCGACGATCAGTTAGATTCTGACAAAGTACATTCTGAGAATATGTCTCTCATGGTGTATCTCACTCACAAAGGAAGGAACTTTGTGTATGTTATATATTATTGGAGTCTGTCATAAGATGTATTTGTATAGAATTCATCCATAAATACGATACCTGCGGGTGAGATAAACATGTCTGTAAATGAAATATGGAAGCAAATTCTTGTTTCTCTTGAGAACAGGGTGAGTCGGCCTGTTTACGAGATGCTTATCAAGAAGATCGAACCAGTGGAAATCGACGGGGACACATTCAAGGTGATAGTCAGAGGTTCGATGGCAAGTGAGATAAATAATTACAGCGGTATTATAAAAGAAGAGTTATTTAATGTGATGGGGCGGGAAATGGGTCTGGAATCGGAAATCGACGAAAGTGATGTTGAGATTCCGATACGCACTTTGCCGCCTGTGAAAAGAAAAACCGTTGTGCAGGAGACAACAAGACATGAACAGAGACCGCCGCTGAGGCAGGAAAGCCGCATTTCAAGGCCATCGCTCAATAGTATGTATACGTTCGATACGTTTGTGGTCGGATCGAACAATCAGTTCTGTCACAACGCATCGCGGGCGGTGGCGGAAAAACCGGGTCAGACTTATAATCCGCTTTTTATATACGGAGGCGTGGGGCTCGGCAAAACCCATTTGATGCACGCTATAGGCCAGTATGTAATGTCGGTCCGGCCCGACCTCAATGTCGCTTATGTACATGCTGATGGTTTTATTCACGACTACACGGAACACATACTGCAGAATAATGTAGTGGGCTTTAGAAACTATTATCTGCGTTCGGACCTTCTGCTGATCGACGATATTCACAAGCTCGAGGGGAAAGAAGGAACACAAAACGAATTTTTTCAACTTTTCAATACATTTTATGAGAACCACAAGCAGATAGTAATAACGTGCGACCGAATACCGCGCGAACTGACGACGCTCGAGGAAAGGCTCGTGTCGCGGCTGGGATGGGGCTTGATCGCGGATATAAAACCACCCGACTATGAGACGAGATTCGCAATTTTAAAGAGAAAATTGAAAAGTGATAATATAGATAAGAGACTGCATGTTCCGGACGAGGTACTTGACTATATTGCAAAGACCATAAAGCAGAACATACGTGATCTCGAAGGTGTACTGAATATCATCTGTGCAAGAAGCGAATACAACAACCAGGATATTACGATTGGTCTTGCAGAAGATATTATAAGCAATATCGCCCCACGCATGGACGAGGGAGAAGTGACGCTGGACCTGATAATAAATGCTGTAGCAGCTCATTTCGGTGTAGATAAGGAGAAGATAACAGGAAAAAGCCGCAAGAAGGAAATAGTTGTTCCGCGACGTGTAGCCATGTTTATGATGAGAGAGATTAAGAATCTACCATACAACTCCATCGGCGAATATTTCGGTAAAGACCATACAACTGTGATGTATTCATGCGACACGCTTATAAAGGAAATGGAACATGACAGCAGACTTCAAAAAGCAGTAGAGAAAATAAAAGAAAAAATCACAGGTTAAAAATCGGTGGAAATATGTTAAAATGTATATCACTTTTACACACACGGAAAAACAGATGTGGAAAAAGCCGAGTTGTCCAGAAGTTATCAGATGGTTATACACACTATCGAAACTGGAAGAAACAGTGTTGTAAGATGTTTTTTTGATGCTTTGCACTTTTCAACACGGCCTATATTGTTTTATATAAAAGAGATTAAATAAAGTATGATAAAGATAGAGGAGTGAAAAACATGAAATTCTCATGTGGCAGGGAAACACTAATAAGAAAACTGCAGATGGCGCAAAGGGCCACAGATTCTAAAAGCAATATAGCAGTACTCAGAAATGTATTGTTTATGCTGGAAGGCGATAAACTCGACCTGACTGGATTTGATCACAGGATAGGGATCAAAACAAGTCTGGAATGTGCGATGGAAGAACCTGGAGAAATCACAATGCCGTGTTCGTTGTTGCTGGAGATACTCGGAGTAATGAAAGGTGATTCGGTATATTTTCAACTTGACGGATTTGTTATGAATATCGAATGCGGCAGGCAGAGGTATAGTGTCAATTGCATGTCGGCGGAAGATTTCCCGCCGTTTCCTGATATCAAAGAGAGTAAGTCTTTCGATTTCGCCGCGGAAATGTTGGAGAAGGGTATCAGGCAGACGTATTTTGCGACGAATCCCGATGACCCGCGCGCATTTATGGGTGGTGTGCTGATGAGTTCTAAGGGCGGCAGATTGCTATATGTAGGCACGGACGGACACAGGCTGGCATTCAGAGAATTCGAGCCGGGCGGTTCAATGCCGGAGTTTGATGTCGTTATTCCCACGAGGACTCTGGGAGAAATTCTGAGAATGATCTCTGAAACGGATGCCGAAAAAGTTGAGATCACTACCGGAGATAAAACGATATCTTTCGTGGTCGGAGATGTGTTTATGGTTTCCAGGCTTATAGAAGTTAAATTCCCCAACTTTACAAAAGTTATACCGGAAAACACGGAAGGGTCATGTCGTGTCAGCAGGCAGAATTTTGCCGATGCCGTTCGCGGCGCGTCCATCATGGCACGCGCTAAAGAAAACAAGGATATGATCGAGATAAATATCACCGACGAAAGCATCAAGCTGTTCGCGAGTACAATGGATATGGGAAGTGCAACGGAAGAGATAGAAGTTGTTAAAAAGGGAAACGATGTAAGGGTCGCGTTCAACTCGAAGTATATAATTGATTTTCTAAGCGTTGTCGATGAAGAGGAAGTCATAATCGACTACACCGATGAGCTTAAACCCGGTCTTTTCCGCACTGATGAGCCAGGCTACAAGTATGTTCTGATGCCTATTCAGGTGTGAAATGATAACGTGATGAGCCAATTGCGCATATTCATGTTCTGCTGTGTCCGGTTGCAATTGGCTCTGATGTAAAGAATGTGTAGTCGCGGGAAAAAGATCGGAAACAACTGACGACCGGGATTCCCGATATGAAAAAAAGAAAAGATATAAAGCCCATATCAGGAATACTTGATACTCTTCGCAGTGAACTGAGGGTCGATGAGAATATAGAGCTTCACGCGTCGGTGCGTGATTGGGAAAGTATTGTCGGCCCACGGCTCAGCGCACACACGAAACCACTCCACATAAAGAATCGAATCCTGTTTGTAAATGCGGAAGGCGCAGTATGGCAGCAGGAAATACTATTTGCCAAAAGGCAGATAATAATGAGAGTGAACGACCGGCTTGGTCGCAATCATGTAAGAGAAGTGAGGTTTTCCAATTGAAGGTGTCGGCTGTCCGCAGGTTTGAAAAATCCGTGTCTTAAGGAAACCCCGGCATTATTTCAGACAATCCCGCCCATTATATGTACCCATAAACCGTGAAAAAAAAGAATGAAGAAGACAGGTGAAGCATTAAAAGAATATTAACAATTTTCAGAATACTTGTGTTGCAGAAAAGGATCGGGCGTGACGGAGGGAGCGCGTCTCTGTTGATCCCAGATTGCGCTGTGTCGAAAAAAACGGATATGAGCGCGGAAGAAATCGAGAAACTTGTAAACAGGACACTGAAAGCCGGTAGTCTTCTCGGAGGTTTGAACACATGTCTTACAAGGTCTGTTATACGATGCCGGCTTATGAGGGAAAACGGAATAGACGCACGAGTAATGCTGGGTCTGAACAAGGGCGATGAAGAACTTGCCGGTCATAGCTGGGTGGTGTGGCCCGGCGGACCGGACCACCCGCCGAATCCTGCCGATTATGACGACATACAGATGATTCCAACGCTTGAAAAACAACCAGGCTGGTCACCGGAATTTTCACAAAGAAACTCAAGGAAACAAGATAAAAAATAATACAACGAGCCGGTTGAAAGCCTATTTTTGAAATCAGAATTTTGCAATTGGCTCCAACGTATTATTTCCATACACCGGGTATGCTGTTGCCACATGAGGCGCAACGGCCGTCTTTGAGGTTATTTTTTGTGATCCTGTAGCCATATCTGCCGATGACGACATTGCCGCATTTCGGGCAGTATGTGCTCTCGGCCGGGTGGCCGGGCACGTTGCCGATATAAACATAATTCATGCCGTGTTCCATGCAGATATTCCGTGCTGTTTCGAGCATGCTAAGAGGTGTGGGCTGGAGGTTTTTCAACTTGTATGTGGGGTGGAAGCGGCTGAAGTGAAGGGGCACATCGGGCCCGACATTTTCCATCAGCCAGTCGGCCATTTCCCTGATCTCGCCGGGTTCGCCGTTGAGTGTCGGCACAAGCAGGTATACGAGTTCGAACCATATTCCCACATCTTTGAGCAATATAAGAGTATTCTTCACCGGTTCGAGGTGTCCGAGGCATGTTTTTGCATAATATTCTTCCGTGTGGGCCTTGTAATCGATCTTCACGGCATCGAGCACTTTGCACAGAGCGCGCATTGGCTCCGGATTGATGTAGCCGTTGGAGATCATCACGCTGCGCACGCCCTCGCGTCTGCCCGCCACGGCGCAATCGTACATATATTTGTAGAATACCACCGGTTCGCCGTAAGTGTAGGCGATAGATTCGCTGCCGCTGCGGACAGCGTAGCCGGCGAGGGCGTCGGGTGTGAGATCGTAGCCACGGACCTGTTCGGGTCTGACCTGAGAAATCTGCCAGTTCTGGCAGAACTTGCAGTCGAAGTTGCAGCCGGCCTCGGAGATCGAGAGCGCTTTCGTGCCGGGCAGGTAGTGGAACAGAGGTTTCTTCTCGATAGGGTCGACATTTGCCGAGCAGGGATGACCGTATGCGAGAGTGTAGTAGGTGCCGCCGTGGTTTTCCTTATTGCCGCAGAAACCGCGCTCGGTGTCGCCGACACGGCACTTTTTCGGGCAGATTTTACATTGGATCATTTTGTTGTCGAGTTTATCGTAGTAGGGCACTTCCACAAGGGCTGTGTCGGAGCTGTCCGCCTGACGAGCCTGTGCGACCGGGGAAAAAACAGATGCGGCGAGCGAGCCCGCGCAGGCTGCAAACGGGAGCGCGGCACCTGCCTTGATGCCGCCACTGATGATGGCTCTTCTGCTGAACTTCATATTGATCCACTTCTTCCTAACCCGGCAAAGCCGGAACCAAACAGGCCGCATTTTCGTGCCCAAACAAATGCGGTTTGAGCACGGCACACGCACGGTCTACGGTTTGAGTACGGCACACAGAGTTTCATCTTTCCAAAGGTCTACCTTAGGAACGCCTGTAACTGGAAGCTCCAGTTTTCACCGATCTCTTTTCAGCATTTCTTTACCATCCTGCATAGCATTTCAGTCGTAAGATACTTTAGTGGCTGAACGAAAATCTGCTTTTCAAGATACTATTTCGAAGAGCAAGGTCATTTTACTATTTGAAAGCCACCGACAAGGTCGGTGGATGGAACGAGCCGAAGGATCGTCTGACATTACTGCCGTATTTCGTATTCGTGCGATTATTCCTGCTTTCTTTATATTTCGATCAGCTCGATACTGTCCCAGTCATTAGTGCCGAGTGCCCTTGAGGGGTCGGCGGCCGAAGCGATATAGCGGGGTGGGCGGCCTTCTTCTTCGAGAGTCGGCAAACCGGCACCGGCTCTTTTTTCTTCGATTATACGCCATGCGACAGTGTCCAGCGCCACGGGGTCGGTCCCCACGATTATTCCCGAGAATTTCCAGGCATAAGCGGGTTTGTAGCCGGGTCCGGCGTGATATTGCGCCAGTGTTCCATCGCACACGATGAGCCTTGTTTTGTCTCTGAAGACAGGCATCGTGTTCAGGTCGGCCACATAGGGATCGCAGCCGTTTTCGTGAAGTTTGTTCGGGTTGTTAATGGCACCGAAGTAGTTCTTGAGAGCGCCGGAGACGCCTACAAGATCGTGATCTTTCAACACGGGCACATTTACGATTGCATCGCTGAACACAGAAGCGATACGCGCCACGCGGGAGCCGACTTCGCCCGCGATAGTCAGGTTGTAGTCGTAGTCGAAGAAGTTCATACGCTGCTGCGCAGCGGTGTCGGTGCCGAGATACCGGATACCCGAAGCGTCGCGGCCTGCCGGGAAGCCCGCCCTGCGAAGTTCCCTGTTTGTGCGGTCCCAGCCGATGATGTTGCCGGGTTTTACACCGGCGGCCACAGCGCCTGCCGCGATTGCGCCTGCCAGTGCGGGAGTAGATGAAAGTTTTTTACCGGCGATGCAGTTGAGTTTCATGGATACTCTTTCGCCGGGGCTGAAGAAAAGCGACCATGCCGCGTGGTCGTCGTCTTTTCCCGTGAACTTGCGGACAGCGCGGAAAAGCAACTTTTTAACTTTATCGAGGTCGAGCTGCGCGCCGCTCCATATACCGGCGTCGCGTGCGACGACAATACGGGAAATGCCTTTCGACGGGCTGTCGACTGAAGGGGAGGGGCGTGATTTGTACATCTTGGGCGCGCTTTCTGCGCATGAAGGGCCGAGCGCGGATAAACCCGCGAGACCCGCCGCTGCGCCTGCCGCCTTGCGGAAGAAATCACGTCTGCTGTTCTTGTTGTCTTTCATAGCTGTTTATGAGATATGTGCCGAAAAAGTTACACTTTCACGCTGGTTGCACAATTCTGGTTCCGCTGTGGTTCTTGTTGTTATAGCAGAACAAGAGTCTGCCGGACAGCCGATTATTTCAGGTCAGATTCACCCAGGATTTTTTTCAATTTTTGAAAAATATCAGGCGGAATCGTCAGTGAGATTTGCTTCTTTCTTGCCTCTTTTCTGAGATAACGGGCCATATCAGCGAGGTTTGCATTATCCGGTTCAATAATCATGGCACGCAAAATGGCGTTGTAAGCTTCCTGGAACATTTCCTCACTTTGATAGATAGCAGCGAGATTCATCAGAGGAGAAATGCTGTCAGGATTGCTTTTCACCGCCTTTTCCAGAGTGTCGACAGCCGCCCGGGTTTTTCCGAGGTGTTTGTACTGTGCGCCTGCAAGATTCATGAGAGCGTGGAGGTTGCCGGGGTCTACGGCAATCGCTTTATTGAAATAAGAAACGGAGGTTTCGTAATCGCCCTGTTCGTAGTAGGCAAAGCCGAGGTTGCTGAGTGATGTGGGATTGTCGGGTTCCTCCGCGACGGCCGCCTGCCAGAGAGAGAAGTTGCTGTGCCAGTCCGCCACCCGTCGCACCGTCCTGTATCCAAGCAGCGAAAGTGCGATGAAAAAAAGAATACAGACAGCAACGACACCACGCCTGCCCGCTTTCAGTGCCGTGCGCGCGAGCAGCACGGCGACGAAACCGAAGAGACCGACTGAGGACAGATAGAAATATCTGTCGGCGATAAGCTTCTGAGCCGGGATAATATTCATCACGGGCAGCAGGTTTATAATGAACCATGCGGCGAACCAGCACAAAAGTTTGTCTTTTTCAGCCAGCCTTGCCAACAGCCATACAAGACCTGTCCAGAACACGATTGACAGCAGAACGATGGGGCTGAACAGTGAGTGTTCGATATGTGTCAGATAGTCCGCAGTGAGATGCGCGGGAAAGAAAGCTTTAGCGAGATAGAGAAGCGGAATTTTCGAGATGGTGAGAATGTGAGAAAAAAGCGAACCGCCGAACAGGCCGTTTATTATGTTGTGTTGTTTGGAAAGAAGCAGGTCGACGGCGGTAACGAGTGCACCGACAATGAAGAATGGAAGCACCCGTTCGAGCCTCTTTTTCGCGGTTCCCTGGCCGGGGCCCGGTTCGAGCAGCCACTCGGAAGCGAGAATCAGCAGAGGAAACGCCACTACCGACGCCTTTGACAGAGCCGCCGCCAGAAAGAGCAGGAGCGAAGCGAGCAATGTAAAATCCGAGCCCTTGCGGGCAGGGTGCGAATAGCTCTTGAAGTAGCACAGAAAAGAAGACAGGGCGAAAAACACCGCCAGAAGGTCTTTGCGCCCGGCTATCCATGCTACCGACTCGACTTGCAGCGGATGCACTCCGAACAGAAGCGATGCCGCTCCCGCGCTGAAAGCCGCGGTGACGCTGTCTGCTCCGTTTCGCCGCGCCATACGGTGTACGAGCAAAGCGACAAGAAATACACTGAGAAGATGAATAATAAGGTTTGTCAGGTGGAAGCCGAAAGGATTCAGCCCCCAGATTGAATAATCGATGGAATAGGAAATGAATCTTACCGGCAGATAGTTGCTGTAGCCGTCGAAAGAGATGATCCTTAAAAAATGCGAAAGCGTCATCCTGGAAACGAGCGGGTGGTTGAGGACAAGCAGGCTGTCGTCGTAGACAAACCCGCCTGCGAGAGCACCCGCGAAAACCGCCGCGGTCACAAGCGCCACCCCTGCGCCGACAAGATACGCTGTTCGTGTCGATTTCATATTTTCCCGGTTTGTATTCATTTATCTAAATTATACTTCCCAAATTCTGAAAATCCAATTGTGTGAAAGATGAAAAAAAATGCTTTTCATGCAAAGTTGCCGCATACCCTTTACCCGTTTCGTGTTTGACAGTCAATAAACACCTGTCGTATAATGTATATGTGGAAATATCACTTCATACAAGCAGAATAATCATCATCAGTCCGGACAGCAGAATCATCATTAGTTATAGTTTGTAATTGAGCGAATCAGGGAAAGTAATTGTAAAAAGCCCGTGGTACTTCAGGCACTTCAGGACCAGATGAAACATAACAGATCTGCTAATTGGAGAAAACGATGAAATCAATAAAGAAACAGAGCGGACTTACTCTGATCGAGATGCTTATAGTTCTTGCAATAATCGCTTTATTGGCCAGTCTGGCCACCCCCAATTATTTCAGATTCCGGGCACGGCAGAGGGTGCGCGGCGCCATACGAACGGTGATCGAGATGAAGAAGGCCCTCAATGACATGTCTGCTGAATGCAAGGGCATGCCTGTACGGGGCGATGTTACCGATGAGAATAACTTTTTGCAGATGATAGATAAGCAGGAATGCAACGCGGGCGTGGGCGCCAACGATTCCTATATGTATATATGGAAGTCGAATACGGGAACGGCAAAGAAACCGTGTGTGGGAACTTCTATGGGCAAACAGTTGGGTGTAGAAAGCACAGGCGGCGTGAACGCATTCTGCCAGCCGGCGTGTGTGTATGGATCGTCAGGTTGCGGCGCGTCTATTGGAATGATGAGCTATGAATTATTCACGGAAGTGCCCGGAGACCCATGTACACCTAATTATCCCTCTTTTGGCGGAGGCTCACCCGGCTGGAACTATAACTTGCTAACAGGCGCACCGACCGAAAAACCCGTTGGTGTTCTGTGCGCAATTTCAGCAGGTTATAGAACACCTGTAAAGATCATTATCAACACGGGTGGTTATTATAACGGCACAGCTGTCAGAGAGGGATCGGGCGTCTACGACATAAACGGTTCCATCCTGCCGAATCAGTGTCCTTGTGGACCATGGTGTGAGAATATGGCAACAGGCGAAAAGGGATGCTGCACCTCTTGCTGGGATGAGCCCGGAATAGGTTACAGATATTGATTCTACACGGGCAAGCCGTTGATTCCTGCATCAGACGCTGTCGATAAACTACGGGCATTCTTCCGGTTTTCCGAATTTCTCACAAAAAAAATCCGGGTTTGATGGTTGCAACGAGAAGAATAGAGTGTTGAGAACGACAGTGTATTCGCTCTTTGCATTCCGTGTCGGATGGGAACGAACAAGAACTTCCTACGATACAGGGGGTGGATACGGTTTATCCCACAACATGATGAATTTTTTTCCGTTTCTGAGTTCCCCTCTGAGTTTCTCCATGTGACGAAGAGTGGCAATAGCATTTTCAAGTTCATGGCGACATAACCCTGTCATCGACGCCAGCTCTTCCTGCCCGACCCCGCCTGTCTTTTCGAGAATCTCAATGATTTTGGCTTGACTGTCTGTCAATTCCACTTCATCGCGGCTGTTGTTGACAAAGGATTTTGCTGTATATACAGCCCAGGGATCGCACGCCCGGGCCGGCGCCACTGCGTCCAGATAGCAGTCTTCACACAAAACCCTGCCGTGATGATTCATTTCCTCGTCTTCCTCAATATCGACACCACAGCTTTCGCATTTCATGTCGGTGAACCTCCCTCATACATACAGTATAACCACCTCCGACCACCCTTCAAATCGTCCGGAACGGCTGATTCTCTGTATCCACCCCGGGAACCTGATTTTTTTATCGTTCCGGGGCTACGACCCGGAACGTATGTAAACAGGCCACTTTTTCGTGCCCAAACAAAAGCGGTTTGAGCACGGCACACAGAGTTTTATCTGCTGAACCCCAATACTGTTTACTTAAGGTCATGCCCAGCCACAGGCGTCTCGCCTGTGAAAATCGAAAGATGCGTTGTAGTGTTAGGTCTAATCTTCGATCTCGAAAATCGTATCCAGTTTTGTGGTTTTGAATATGTCTCTGACATGGGGATTCATCCTGGAGAGCTTGAAAGTCCTTTTTTTCGATTTAAGCTTTTTCCTGATGTTGTTGAGGACGCCGAGCGCGAACGAGTCGATAAAATCGCACTGGGCGAGGTCCAGTTCGAGAGGATCGGTGGAGGTGGAGATAACGCCTTCGACATAGCCGCGAAAAATCTGGCTGTTCTCGGAATTGAGTTCTCCCTTTACGTGAATGACGATCCTGCCAAGAGGCGCGGAGGTAGTGAGGCCGATGTCGGAAAGTTTTCTCGAATGTGGCGAACGCGGTTGAAGCGCGGGCACGGGCCTGGCCGGTGCGCTGGGGTCGGTTTCGCGTTTTGTTTCGGCTCTTTTAATGTTCTCGATGGCAACATTTGCCGCCCACTTTATGTCCGGATCTGAATTGTTCATGACTTCGAGCAGCGGTTCGACAGCTCTCGGATCGCCTATGTTGCCCAGTGTGTGGATAGCGCGCCATTTCATTTCCCAGTCGTCCATTTTCAGCACGGTGATGAGAGGTTCCACAGCGCGCGGCGACCGAATCTTCTGCAGAGAGCGTATCACTTCGATGAGGACATCCTTGTCTGTCTCGTCGAACATGAGCAGGCGGATAAGGCGGTCAGTGACATCCGAACCGCCCAGCTCACCGAGCGCCTGGATAATGTTGCGCCGCAGGTACCTGTCGGCGGTGTCGAGCCTGTTGATGAGGATGCGGACAGCGTCGTCGCCGAATTTCGCAACGGCTTTGATCGCATTCCAGCGTACTATGGCATCGGCGTCGCTGAGCGTGTCGATAATGGGGCGCAGGCCGCGGCGGTCGCCGGTCGAGCCGAGCTCATCGACCACACTCGCCTTGATGATTCCACGGTCGGTCGAGTTCAGTTTTTTTATTAGTACTTCAACTCTGTCGGACATCTTTATTGTGCCTTTCTATAAGAGCCGATTACAAGATTCTGATTCTGCTGCGGTCGGCTGCTATTGTCCATAGCTGCGTTGTCAGCGCAAAATCATCCTCGACGTACTCTGCAAGTACGCCTGCGAGGATTTTACACCTTCGCCTTGCTCTGAACAATTTCGCTCGACCTCGCTACGAACATA
>JAJRTR010000194.1 GCA_024278215.1 bacterium
ATTATATTCGATGCGAGGTCGAACGAATTTTTTCATAAGCAAGTCGAAGGTGTAAAGTCCTCACAGACGTAACTCTTATAGCACGTTGAGGACGAGCGTGTGACGCGACAACGCAGCTATTGACAATTGCAGCCGAGCGCAGACGAATCAGAATCTTGCAATTGGCTCAAAAGATTAACATTTCTTGGATCAGCAAACAGGAATAAAGCAGGCATGGATTCATATTATTACAGACAGGTAAGATTCGGCCCGGGCAGCATCTCGCCCGCGGTCAGGTACCTCATAATTGCAAATGTCGCGGTTTTCCTCGTGCAGAGTATTCTATGGCGCTTTTTCAACACAGGCGCGTTCGATCTGTACTTTGGCATGCGTCCCGATCTTTTCGTCAAGCATTTTTATCTATGGCAGCCTTTTACCTACATGTTTCTTCACGGCGGCCTCTTTCACATTCTCTTCAACATGCTGTTCCTGTGGATGTTCGGCACAGAAGTCGAGCAACGGATGGGAACACGTGACTTTACGATATTTTATATCTTTTGCGGTGTTGGGGCGGGACTGCTGACATGTGTTTTCTGGAACAACTGGAATGTCACGACAATTGGCGCTTCCGGTGCCATATACGGTGTATTCGTCGCATTCGGTCTCATGTTCCCCAACAGGATGATATTACTTTTTTTCATGATCCCTATCAGGGCGTATTACCTGATGGCAGGACTTGTCGCGATGCAACTATATGGACTGATATTTTCGCCGGGCGGCAGTGTCTCTTATGTTGCTCACGTCGGCGGCGCGGCGCTCGGCTATCTTTTCCTGCGCTACCAGTCGACTATCACTGCTATGATCGACGATTATATTGATAAACACGAAGAACAGAAGGAATACATCCTCAGACAGGAGAAGGTTAACGAGCAGAAGAAAACAGACGAAATACTCGATAAAATAAACCACGAAGGCATGCACAAACTCACACGGGCCGAAAGAAAATTCCTGAGGGACAGAAGCAGAAGGAAAAGAAGAAAAATGTAGCCCGCGTATTTCACAAATGCAGATAAAAAACGGAAGAAAGCCCATAATACAAGGCCCGGAAAGTGAAATTTATGGAGCCAATTGCAATAACTTTGTTTTGATAAATGCTGTTATTCAGAGGTCCAGGTCGGTTCCTCGACAAGTTTTTTCTTCTGTATTTTTCCGGTCGGGGTCTTAGGCATCTCTTTTATGAACGCCACAGATTTCGGACATTTATACTTCGCCATTTTTTCAAGGCAGAAGTTCAGAATCTCTTCTTCCGTTGCAGACTTTCCTTCTTTAAGCACTATATAAGCTTTAACTTCCTCGCCGTAGAAATCGTCGGGTACGCCAACAACCGCCGCCTCGGCAACTGCATCAATCTGATAGATAAACTCTTCTATTTCCTTTGGATAGATGTTTTCACCGCCGCGTATGATCATCTCCTTGATCCGCCCGGAGATAAAGAAATAGCCGTCATCATCGACATAGCCCATGTCGCCTGTATGCAGCCAGCCGTCTCTGATCGCTGCTTCGGTGGCCTCGGGATTGTTGTAGTAGCCTTTCATGACGTTCGGGCCTTTTATTACAATTTCGCCGCGTTCGCCGTTCGGCAACTCATTACCGTCATGATCCACTATCTTCATCTGCTGTCCCGGGAAAGGTAGTCCGATGCTGCCGACTTTTCGGGTACCATCCAGCGGATTGACCGAACTGGCGCAGGTTCCTTCGCTCAGGCCGTATCCCTCGAGTATGCTTGCGTTGAATGCTTTCTCGAAATTGTTGAACACTTCGACAGGCATCGGAGCCGCCCCGCAGACACAGAAGCGCAGACTGCTAAGATCATAGCCTTCAGTACCGGGCGTATTCAGCAGCATGGCATATATCGTCGGCACGGCGCTGAACGCGGTTGGTTTGTATTTATCGACCGTCTCGAAAAATCTCGATGCGCTGAACCTGTTGACGAGCACCATGGCGGCGCCGACAACAAGCGGTCCCAGCACTGTCACAACCTGGCCGTTCACATGGAACAGAGGCAGGATGCACATGAAGCGATCATCTTCCGTCATCTTCGTCTGCCGTCCCATCATTGTCGCGTCCCATATATAATTCTTGTGGGTCAGCACCGCACCTTTCGGCTTGCCCGTCGTACCCGAAGTGTAGATAATCGCTGCTGTGTCGTCTTCAGACACATCGACATCCGGTTTTTCCATCTGTGAATATGCGATCAATTTATCAAATGAATGCTCATTACCTTCTTCTTCTCCTCCGACCACTATTATCTGCTCGAGCTTTCCGAGTCTGTCACGAATCTTGCGTACATTCGGCACGAGCCTGGATTCGACAACAATTATTTTCGCTTCGGAATTGTTAATAATGTATTCGAGTTCATCGCTTCTAAGTGCCGGGTTTATCGGGCACGTTACAATGCCGGCCCGCGAGTTGCCGAAAAACACATAAATAAACTCTGGAATATTCGTCATCAGCAGGCAAACATTATCACCTTTATTCAGTCCGAGGTTCAGTAACTCATTCGCAACACGGCTGGCAATTTCGTCCATCTCCTTGTATGTTTTACTTATGCCTTCATAATACATGAATACTTTATCTGGATTCTCTAATGCTTTTTCGGACAGAACTTTGCCTATTGTCATAACTCACCTCTTCATGTAGTGGATATTCCTGCATTAATATATCATACAGACTGTCGGTGGGAAAAGAGAAAAACACAAAATACGATAAAAAGCATATCTGGACATTTAATGATTGTCCGGAAGTTGATCAAATCATTTGTCATTTCAACATTGTCTGAACTAAAATATCTTTATACATTCACGTTCAGTTCAGAATGACATGGCGCAACAGAATACTGGTAAATCAGAATATGCGGAATCTTCAAAAGTGATAAGACTTAAATATTTAACACTGATTTTTTCTTTCCTTATTATCAGTTTCACCGTACACACGCGCGCTGCCGAGAGACCGAATTGCGAAAGTGAAGCAAAGTTCACACTGAACTACGAACACAACTCCAACCTCTATATGACTTCGTCCGACCCGGAGATTGATTCCGCCTACAAGTACAATTTTAAGTTTGATCATGACTGCACGATGACATCCGGCGCGACAATAAAGTTTGATGTCGAACGCGAGGAAAAGGACTTTTTCCGGAATACTGAAGAAAATTTTGAAAATTTCGATCTTGGTGTCGAGTACACTCATCCGTGGCGCGATGAAAGCTGGTTCAGGCTTTCTTTCGACAGGGAGGTCGACGAAACCAGTGATGCGGCCTATGTGGAAATGGAGGGAGACACAAACGAATACGAAGCTCGAATGGGTATGACATTCAGTCCGAAAACATCAGGTGAAATCTATTTCGGTCGTAAGCACAGCAGCTACGAGATTTATAATTCCTCCGATGCCGACGAAGATAATTTCGGCGCGAAATATACTTATGATCTGGGTGGCTTCTCGTATGTTGAAGTTGCTTTTGAGAAAACGAATACCGACTATCCCAATTCCCATCTATACGACACGGAAACTTTTCTCGAAACCTCTGAATACAGGACTGATGAAAAAAGCACTTTTTCAGTCACTGTCGCGAAAACCATCAGCCTCTACCCTCTTAAATATCTTTACATAACAGCAGAAAGTTCCGACAACGATTCCACAAGTAACACATATTACGTATGGTATGATCCTTTAACCTATGACGAACTGTATTTTTTTCGCAAAGGCTACGACAACTACTCGAATTTCAACTGGTCCATCTACTACATACAAGATATGTCGGACAGGACATCGCTGTCTTTATATTATCTGAATGATCGCACAGATTACGATAATTTCCTGATTACCTATGACGATTTTTTTATCATGCCCAGTGTGCCTGTTACGATATCTATGGACATCTACTACGCCGCTTTGAGCTACAAACTTCGCGAAAACACGACTCTCGAACTCTCCGGTACACGCACAAAAAACAGCTCGAACTACTCGCTCATGTCATATAAGCAGAATCTGTATGACCTGAGCATTTCGTATGAATTCTGATTTAATGCGTTATTCGATGCCGGCGCCCCGTGAATAGTTACTGTTGTTTGAAATTATCTCCAAAACAAAGCAGTTGCAAATTTCAGATATGTTTAACGTAGCAGATATTATAGAAATCTTTGTCGGTAATATGGCTGAAAAAGGAATGTGTGACGCGAGTAGTGGAATACCGCTGGAACCCAAGTTTTTCATAGAAAGGCAGCGCCTGTGTATGGAAACTCGATGTGCCGAGATGCACACCGTGGATTCCTTTGTCGCGCAGGTAATCAAGATAATTATTTATCAGGAGCGCGCCGACACCGAATCTGCGAAAACTTCTGAAAAGATCAATGTGCAGATGTGCGGGGTAGACATCGAGAGGAGCACTGTTGCTTTCGCCCCTCAGACTCATTTCCAGTGCTCTCATAATGTTTATTCGCACACCCGGCCCGATGTTGTAATGCCCACCGATGACTCTCTTCAGGATATTCGGTTTGATCTTCTTACGGGTTATTTCGTCGCATTTCTTCGTATCGACACAGCCGAGCAGATAGCCTGCCGCCTCGCCGTCTACAAGCGGAATGAAAGCGGACTCCGGCTCATAATCGGTGTAATATACAGTCAGGAAATCTGCGAAAAGCGCACGGTCCTCGAAGTATATTTCCGCACTGCCGCCTCCGTAGCCTGTTTCATATACGCAATTTCGCACAATAGCCCTGTACTCATCACTGTAGGGTATAATCTCTATCTTTTTTCTCGCAGTCATAACTTCATTTCTCCGGTTCTACAAATAACTCCCTGGAGCCGCTTGCACTTTCGGAGCGGGGCAGAGTTGATGTGTTTTTGCGACAACTGTTTGTGCGGACACCGGTTGAGACGAGGTGCCGGTGACAGATAAACCAGAGTTTTCAATTTCACTGTAGCGATGGTGAAATATCCCCGTAATTGAATGGATCAATAGAGGGGTTTGTGTAAGTAAATTTGCTTTTGCATTTTGTCGAGTTCGAAGAGTTTCCATAGATTATCCTGTACTGTGCTGCGATGTGTGATTTCTCTGGCGGCGTTGTCGGGGCCGCAGATCATTACTACTTCTTTGAGATCAGCAAGTTCCTGTTTCAGAACCGGGGCGCTCATCTGGAGACCGGCCCGCTCGCATTTCATGAGCATGACGCGCAGTAGAACGAGGGACATGACGCAGCAGAATCCGAATGCGCGAATTTTTGTGTCGGTCCAGTGGCGGATGGACCGGAAGCGGATAAGTTCGGGATTTTCGAGAAGCTTTAAGTCCTGTTCTATTTTGTCTTTCTGCCGGTACTGCCCGATGCCTCATCCTTCATCTGCCGTGGTTCTGTTGGTGAACAGCAGGTTTTTCCCGAATCGTTTTTTATTCTCTGCCCATGCTTCGTGATTTTCCTCGAAGACTGATTTCCCATTCTTAATCTCTGTGACGCGCAGGTATTTGCCGTAGCAACTGCTTTCAAGGATGCTCAGGACGCCGCGCGGAACTCTTTTGGGGACGCGCTTGTAGCCGTCGATTTTTTCACGCACTGCCAGTTTGAGTTTTTCCACGGATGTGTTAAGTGTGCGCTCCTGCCGGCGCGCAGGGCCGGGTTGCATGTCATTACCAGCAGGCATTTTATGCCTGACACTTTGCAGCAAAGGCTGAGGTGGCGTGTTTCTTTCCAGCAACCGGGATATTGCTCATGGTCGATGTCCAGCAGGTCGGGATAATGAGACGGCGCGAGGGAGCCGATCCAGTCTATGCGATCTTGCATTGCTTTGAAATTGTCGCGGCTGTTGTTGCCTTTGTCGAGGATGAGGACGAGATCGGCGATTCTGGGGAAACTGTTGTTTATCTGATCGATGAGTTCATCGACAAGGTGAGAAAACGTGGGGGAATCATGACTGTTTCCCCGGTAGATACGGTGAAAAAAGGGGATGCCCCATTGCTTGTCGGCGCAGAGTGCGAGGCCCACCTGGCGGAGATGATGCCGACTGTCCTTGCTGTGACCAGTAGCCGCGAGCGCCGAAGGAGTCGCCGCCTCGATGTAAGTGAAGAAGTAGGTTGTGTCGTAGAGCACGGCTTCGGGCTCTATATCGAAACGCTCGACAAGGATTTGCCCAAGCTCGTCTTCCATATCGCGCAAGACGGCATCGTCCAGCCCCGCGAGCAATTCCCCGGACGCCTTTTTGTCCTTTTCTCTGCGCCGCCGAAGTTCCTTCCCGCAGATGACATCGTCAATAGCATACCAGAAGGATTTTCTGTTAAGCTTCTTTGGAGAAAAACCTATCAGGTCCGCCAGCACAGTCTTTGCAGACCAATCGCCCATTTGCTCCTTGCTGGTGGCCTGAGCGGGTCTGTTGATGATGGAAAGCATAAAATAGTTCCAACGCTCGATGCCGAACCGTTTCCCGGGGATATGCTTCCTGAGTATTTCGATCAGACCGGTATCCAGAGCAGTCTGATGCAGCGGCGCAACGAAACCGAAATCGCGATGAGACGCCCCAAGAGGTTCGCGGGACCGGAGAACCCTCTGCCTGATATGTTCTGCTGATCCGAGATATTCAGAACGAGTGCGAACCCTGCTTTTGCCGCTGCCGAGTTTCTTGCCGAAGTCAGAAGAATCTATTTTTTCGCGCCAGGTTTTCTGGTAGTAATAATAATATTTGCCATTTATAACCTTCTTAACAATATTTCCGGACACGTGAGCCTCAAATTTCAGACATAACCTTATAATAGCATAATTAAATCAATATGCAAAGTATATTTATTGTATTATACATACACTACACTACAAGACAAAAAAGCAAAATCCATGCGGTTATTCAATTTTGAAAAATGAAACTGAAAAGTCCGGTTATATACAAAAATGTCAACTGTACTGGAAAATATATTTCCAGCTCCCCTTGTTGTCCACATGTTTTTTTTGTGTAAAATACACTACCTGTCACATGGGAAAGGAAAGCCGATTCGATGGAAATAAAACATATAGAAATAATCTCCAATGAGCTTAACGTAGAAATGAAACAGGTGGAGAACACTGCCCGGCTGCTTGAAGGCGGCGCAACCATCCCTTTCATTTCAAGATACAGGAAAGAGGCAACCGGCTCACTCGACGAGGTACGGATTACGGAAATACGCGACCACCTCGAGAAACTGGCCGAACTCGACGCGCGCCGCAATGCAATACTGAAATCTTTGACGCAACGCGACATGCTGACGCCTGAACTCGAACATACTGTTGCGACGGCTCCGACACTCACCGAACTCGAGGACGTCTACCTGCCCTACCGGCCAAAGCGTCGAACGCGGGCGGCTGTCGCAAAAGAAAAGGGGCTCGAACCTCTGGCCGATATAATTCTCGTCCAGGAAAATACCGACATAATTTCTGAAGCTGAAAAGTTCATAAATGAAGAAAAGGAGGTCCGCAGTACGGACGACGCGCTCGCGGGCGCCCGCGACATCATCGCCGAACGTGTCAACGAAGATCAGTCGGCGCGCGAAAGGATACGACGTCTTTTTCACATAAAATCGCAGATCACTTCGCGTGTCGTGACAGGCGCCGAAGAAGAGGCCGCGAAGTACCGCGACTATTTCCAGTGGAGCGAACCCGCGTCGAACGCGCCTTCCCACAGGGTGCTCGCAATGTTCAGGGGCGAGAAGGAAGCGCTGCTCATCGTACATGTCGCACCGCCGGAGGAGGAGGCGCTAGACATACTCGAATCTATGTTCATAAAATCCGGCAACCCGGCAGGCGAACAGGTCGCGGCTGCCGTAAGGGACGGATATAAAAGACTGCTCGCGCCTTCGCTGGAAACTGAATTCCGCAAAGAGCTTAAGCAGAAAGCGGACGCGAAAGCAATCAGTGTTTTCGCAGACAACCTGCGCGAACTGCTGCTGATGCCGCCGCTGGGTGAAAAGCGAGTACTGGCTATCGACCCCGGCTTCCGCACAGGCTGCAAAGTTGTTTGCCTCGACTCGCAGGGGAAGCTCCTCCACAACGACATTATATTCCCGACTCAATCGCAGAGAATGAAACAGGAAGCGGACACCAAACTTCGCAAACTTATAGAAGAATACGACATCGAAGCAATAGCCGTCGGCAACGGCACGGCAGGACGCGAAACTGAAGAATTCATTCGTAAAATGGGCCTCCCCGGCTCGATCCCCATCGTAATGGTTAATGAGAGCGGCGCGTCGATCTACTCGGCATCGGAAGCAGCACGCGAAGAATTCCCCGATCACGACCTCACCGTTCGAGGCGCTGTATCGATAGGCCGCCGTATGATGGACCCGCTTGCGGAACTCGTCAAGATCGACCCGAAATCAATCGGCGTCGGGCAGTACCAGCACGACGTGGATCAGAAAGCCCTCAAACGCAGCCTCGACGATGTTGTCATGAGCGCAGTGAACGCAGTAGGTGTCGAGGTCAACACAGCGAGCGTACAACTACTGTCCTATGTATCCGGGCTCGGCCCGCAACTTGCAGGAAACATCGTGGCTTTCCGCGACGAAAACGGCGCGTTCGACAGCCGCGCCTCACTCAAGAAAGTGCCGCGCCTCGGCCCGAAAGCATTCGAGCAGGCGGCAGGTTTCCTGCGCATCAGGGGCGCGGCCAACCCGCTCGATTCAAGTGCTGTCCACCCCGAAAGCTACCACATTGTGAAAGCTATGGCGAAAGACAACCGTTGCACTGTCGCCGATCTTATGAAGGATGAAATCCTGCGAAAGAAAATCGACCTGCGGAAATATATTGATGAAAAAGCAGGACTTCCCACGCTCGAAGATATCGTGCGGGAACTGTCGAAACCGGGACGCGACCCGCGCAGCAGGTTCGAAGCCTTCAGCTTTGCCGAAGGTGTGAGCGAAATGAAAGACCTCACGCCCGGAATGAAGCTGCCGGGCATCGTCACGAATGTAACAGCGTTCGGCGCGTTCGTCGATGTGGGAGTCCACCAGGACGGACTCGTTCACATAAGCCAACTTGCAGACCGCTTCGTAAGGAACGCGTCTGATATTGTAAAAGTGGGAATGAAAGTGGAAGTCACAGTAGTCGATGTAGACATATCGCGCAAGCGAATAGCGCTTTCGATGAAAAAGAATCCGGAGATCGGGCCTCACAGGAAGAAATAGGAAAGCAGTTTCAATATCATAAAATGATGTTCTGCTCACTTCGCGACCGGATCGAGTGAATAAGCGGCGACTTTTTTCTTTTTGCCCTTTATGCGCACAAGGCCGACACGCCTGAACTTATATTTTCTGCGCCCGACTGCCCTGTATGTCGCCGCCGAAACAAGTATGCAGCCTGTGCCTGCCATGCTCTCGAGCCGCTGGGCGATATTGACCGCGTCTCCGATCAGCGACCTGTCGCCCCGCCTCGTGCCGCCCATGTTTCCATGCACTACCTCTCCCGTATTTATCCCTATGCGCACCCTCACCTTCCGCACGGGATCATTGAAATCGGCCTTCTTCGCCTCGACATCTATTTCCTCCTGTATGGCTATCGCGGCATCGACGGCGTCGGTGGCGTCATCGAATACCGCCATGACCGCATCTCCGATAAATTTGTCGATGTCGCCGCCATGATCGTATATTATCTCACTTATCAGGTCGAAATGACTGTTGAGCATCGCGATAACTTCGCCCGGTTTTATCCTTTCTGAAATCGCAGAGAAGCCTACTATATCTGTAAACATGATTGTTTTCTCCGCCGTATGCTCCTCCAGCACATCGGTTCGGTGCTTTGCCGCGTTGGAGGCTTCCGCCCATGTTTCGTTCGACACGAGTTTTCTCACAATGCCCTGCAATCTTATGTTTTCGTCGATCGCATCCTGCAACTCATAGCGCACTCTGCCTATCAGGGCACTCATATAACCGAAAAAAACTCCGCATGATATCATGATAATATTCCAGAGCAGCACGGAGTATTTCAGTTTCGTTTCGTCAAAAACTGTAAAATTCAGTTTCATGAAAAACTCACGCGGCTCCAGTATTCCGTGCATCTGCATCATGATCATGATGTCGAATGCAGCGCACGAAAGTATGCTCAGGGTGGTCGTCACTGTTTTTGAATTCGATATGATTGCAACGATCAGGATCATCACGAGAAAAGCGAACATGAACGGACTTTTCTCGGCACCCGAGTAATACACGCCGATCACTATTATGATGATGAATATCATTCCGTTCATCATGGCGAACGCCCTGACGGGGTAGTCTTTTTTTATAAAGTAGAAAGAAAGTATATTTACGACTATGAGCCCGACTGCCGTAAGTATCAGGCTGAAAAGGCTGAAAACGTGATAGTGGAAAACTGCAACACCCATGCCGACGAGCATCAGCAGACTTGTGCCGATACGCGCCTTCAGCATCGGCCTCAACAGGCGCATATATCTTATTTCGTCTTCACGCGCTTTGGGCATAATTTTTCCAGTTTTTTCCGCTCCGGCATTACTTGCAGACGTGCAGATTGTACGTCCGGCCCCGCACAGAGTCAACGCGGTAGTATTGCTGTTTTATCCCGATCTGTCATATCATCATATATGCGTGACATATATTTTTCGATTTACCATAATATGAAGTAAGGTGAAATAATGGATTTCAGATTGACAGAAGAGCAGCGGATGTGGCGCGGATCAGTGCGCCGGTTCGCCTGCGACAAACTTTTCCAGGCTGCTTTCATACATGACGAAGCACAGACCTTCGCGGTGGAACTCCTGCCCGAGATGAAAGAACTCGGCTACTGGGGCGCTTTTGTACCGTTGGAATACGGCGGTGCGGGCGGCGACAATTTCTTATGGGTGCTGATGATGGAGGAGGTAGGCCGCGTGGACGGCGGCATGGGCATCGCGCTTTTGAGCCACGCGAATTGTGTTCGTTCAATAATGATAATGGGCAGCGAGGAGCAGAAGCGGAAATATCTGCCCGGCCTGTCCGGGAAAGGCGGGGTCGCGGGGTTTGCACTCACTGAGCCCGATGCAGGCTCCGATGCAGCGGCAATCGTCTCGACAGCCGTGAGACGCGGCGACAAATATATTCTTAACGGAAGCAAAGCTTTTGTTACGAATGCGGGCATAGCCGATGTTTATATAGTGTTCGCGAAAACAGACGTCAAAACCGGAGCGGGCGGCATATCCGCTTTCATCGTAGACGCAGACGCGCCGGGTTTGAGCATCGGCTCGATGGAAAACAAACTCGGTGTGCGCACGTGCGCGACGGGCGAGGTTATTCTCGACGATTGCGAAGTCCCCGCGGAAGACCTTCTCGGTCGCGAAAACTACGGATGGAAAGACCTGATGGAAATGTTTGCTGTGCAGAGACTCGGAATCGCGGCGATAGCCGTCGGCACCGCCCAGGGGGCACTGGACTGGGCGTTGAGCTACACGACGGAACGGCCTGCTTTCGGAAAGATGGTATCGGGCTTCCAGGGTGTGCAATGGATGCTGGCGGATATGAAGACCCAGATCGAGGCGGCGCGTATGCTGACATACCGGGGCGCGGACCTCGCCGACCGCCGCATGCCCCACAGGCAGGAGGCGGCGATGGCGAAAGTTTTCGCAAGCGAAATGTGTATGCGGGTGACGACTGATACCGTGCAGCTTTTCGGCGCGCACGGCTACTGCAAATCATTCCCGGTCGAGCGCTATTTCAGAGACGCAAAGATGTATGCCGTCGGCGGCGGCACAACGCAGATACTTCGCACACTTATCGCGCGCGATATGATAAAGGAAGTGCAGGATAGAAAATAAAGCGGAAATCTGTTTACAGCAGCAATAGAACAGACTTTGCAAGCGGCTCGATATAATAAATTTCGTGATCGGTGTCAGTTGGCGTATACTACGCTCATAGTGATATATAGAAAAGTTTTGGTTACAATAAGGTATAATGTTAGATGCAATTGCAAAATTATGTTCGTAGCGAGGTCGAACGAAATTTTTCAGTAACAAGTCGGCGGTGCAAAATCCCCGCAGGCGTACTCGCCAAGTACGTTGAGGAAGATTTTGTACCGACAAAGCAGCTATGGACAATTGCAGCCGACCGCAGCAGAATCGGAATTTTGCAATTGGCTCGTTAGAATTATAATATTGTGAAGCTCTTCGAGAGAGAGTGTGATGTTTATGAAAAAAACAGCGGTATTTATAATGATGGTACTGGCTTTGTGCATCTTCCCCGGCACATCATTTGCGAAGCAGCAGGGAGACAGCCCGGAGATTGAAGCGTTGAGAAAGCATGTCGAGCAGATCGCTTTCAAGCTTCGCGACCAGATGTCGAGACCCGACAAATTGAGAAATGTACATGTGCAGAAGGGACCCGACATAAACGCCTTCGCGGACAACAAAGGCGATATAACTATTTTTACGGGGATGATAGATTTTGTAAGGAACGAAGACGAACTGGCAACTGTTATCGGGCATGAACTTGCGCACTTGTCGGCGCAGCATATAAAACGAAGTATCGGCACGAGCATACTGGCGACAGTTGCGCAGGAGGCGATCGGCGGCACACTTGGCAACCTGGCGGGCTCGGCGCTTTTTACCAAGCAAAGCCGCAAGCACGAAAGGGAGGCGGACCGGCTGGGTATGCTCTATATGTGGCGCGCCGGGTACGATCCCCGTTTGATCTGGAAGTTCTGGACCGACATGGACAAGCAGATGAAAGCCGGAAATTCAAAAATCGAGAAATTCCTCAGCACGCACCCTGTGCACAGCGAAAGGATAGAAAACTTCAAGGTCCTGCTTGTGCGCTACTGCAAAGAATTCCCCGAACTCAACTATTGTCCGGGAATCATGGGAAACGAAGACCTGATAAGAACATTTAATGAATTCGAGGCCAGGTAATCTTTTGAGAAAAATATTCCTTTTGTTTTTAGCTTTAGTTGCTTTTTCTTACACTGCAAGTTTTGTGTCGGCGGAAGAAAAACCGGCTGACGGGAAATACATGACCAAAGTCAGCGCTTTTCAGGAAGGCGACTTTGTGAAAGCGGAACCGTTCAAGCTTATCGGCGGTGGCGAATTCGATCTTGCAGATTACAAAGGTAAAAAAGTTGTTATTATCGCGTTCTGGCTTCCCAACTGCGAACTGTGCTTCGATCAACTGCGTGACCTGAAGAAATTCATTTCGGAAAACGACAGAAAAAAACACGTAGTTGTGTTAACAGTTACCAAGGCCGCGACCAGAGAAGAAATCGCAATCGCAAAGTATTTCATAAAAAGGGAGAAAATCACTTTCCCGGTTGCTATGGACGATGACACGGTGATAGCGAGGAGTTTCGGGGCATCCCAGATTCCCTTTTATGTCGCGATCGACAAGAAAGGCAGACTGGTATCGCCAAAAGTGAGTTATCCCGAAAAGAAGATCAGGGACCTGTCGTTTTTCGACTACGTGGATGTTCTGATTGCCGACCGGGAAATACCGAAAATCCAGTATTATCCATATAATTGCTCCGAAAAGATGAAAAAACTTATCGGCACCATACCGCCGCAGTTTTCCCTCGAGTCCGTGCGCGGCAGGACTTTCGATCTATCCGAATATAAAGATAAGATGAATGTCGTTCTTGTCTTCTGGCACCCGTACAGCCAGACGAGTCTGCGCGAGATGAAAAAGCTCATAAAGTATTACAGCCGCTACCGCCGCGATCACAACTTTGTCCTCCTCACGTTCGTTTCAATATACGGGCAGAGCCAGAAAGACACAACTGCACAATTCATCGCGCAAAATAATCTCTCTTTCCCTGTTCTCGATGATTCAGGAAGCGTTGTCGGCAAAAAATACGGCATCGAAAAGATACCGACAACTTTCTTCATTAACAAAAAAGGCAGGATCGTCGAGATCATCGAAAGCGAAACGCGAATTGTTGAAAAAAGATTCAACGCTGTTTTCGATTCTCTGATGAAGGATTGACCTCTCTTCGTTTCAAACCCCACCGTTCCGACCTGCAAATTGGCTTTGATTGTTTGTTGACATAAAACAAGATAGAATATCATATCCTTACAATTGACATAAACCGGAGCATGTGTTTCGTATGTCGTTTATTCATGACATGACAGGGGAAGGCCGTTCGTTGCAAAAAAAAGGGCTGTATATGCTCGCGCGTTATCTCGAGCTGCCTTTCCTGTGGCTTTCCTATAGACTGCTAAGAGGTAAATGGAAGCGTTTCGGCGACATCCCTGTAATAAGGTATATCTTCGCGCATCTTATTGTGAAACCGATAGCACGCCACGGCGACACGGGCAGCCCCATACCATACAAAGAAGTTCTCAAGCATATCGATCAACTCGAAGGCGCTATCGCTGTGGGCACTTGCAGATGCAGGATAACAAACGACGGCTGCGACCATCCGCTTGAAACAGACATCGTCGTGCGCGCAGGTGAGGAAGCCTTCCGCAGGGCGTTCCCCGATGTCTACAGACCGATCTCGAAGGAGGAAGCAAAGAAGATAATGAGCGACGGTCGTGCGGCGGGTCTGTTCCCGATGGTTTTCTATCACTGCCCTTCTACGGGAGTTGTCGAATACGCGATTTGCAATTGCTGCAAGTGCGGCTGTGCGATTACAATATTAAACAACGAGCTGGGCGACGACGTTTTCCCGCTTAAGCGCGGCGAATGGATTTCAATCACGGACAGAAATAAGTGTACCGGACATGGCTCGTGTGTGGATATATGCCCTTTCGGCGCGAGAGAAATTGTGGGAGGCAAGGCAGTAACCAGAGAGTGTCTCGGGTGCGGTCTCTGCGAGGACGCCTGCCCCGAAAACGCAATCGTCATGAAGAATATCGCCCACGGCCACGACAACGATAAAAATAATGAATATATAAAATAGGATAGAGGCAGAAAAGACATGTCGAATATAACTGTAAAAGTCGGGCCCCTTCCCGCCGGAATAAAAATAAACCCTTCAGGTTCCGGCGACTATCCGAAGGGGAAAGAGTATAAAGGCATTTCATATTGCGACGCGTTGCGCCGCGCGACTACCGGCAAAGGCGGCGCGCTGGTTATCGGGCCGGACTCGGTGAGCACCTGCCTGTGGAACCCGCAGGTTTTCGGTTTTAAGCCACCCGACGACAGGTTCGATCTGAAAGTCGAATACTCGCTGCCCGGAAACACGGAAAACATTCTCATTGCGCCGCTGGATTATTATGAATCCGGTTATCCGCCGGATGTTGTTGTGATCAGGACTGTACCGAGCGAGGTCAGGAAGATATACAACGCGCTCGGCGAATCGAGATTCAACGTCGATATGGCGGGGCGGCTCGACCGGTCCGCGATTGAGATTTTCAGCGGAGGCGGGCGCGGGAGAGACAAGAGAAGAGTCAAAATCGTCAGCAGGATTCTCGGTGATCTGAACCAGTTTCCGGAATGGCGGGATTTCACAAAGTTTATTTTCAAATATGAATGGACAACATATATTTTCGATCTTTTTCTCGATCGTTTCCTCGCCAATATGTCGCTGTGCCGCAATGCGACGGTTATACCGCACCTGACGGGCAAAGCAAACATATCATTTTTCTGTACCGGCGCTATTGCGTGGGGACTCAATAATCCGAGGCATATCGCATGCGGCATCCCCTACCCTCTTGCCGAGGGCATCCGCTTTATTTCCGAAAGCGCATGACGAAAGTATCATAAAAAACCCGAACCTGAAATTTCAGGCCCGGGTTTATATGCTTTATATATCGGCGGCGCGTCGCTATGCCGTCGTCGCTTTACTTCGTTATTGTCAATACGCAACCTGTGTCTGCGACGTCGATCCAGTACCCGTACCATGGAATGATGTATGCGCTGTCGTTCGCTTCGAGTTTCCTGTAGCCGAGCGTGTCACTGTAGTAATAAATCGGCACAAGGGTTTTCGATTGTCCGGAACAATCGAGACTCACTTTGCTGTCACCCCAGAATATGCTTTCATTGAACGGGTCCGATATTACATTCCAGCCCTGCTGTAGTGTGATCTGATATGAGTTCCCTGAATAATCCGTTCCGTGCGCGCTTACCGCACCTATATCCGATTCGGAATATATCCAGAGACCTTCGGCGAAGTCCATATCGACCTTCGTTTCGGAAGTCAGGAACTCGAAGGTGCCGCCGGTCTGTTTCACAATTTCATAAACGTTCACGCCGAAGACTGTCGCCGGGCTGATGTAGGCGTTCTGCTGAGAGACGCCGACGAGCGACCAGCCTTTATTGATGATGAGACCCGAGGCAGTCGGAGTAACAGTCGTGCGCGCGCCGTCGCTGTCGGCTGTCGAATAAACGGAACCGTCATACGCGAACGCCGCATAGTAATATGTGTAGCCGTTTGTCAGGCCCGTATCAAGGAACGACTCGCCGGCACCGTCGTATACTTCCGTGCCGTCGACAATGCTCGAGGGATAGCCGCCGAGTTTCCTGATGATCTTCGTGCTTGTCGCGGCTTCCGGGTCGGTCCACATGAGCTGGGCTTCCGTGTCGCCTGCGAGCGCCGTCATAGCAGTGACTTCGTCGAGTGTGCCGAGTTGCACTGTGACGCCGTCGGAGTTCGCTGGAGTCGACTCCATACCCGCGCCGTTTTCAGCTTTCACCGTGAAGTAGTAAGTCGAGCCGACAGAGAGAGAAAGTCCGGACTTCGTTACAGTCGTGGCGGTTGCGTTATCGGTCCAGGAAACGATGTCCGTGCCGCCCGCTGTCGTACCGACAGCATAGGAATATTTGACGATGCCGCTTTCGGCGTCGGTCGAGGCGGTCCAGTTGGCGGAAAGTTGTGTCTGTGAAGTCGTCGTGTCGACATCAGCGCCTGTGCCGTCGTTGACGGAAGCGATTGTCGACGGTGCAGTCGCGTCGATGGTCTGGCCGTCGGATGTTGTGACGTTCGATTGGAGGCCCGCGCCGTTTTCGGCTTTCACGGAGAAGTAATATGCCTGTCCGCCGGTCAATGACAGTCCGGTTTTCGTGACGCTGGTGTTCGTGCTGTTGTCAGTCCAGCCGACGATGTCCGCGCCGCCCGCCGTTGTGCCGATTGCGTACCAGTAGCGGGCGATACCGCTTTCGGTGTCGGTCGACGCGGTCCAGTTGGCGGTTAGTTGCGTGAGCGATGAAGAGTAATCAATATCCGCGCCCGCGCCATCGTTGACCGTAGCGATATCCGTCGGGTTCGTCGAGTCGCCTCCCGTGACCTGCTGGCCGTCGGAGTTCGCGGGAGTAGACATCAGGCCGACGCCGTTTTCGGCTTTCACAGAGAAGAAATATGTCGATCCTTCAGTAAGAGAAAGTCCGGTTTTCGTGACGCTGGTGTCTGTACCGTTATCGGTCCAGCCGACGATGTCGGTGCCGCCCGCCGTTGTGCCTACCGCGTACCAGTAACGGGTGATGCCGCTTTCGGCGTCGGTCGAGTCGGTCCAGTTGGCGGTGAGCTGGACGAGCGATTGCGTCGTGTCTATGTCCGCGCCCGCGCCGTCGTTGACCGTCGTTATCGCCGAAGGCGCACTCGTGTCGACCGTATAATCCACATCTTCATTCGTATCGGCAGTATCCGCGCTGCCGCCTGTGTCCGAACACGCAATGTAGACGACTTCACTTCCTTCGGCAAGTGAATCCGCCGAGCATGTATGGAATGTGACGCCTGTGCCGGAGCAGGTATTCTGGGCGGGCATGTCGCCGTAGGCCTGGTCGCTGAGAGACCACTTGCACGACGAGTTTTCGTCGGTATCGAAAGTGATCTCGACGGAAGTGCTTGTAAGCCCCGAACCTTTCGCCGGGTCCCAGTTGCTCTGGACAGGCGGATCGACATCTATAGTGTAAGACAGTTCGGTGTTGGTCGAGGCGGAATGCGTATTGCCGATAGTGTCGGTGCAAGCGATATAGACGACATCCGATGTGCCGGTGAGTCCCGATACGGAACAGGTATGGCTTGTGCCGCCGCCGCCCGCGCACGCGCCCGCGATGTCCATATCGCCGTAAGCTTCGTCCGCGAGAGACCATCTGCATGTCGCGTTCTCGTCGGTGTTAAGAGTGATCGTCGGCGATGTTGTCGTAAGAGTTGTTCCGGCTGACGGCGACCAGTTGCTCTGGACCGGCGCGGATACGTCGACCAGTTGTCCGTCCGAGTTCGCCACATCCGCGACAAGTCCCGCGTTATTCTCGGCTTTAACCGAGAAGTAATACGTCTGTCCGTCGGTGAGTGTCAGTCCGGTTATTGTAACCGATGTCGTCGCGCTGTTGTCGGTCCAGTCGACTACATCCGTGCCGCCCGCGGTCGTGCCGACAGCATACCAGTATTTCGCGACGCCGCTCTCGGTGTCGGACGATGCAGTCCAGTTCGCGGACAACTGGGTCGAGTCGCCTGTCGTATCGACATCCGCGCCGGTGCCGTCATTTACCGATGTTATGGTGGCCGGAGCGGTTGTGTCGATTGTCTGGCCGTCAGAATTTGTCGCGCCCGATTGCAATCCGGCTCCGTTCTGTGCTTTGACGGTGAAGTAATAAGTGTCGCCGTTCGTAAGACCGAGCCCGGTGCGCGTGACGTAAGTGACGGCGCCGTTATCAGTCCAGTCGACTACATCCGTGCCGCCCGCTGTCGTGCCGACAGCGTACCAGTATTTCGCGATGCCGCTCTCGGTGTCCGACGACGCCGTCCAGTTGGCTGAAAGCTGGGAGGTAGAACCTGCCCACGACGCGTCGACACCGGTTCCGCTGCCGTCATAGACTGTCGCTATGTCGGACGGTGGAGTCGTATCGTTGAAGTCGGCGGTCGCACCGTAGGAGGTCGTTATATTCGACATCATGCCCGCGCCGTTCTCCGCCTTTACCGATACGTAATAAGTTACCCCGTCGGTGAGAGCGAGTCCGGTGCGTGTTACGGAAGTTTCTGTGCCGTTGTCGGTCCAGTCGGCAGTGTCGGTTCCACCTGCTGTCGTTCCGATAGCGTACCAGTAGCGCGCTATGCCGCTCTGCGGGTCGGTCGAAGCGGTCCAGTTCGCCGATATCTCCGTACCTGAAGATATGACATTCGAGTCGACGCCGATTGTGCCGCCGTCGTAGACAGTAGCGATGTCGGTGGGCGCGGAAGCGTCGATGAAATAATTGATGTCGTCGTTTGTCGCAATGGTGTCCTCGTTGCCGAGAAGGTCGGCGCATGAAATATAGACGTAATCGGAGCCCTCGCTCATGCCGCTTACCGCGCAACTCTGGCTTGTAGTGCCGCCACCCGCGCAGGCGTTACCTGACGACATATCAGTGTATGACTGATCGGTGAGAGACCAGCGGCAATAGGCTTCCTCGTCCGTAGTCAGAGTTATCGAGGGCGATGTAGTGTATATGTAATCGCCCTTGTCCGGGTTCCACGCGCTCTGAACCGGCGGGCTCGCGTCTATAGTGTAATTTATATCTTCGTTCGTCGCCGCGCTGTCTTCATTACCGGCGGTGTCGGTGCATGAGATGTAAACGTATTCCGCACCTTCGGACATACCGGTTACCGCGCATGATTGCGATGTCGTGCCGCCGCCGGTACATTCGTTGCCCGCCGACATCGAACTGTAAGAATCGTCGGAGAGCGACCAGCGGCATGTCGCGTTTTCACTTGTTGTGAACGTAATCGTCTGTGATGTGCTCGTGAGATACGAACCCTTCGCCGGGCTCCATCCGCTTTGCGACGGTGGACTCACATCCACGGTCTGGCCGTCGGATGTCGCGACTGTGGATTCGACGCCGACGCCGTTCTCCGCCTTGACCGACACATAGTAAGTCTGGCCCGGAATAAGTGTAAGTCCGGAGACACTTACTGTTGTAACGAGCGCGTTGTTCGTCCAGTCGACGACATCGGTTCCACCGGCGGATGTGCCGACGGCATAATAATAACGGGAAATTCCGCTTTCCGAATCGGACGATGAAGTCCAGTTGGCCGACAGATCGGTCGTCGACGCGACGTAGTCGATGTCCGAGCCTATGCCGTCGCTTACGGTGACGGTGGACGGCGGTGTGGAGTCGACAGTTGCGCCGTCGGAGTTTGTCGCGCCGGATTCAAGTCCCATTCCGTTTTCAGCTTTGACAGTGAAGAAATATTGCTGGCCGTGGCTGAGGCTGAGACCTGTCTTCGTTACGGAAGTGTTTGTGCCGTTGTTTGTCCAGGAAACAACGTCCGTAGCCCCGGCAGTCGTTCCTATCGCGTACCAGTATTTCGCGATTCCGCTTTCGGGATCGGACGAGCCGGTCCAGTTGGCAGACAGCTGGGTTGTGCTGCCCGTTACGTCGATATCCGAGCCGGTGCCGTCATAAACATCGGCGATGTCGGAGGGCGGCGTCGAATCCGACAGGTTGACCTGCTGCCCGTCGGAACTGACGACATTCGACAACAGGCCCGCTCCGTTCTCCGCCCTGACGGAGAAATAATATGTAGTACCGTCGGCGAGCGCGAGCCCTGTGTGTGTGACGGAAGTGTTCGTGCCGTTGTCCGTCCAGTCGACGACATCCGTGCCGCCCGCGCTTGTGCCTATTGCATACAGATACCTGACAATGCCACTCTCGGCGTCGCTGGAGGCTGTCCAGTTGGCGGAAAGCTGCACGCCGGATGTAGTCGTGTCTATATCGCTTCCCGTGCCGTCGTTGACAGTCGCGACGTCCGCGGGTGCGGTGTCGTCTACCGTATAGCCGAGGTCTTTATTTGTCGACGTTGTGTTCCCGTTGCCCTGTATGTCCTCACATGCGATATACACATACTCGGCGCCCGTGCTCATTCCGGTTACGGAACAACTGTGGTTTGTGGACGCCGCACCGGAACATGTGTTTTCGACGGGCATCGAACTGTAGCCGTAGTCGGTAAGCGACCATCGACATGTGCTCGCTTCGTTCGTGTTCAGAGTGATGGTCACCGAAGTGTCCGACAGATATGAACCGGCCGCGGGCGACCAGTTGCTTTGTATCGGATCGCCGGTATCGACCGTGTAAGTAAGTTCCGTATTCGTGATCGAAGTGTCGGCGTTGTTATTTTCATCTATGCAGTTCAGATACACTATATTCGCGCCCTCGGAAAGGCTTGTGACGCTGCATGACTGGCTTGTCGTGCCGCTGCCGCCGCAAATATTGCCCGGAGCGATACTGCCGTAATCAGCATCCGCGCCCGCAAATTTACACGTCGCGTTTTCATCGGTATCGAAGGTAACCGTCGGGTTTGTCGTGCCGATTACCGAACTGTCGGCGGGCGACCAGTTACTCTGCACCGGGGGCGATGTGTCGAGCGTCGCGCCGTCGGAGGTCACAGTGCCCGACGTAAGGCCGGCCCCGTTTTCCGCCCTGACGGATACATAATAAGTCTGTCCTTCCGTGAGTCCCAGCCCCGTCTCCGTCACAGATGTATTGGTTCCGTTATTCGTCCATGCGACAACGTCCGTTCCGCCCGCCGTCGTGCCTATCGCGTAGTAGTAAGCGGCGATACCGCTTTCCGCGTCGGACGACGCGCCCCAGTTTGCGGAAATCTGCGATGAATTTGTAATTACGTCCACATCGCTTCCCGTGCCGTCGTACAAGTAGGAGACATCGGCGGGAATGGTCGTGTCGATTGTCTGGCCGTTGGAACTCGTGGTTCCGGATTCGAGCCCAACGCCGTTCTGCGCTTTGACGGTGAAGTAATAGGTGTTCCCGTTCGTAAGTACGAGACCGGTTTTTGTAACCGATGTGTTCGCGCCGTTGCCGGTCCAGTCGACGACATCAGTCGCGCCCGCCGTCGTGCCTATCGCGAAGTAATATGCGGCGATTCCGCTTTCGGCGTCGGATGAGGCGGACCAGTTGGCCGAAAGCTGCGAGGCCGAGCCGGCCCATGTCATGTCGATGCCGATATCGGCACCGTCATAGACAATCGCGATGTCGGACGGTGCGGTCGTGTCGCTGAAGTCGGCGGTCTGGCCGTCGGAGGTAGTGACGCCCGACATCATGCCCGCGCCGTTTTCCGCCTTGACCGACACGTAATACGCCTGTCCGTCGTTCAGGGCGAGTCCCGTCGCGGTCATGTACGCGTTTGTTCCGCTGGTTGTCCAGTCGCGAACATCGGTGCCGCCGCTCGTCGTGCCGATTGCGTACCAGTAGGCGTCGATACCGCTCTGCGGATCAGACGACGCCGTCCAGTTGGCCGACAACTGCGTGCCGGATGTCACTGTGTCGATGTCCACGCCCGTAGTACCGCCGTCGTAGACGGTGGCGACATCCGCGGGCGCGGAAGTATCTATAGTGTAGTTAATATCTTCGTTGGTCGAGGCTGTTTCCTCATTCGCGTTGAGGTCCACGCACGATATGTACACGAAATCGGAACCTTCGCTGAGGCCCGACACGGAACATGTGTGTCCTGTCGTGCCGCCGCCGGTGCAGACGTTCGCTCCGGGCATTGCGCTGTAATCGTTGTCGTTCAGTTCCCATCGGCAATAGGCGGCTTCGTCGGTCGTCAGGGTAATAGTCGGAGAAGTCGTGTATATGAACGCGCCTTTCGCCGGGTCCCACGCGCTCTGCGCGGGCGCCGTCGTGTCGACTGTGTAACCTATGTTCTCATTTGTTGTCGCGTCGTCCTCGTTTCCTGCTTCGTCGGCACATGCGACGTATACATATTCCGCACCTTCGTTCATCCCTTCGACAGCACACGACTGGCTGGTTGTCCCCGCACCGGAACACTGGTTCGCGGGCGGCATCGTCGAGTATGAATCGTCTGTTAGCGACCAGCGGCAGTAAGCGGCTTCGTCGGTCGTCAGGGTCAGAGTCATGGCGGCGCTCGTGACAGTCGCGCCCTTCGCCGGGTTCCACGCGCTCTGTACGGGTGTCGACAGGTCGAGTTTCTGGCCGTCGGACGTCGCGACATCCGACTCCAGATTTACGCCGTTTTCCGATTTGACGGAAACGTAATACGTCGTGCCGTCGGTGAGTGTCATGCCCGATTTCGTGAATGAAGTCGCAAGCCCGTTGTCGGTCCAGCCGACGACATCCGCACCGCCCGACGTCGTGCCGATAGCATAAAGATATCGTGTTATGCCGCTCTCGGCGTCCGTGGACGCGGTCCAGTTGGCGGATAGTGAAGTTGTTGATGTGATGAAGTCGACATCGACGCCCGTACCGTCACTGACTGTAACGGCGGAAGGCGCGGTCGCGTCGACGGTGACACCGTCGGAAGTCGTCACGGAAGATTCGAGCCCCATACCGTTCTCGGCCTTCACGGAGATGTAGTAATCCTGATTCTGCGCGAGGCTCAGCCCAGTGTGCGTCATCGAAGTGCTCAGCACGTTATCCGTCCATGTAACAATGTCTGTACCGCCGGGCGTTGTGCCGATTGCATACCAGTACCGGGCAACGCCGCTTTCCGGATCGCTCGACGATGTCCAGTTGGCCGAAAGCTGCGTCGTCGAGGCCGTCATGTCGATGTCCGCGCCGGTTCCGTCATACACCGATGTGATGTCGATGGGCGGCGTCGAGTCGGTCAACTCGACCATCTGGCCGTCCGAACTCACCGCGTTGGATTCGAGTCCCGCTCCGTTTTCGGCTTTGACCGACACGTAATATGTCACACCGTCGGAAAGCGCGAGTCCGGACTTCGTTACGGAAGTATTTGTACCGTTGTCCGTCCAGTCGACAACGTCCGTGCCGCCCGACGTCGTGCCGATAGCATACCAGTACTTCGCCACGCCGCTTTCGGCGTCGCTCGACGCGGTCCAGTTCGCCGAAAGTTCCGTGCCGGATGTCGTCGTATCAATATCGGCGCCCGTGCCGTCGCTTACGGAAGCGACATCGGCCGGAGCCGTGTTGTCTATAATATAACTGAGGTCCTTATTTGTCGTTTCGGAGTTTTCATTGCCGAGCGCATCCGCACACGCGACATACACTGCCTCCGCGCCTGTGCTCATGCCGGTTACCGAACAACTATGGCCCGTCGCGCCGCCGCCCGAACATGTGTTCGCAGGTGCCATGGAGCTGTACGCGGAGTCCGTGAGCGACCATCGGCATGTCGCGTTTTCATCGGTATTCAGGGCTATCGTTTCGGAAGTATCCGACAGGTACGAACCCGATGCGGGCAGCCAGTTGCTCTGTACCGGTTCCATCGTATCGACCGTGTAACTCAATTCGGTGTTTGTCGACGCGGAGTCCTCATTGCCCGCGACATCAGAACATGCAGTGTATACCATGTTCGCGCCTTCGCTCAGGCCGGTGACGGAACAGATATGACTGGTTGTTCCGGTGCCGCTGCAATCGTTCCCGGACATGCCGTCGTAGGAGAGGTCGGAGAGCGACCACCTGCAACTCGCGTTCTCATCAGTCGAGAATGTCACCGAGGGCGATGTTGTCGATAATGACGCGCCGTCCGACGGGTTCCACGCGCTCTGCACGGGAGTGGACAGGTCGACTGTAGCGCCGTTTGAACTCACGATGCCGGAAGTGAGCCCGGCGTTGTTTTCCGCCCTGACGGATATGTAATATGTCTGTCCGTCCGTCAGGCTCAGCCCGGTTTTCGTGAACGACAGGTTCGTCCCGTTGTCTGTCCAGTCGACAACGTCCGTGCCGCCCTCGGTTGTGCCGATTGCATACCAGTACTTCGCCACGCCGCTTTCGGCGTCGCTCGACGCGCTGTAGTTGCCGGAAATCTGCGTATATGAATATATATATGTCTCGTCGGCGCCTGTGCCGTCGTAGACATAAGTGACATCAGCAGGCGCGGTATTGTCGAGTGTCTGGCCGTTGGAACTCGTCGTCCCGGACTGGAGCCCTACCCCGTTTTCAGCCTTGACGGTGAAGTAATAGGCCTGGCCGTTCGTAAGTGTCAGCCCTGTGCTTGTAACGGACGTGACCGCGCTGTTGTCGGTCCAGTCGACGACATCGTTTCCGCCCGCGGTCGTACCGATTGCATACCAGTAGCGCGCCACGCCGCTTTCCGCGTCGGCGGAATCCGTCCAGTTGGCGGAAAGCTGTGTGGACGAGCCTGTCCATGTTATATCCACACTTACCGTATCGCCGTCATAAACGGTCGCGACATCAGATGGCGGTGTCGAATCGGTGAAGTCGGCGGACTGGCCGTCCGAGGTCGTCACATTTGACAACATTCCGGCACCGTTCTCCGCCCTGACCGACACGTAATACATTTGTCCGTTCGTGAGCGACAGCCCGGTTTTCGTGACGTAAGTCAAAGCGCCGTTGCTCGTCCAGTCCACGATGTCCGTGCCGCCGATGCTCGTGCCGATTGCATATTGATAATCCGAAATTCCGCTCTGCGTGTCCGTAGCGGAAGTCCAGTTCGCCGAAAGCTGCGAGCCGGATGCCGTCGTGTCTATATCGACGCCGACCGAGTCGCCGTCGTATACGGTGGCGATGTCGGACGGAGCGGAAGTGTCGACTGTATAATCTATATCTTCGTTGGTCGAAGCGGTGTCCTCGTTAGAGTTGGCGTCGGTGCAGGCGATATACACATATTAGGCACCTTCGATAAGCCCGGAGACTGCGCAACTCTGGCTCGTCGTGCCGCCGCCTGAGCAAGCGTTCGATCCTGACATTCCGGAGTAAGCGTCGTCGGTGAGCGACCAGCGGCAATACGCGGCTTCGTCGGTCGTCAGTGTTATAGTCGGCGATGTCGTGTCGACATACGCGCTCTTTGCCGGGTTCCACGCGCTCTGCGCGGGCGGCAGTGTGTCGATCGTATAATCAATGTCTTCATTTGTCGATGAATCGTCGGAGTTGCCCGCCTCGTCCATGCAGGCGACATATACATATTCCACGCCTTCAGATAGTCCGGTGACATCGCACGACAGTGAAGTAGTTCCACCGCCCGAGCACTGATTCGCGCCGGACATCGAGCTGTACGAGATGTCCGACTGCGACCAGCGGCAATACGCGGCTTCGTCGGTCGTCAATGTAATAGTCGGCGATGTAGTTGTGAGCGTCGAGCCTTTTGCCGGGCCCCACGCGCTCTGCACAGGCGTTGTGAGGTCGAGCTTCTGGCCGTCGGATGTGGCGACTGCCGATTCGACCCCCACACCGTTCTCGGACTTCACAGAGACGTAATATGTCGTGCCGTCGACAAGTGTCAGCCCGGAATTCGTGACTGTCTGCGACGTGCCGTTTCCCGTCCAGTCGACTATGTCGGTACCTCCGGAAGTTGTTCCGACAGCGTAATAATATGCGATGACACCGCTTTCGGCGTCTGTCGATGCCGTCCAGTTGGCGGAGATAGTCGTCGCGGAAGTAATGAAATCGACATCCGCGCCCGTGCCGTCACTCACGGTTACCGCGGACGGCGCGGTGGCGTCGACCACAACACCGTCCGACGTTGTCGTGTTCGACTGGAGTCCCATACCATTTTCCGCCTTGACCGTGAAGTAATACGTCACTCCATGTGAAAGGGGCAGACTGCCGCGCGTCACGGATGTGTTGGTGCCGTTGTCGGTCCAGCCCGCGAGTTCGCCGCCGCCCGGCGTGGTTCCTATCTGATACCAGTATTTCGCCACGCCGCTTTCGGCGTCGGACGAAGCGGTCCAGTTGGCGGACAACTCCGTAGTCGATCCCGTAACATCGATATCGGTGCCAGTGCCGTCATATACACTTGTTATGTCCGAAGGCGGAGTCAGGTCCGACAGGTCGACAGTCTGGCCGTCCGAACTGTTGGCCGAACCGATCAGCCCCGCGTTGTTTTCCGCCTTGACCGCTACATAATAAAGTTGCCCGTCGGACAGCGCGAGCCCTGTTTTTGTGAAGGAAAGATTTGTTCCGTTGTCTGTCCAGTCGACTATTTCGTTGCCGCCGGCGGATGTGCCGATTGCGTACCAGTACTTCGCGACGCCGGTTTCCGGATCGGACGCCGCCGTCCAGTTGGCGGACATCTGTGTAGCCGATGTCGTTATGTCGATATCCGCGCCCGTGCCGTCGTTTATAGTGGCAACCATAGTCGGCGGTGTTATGTCTACGATATATGAAAGTTCCGAATTTGTCGTGTCCGAGTTTTCATTATCGACCGGGTCCGCACACGCGATATAAACATTCTGTGTGCCGGTGCTGAATCCGTTTGTGAAGCACGAATGGCTCGTGGACAAAGAACCCGAGCAGGTGTTGCCGGAGAACATCGAGCTGTACGCGAGGTCGGACAGCGACCATCGGCATGTCGCGATTTCATCGGTGTTCAGATCAATAGTTGCCGAAGTGCCTGTAATGTACGAACCGTCCGACGGGTTCCAGTTGCTCTGCACCGGCTCCTGTGTGTCAACAGTGTAGTCGAGTTCGGTATTCGACGCCGCAGAATCCTCATTCCCCGCGACATCTGCGCACGCGACATACACTACCTGCGCACCTTCGACAAGTCCGGTTACGGAACATGTATGGGCTGTCGACTGCGATACATCGCAGGTGTTGCCGCCCGGCATCAGGTCGTAGGAAGTATCGGTCAGTGCCCAGCGGCACGAGGCGTTTTCATTTGTGGTGAATGTGACAGTCGGCGTGGACGTCGCTATAGTGTCGCCGTCCGCCGGGTCCCAGCCGCTCTGCACAGGCAGCGAAGCGTCCACACGCTGTCCGTTCGAGCTTACAGGCGTGGATTCGAGTCCCGCGCCGTTCTCGGCCTTAACTGTCACATAATATATCTGGCCGTCCACCAGCGTGAGCCCGGAGCGCGTCACGGAAGTATTCGTGCCGTTATCCGTCCAGCCCGCGATACCCGTCCCGCCTGCCGTTATGCCGATGGCATACATGTATCTCACGATTCCGCTGCCGGGGTCCGACGAGGCCGTCCAGTTCGCGGAAAGCTGTGTGAGCGAAGTGGAGTAATCGACATCCGCGCCGGTACCGTCGTTGACAGTCGCAATATCGAGCGGCGGGCTGGTATCCACAAGCACACCGTCGGATGTCGCCACCGATGATTCGAGCCCGACACCGTTCTGCGCTTTTATCGACACATAATAAGTCTGGCCGTCGATGAGAGTGAGCGCTGTTCTGGTGAGGTTCGTGCTGATTCCGTTACTCGTCCAGTCCACGATGTCCGTGCCGCCAGCAGTCGTGCCGACAGCGTAATAATAGGCGGCGATTCCACTTTCAGGATCGGAAGACGCCGTCCAGTTGGCGGAAAGCTGCGAGCCGAGCCCCCACAGGTCGACATCCGCGCCGGTGCCATCGTTTACAGTTGCGATGTCGGCGGGAGGCGTGGAGTCCGCGAAGTCCGTCTGCTGGCCGTCCGAACTCACGGGATTTGACTCCAACCCCGCCCCGTTTTCCGCTTTGACCGTGAAGTAATAAGTAGTAGCGTCCGAAAGTGAGAGCCCCGTTCTGGTGACATTCACGCCGGTTCCGTTATCCGTCCAGTCCACGATGTCCGTACCGCCCGCCGTCGTGCCTATCGCGTACCAGTAGGCGGTTATCCCGCTGCCGGTGTCGCTCGAGGCCGTCCAGTTCGCGGAAAGCGTGGTGCCCGATGTAACTGTATCTATATCGACATGGTATGTGCTGCCGTCGTAAACAGTCGCCACATCCGACGGGGCGGTCGTGTCGATCGTATATGATATATCCTCGTTGGTGGACGCCGTGTCTTCGTTTGCCGCTGTGTCGATGCAGGCGACATAGACATAATCAGCGCCTTCGCTCAATCCCGTCACAGCGCACGACTGTGTTCCTGTTCCCGCGCCCGAGCATTCGTTGCCCGCCGACATACTGCTGTATGCGTCATCTGTGAGCGACCAGCGGCAGGTGGCGTTTTCATCCGTTGTGAACGTGAGTGTAGTCGAACTCGTGGCGAGGAAAGAATCTTTCGCCGGGTTCCAGTTGCTCTGTACCGGCGGCAGTGTGTCCACCGTGTAATTCAATTCCGTGTTGGATGCCGCCGAGTCGTAGTTGCCTGCTTCGTCGTTGCAGGCGAGATATACATATCCACTGCCCTGCGAAAGTCCCGACACCGCACAGGACTGACTGGTTGTGCCGCCGCCCGTACATATATTGCCGCCGGGCATGGATGTGTACGCGACATCGCTGAGCGACCAGCGGCAGGTGGCCGCCTCGCCGGTTGTGAATGTCAATGTTGCCGATGTGTCGGTGAGCGTCGAGCCGTCCGCCGGGTTCCACGCGCTCTGCACGGGTGTCGATATGTCCAGCGTCTGGCCGTCCGAACTCGCGGGCGTCGACAGGAGACCGGCCTCGTTCTCGGCAGTTACGCAGAAGTAATATGTCGTTCCGTCAGTAAGTGTCAGGCCTGTCGCCGTTACGCTCAGTGAAGCGCCGATGTCCGTAAGGCCCACGACTTCCGTGCCGCATGATGTGGTGCCGATAGAATACCAGTAGCCCGCTATGCCGCTCTCAGAGTCCGAGGAAGCGGTCCAGTTCGCGGACAGTTGGCTCGTGTCTGTTGTATAAGTGATGTCCGCGCCGGTTCCGTCGCTTACAGTGACCGCGGCGGGGGCGCTGCTGTCGATTGTCACACCGTCGGAATCCGCGGGATTGGACTCGAGCCCCATCCCGTTTTCGGCCTTGACCGTGAAGTAATACGTCTGCCCGTCAGTCAGCGACAGGCCGGTTTGGGTGACGGAAGTATTCGCGCTGTTGTCGGTCCATGCGACGACATCCGTGCCTCCCGCCGTTGTGCCGACGGCATACCAGTATTTCGAGACGCCGCTTTCGGGATCGGATGAAGCCGTCCAGTTTGCCGACAGTTGTGTTGTCGAACCGTCGAAGTCGATGTCCGAGCCCGTACCGTCGTTCACCGTTGCAATGTCCGACGGCGGCGTGCTGTCCGTGAAGTCCGCAACCTGGCCGTCGGAACTTGTCGTGAATGAAACAAGGCCCGCGCCGTTCTCGGCTTTCACAGTGAAGTAATATGTTTCGTCGTCCGTGAGCGCGAGTCCCGATCTCGTGACGGAAGTGCTCGGGCCGTTGTCCGTCCAGTCGACGAGGTCGTTTCCGCCCGCCGTTGTTCCTATCGAATACCAGTACCTTGTTATGCCTGTTTCGGCATCGGCGGAGGCTGTCCAGTTCGCTGAAAGTTCGGTACCCGATGTTGTCGTATCGATATCCGCGCCCGTGCCGTCGTTCACGGTTGTAATGGTATCGGGCGGCGTTGTATCTATCGTATAATCAATATCTTCATTTGTTGCGGAAGTATCTTCATTGGACATAATGTCCGTGCACGAAATATAGACATATTCAATTCCCTGCTGTAGTCCTGAAGTCGAACACGAATGGCTTGTCGTGCCGCCTCCGGTACAGTTGTTGGACGATGAAATGGAACTGTAGCCGAGGTCTGTAAGCGACCATCGGCAATAGCCTGTTTCGTCGGTTGTGAATGTTATAGTCGGCGAATCAGTGCCCACGATACTTGATTTGGCGGGCGACCACGCGCTCTGCACGGGTGGACTGTAATCGACCGAATAGCTAAGTTCCGAATTCGTCGACACCGTGTCGCCGTTGCCCGCGGTGTCCTCGCAAGCGATATAGACGATTTCAGTGCCTTCGCTCATGCCCGCGACAGAACACGACTGGCCGTAAGTTCCCGCGCCCGAGCATGTCGCTCCGGAGGACATCGCGCTGTACGACTGATCCGAAAGCGACCACCTGCATGTCGCGTTTTCGTCCGTTCCGAATGTTATGTCGGTGGCGGAACTCGTGATCGTCGAACCCGGCGACGGGCTCCAGTTGCTCTGCACAGGCGTCGAAAGATCGACGGTATAATTTATGTTTTCATTCGTTGCGTCCGAGTCCTCGTTGCCAAGCGAGTCCACACACGCGATGTATACATATTCCGAACCTTCGATGAGGCCGGTGGGATAGCACGTCTGTGAAGTCGAGTCGATACCGTCGCAGGTCTTAAGCGATGGAATGGAGGCATACGCGCCGTCGGTGAGCGACCATCTGCATGTCGCGTTTTCATCGGTCGTGAAAGTGATGGAAGGCGCGGTCGTATTGATGCTGCTGCCTTTGGCGGGCGACCATCCGCTCTGCTCCGGCGGCGATATATCGACAGTCTGGCCGTCGGACACGACAGGCGTCGATTCGAGCCCGGCGTTGTTCACAGCCTTTATGCTGAAGTAATAAGTCGCACCGCCGCCAAGTGAGAGTCCGGAATGTGTGACGGAAGTGTTCGTGCCGTTGTACGTCCAGTTTACAATATTCGTCGAGCCCGGTGATGAACCGACGGCATAATAATAGCCTTCGACATCGCTTTCGGCATCGATCGAGGCTGTCCAGTTGGCCGAAAGAGTGGTGAGCGAGTTAGTGGAATCTATGTCCGCGCCGGTACCATCGTTCACCGTTGCGACATCGTCGGGCGGCGTATTGTCTATCGTCTGGCCGTCCGAACTCACGGCAGTCGATTTCAGTGCCGCGCCGTTCTGTGCCTTTACGCTGACGTAATATGTCTGTCCGTTTGTAAGTGAGAGTCCATATATAGTGTCTGAAGTCACCGGCCCGTTGGTGCTCTGCCATGTCACGACATCCGTCGCGCCCGCGGTGGTGCCGATAGCCATCCAGTATGTGGATATCCCGCTTTCCGGGTCGGATGCTGCATCCCAGTTCGCCGACAATGTTGTCGTCGAGCCGGAATAGACGGCATCCGCGACCAGCCCGTCATAAACGTACGTTACGGGCGACGGTTCGGTCGAATCCGTGAAATCGGCCATCTGGCCGTCGGAACTCACTTCGCCCGACTCGAGGCCTGCCCCGTTTTCCGCCTTCACAGTGAAGTAATACATCTGATCGTCGACAAGTGAAAGCCCCGTATGCGTGACCGACGTATTCGCGCCGTTGTCGGTCCAGCCGACGACATCGACGCCGCCCGCCGTTGTGCCGATAGCGTACCAGTATTTCGCTATTCCGCTTTCGGCGTCGGTGGAAGCCGTCCAGTTGGCCGAAAGGATCGTCCCGAGCGCCGTAACGTCAATGTCCGCGCCTGTGCCGTCGTTTACTGCGGCCACATCCGCGGGGGCTGTCGTATCTATCGTGTAATTTATTTCAGTGTTGTCCGCCGCGATATGGCTGTTGGCGAACATGTCGGTGCAGGCGATGTACACGACTTCGGCACCGGTCGTCAGACCGCTCGCCGAGCATATATGAGATTTCGTGCCGCCGCCCGCGCATGTGTTCGCTCCCGGCATCGTATCGTAATCGTCGTCGGTGAGCGACCACCTGCATATCGCGTCCTCATCCGTGTTCAGGTCGATAGTCGGCGATGTATTCGGCAGGTACGAACCATCCGCCGGGTCCCAACTGCTCTGCACCGGCGGTGTCGTGTCCAGCGTGTAGGCGATGCTCTCGTTGGTGGACGCGGTGTCTTCATTGCCGTAGTCGTCCGTACACGCGGTATATATCGTGTTCGCGCCTTCTGCAAGTCCGGTCACGGAACAACTGTGGTTGGTTGTTGACGTGCCGCAACTGTTTCCGCCCGGCATGGCCGAGTAAGCCTGGTCTGTGTCCGACCACCTGCATGTCGCGGATTCGTCTGTATCGAAAGCGACAGTCGGCGTCGCGGTATTAACGGTGGAATCCTTCGCGGGGTTCCAGTTGCTCTGAACCGGAGCCGTCGTGTCGACAGTGTAGTCGAGGTCGGAATTCGTCGAAACAGAATCGGCGTTGTCCGCCATATCGACACAGGAAATGTACACGATTTCCGGACCTTCGGACAGGCCGGTTGTCGAACAGGTATGCGAGGTTGTGCCGCTGCCCGCACACTCATAGGTTATCGGAATAGAATAATAGGGCAGGTCGGAGAGCGCCCAGCGGCACGTGGCGTTTTCGTCGGTATTGAAGGAGATGGCCTGCGAAGTCGATGTAAGCACAGTGCCGGTCGCAGGGCTCCAGCCGCTCTGTGACGGCAGGGTCGTGTCGAAGGTCTGGCCGTCGGAAGTCGTCACGCCCGATTGCACGCCCGCATAGTTCTCGGATTTCGCCGACACGTAATACGTCTGAGCTTCGACAAGTGTAAGCCCGGTTCTGGTCACACCTTCGGAGAAGCCGACGTCCGTCCAGTCCACCACATCCGTAGCGCCCGCGGAAGTGCCGATCGCATACCAGTAGCGAAAAAGCCCGCTTTCATTATCGACGGCGGCGTCCCAGTTCGCCGCCAGCCTGTCGGAATCCGTCGTGAAATCTATATCCAGGCCGTTACCGTCCCTGACTTCGGCGAGGTCGCCGGGTGGTGTGATGTCGACAGTCTGCCCGTCGGAACTTGTCGCCGCCGACTCGAGTCCCGCGCCGTTCTCCGCCTTAATGCTGATGTAATATGTCTGCGTGTCGGTCAGGGAGAGTCCCGTCATCGTAGCAGTTGTCGACGTCGCGTTATTCGTCCAGTCGACAACGTCTGTAGCCCCCGCCGTCGTTCCGGCCGCGTACCAGTACGCGGTTATGCCGCTTTCCGGGTCCGATGAAGTGCTCCACGTGGCGGACAATTGTGATGCCGAGCCGACAAAGTCGATATCCGAGCCTGTGCTTCCGTCATAAACAGATGATATTCCGGACGGTGGCGTCGTGTCGATGAAGTCCGTGGTCTGGCCGTCGGAGGTCGTAACATTCGACATAAGCCCCGCGCCGTTTTCAGCTTTGACGGACACATAATAGGTGGTGCTGTCCGACAGGGAGAGCCCGGTAGCCGTCACAGTCGTTGCCGTCGCATTGTCGGTGTATGTCCTGATATTCGTGCCGCCCGGCGTCGTGCCGATGGCATACCAGTAGCTCACGATCCCGCTTTCCGCGTCGGCGGAAGCCGTCCAGTTGGCGGAAAGCTGTACGCCCGAAGTCGCGGTGTCTATATCCACACCGATGCCTTCGCCGTCATATACGGTTGCTATGTCCGACGGCGGGGTGGTGTCGACAGTATAAGTAAGCTCGGAATTCGAAGCGGCATCGTCCGCGTTGGACAATGTGTCCTCGCAAGCGAAGTAAACAACCTGCGTACCGCCTGAAAGTCCCGACAGTGAACAGGAATGATATGTGCTGCTGTCACCCGAACAACTGCCCGCCATCGAGGCGTAATCCTGGTCGGTGAGCGACCATTTGCAGGAAGCGATTTCGTCGGTGTCGAAAGTGATCGTCGGCGACGTGCTCGAAACATAAGTGCCGGACGCCGGGTCCCAGTTGCTCTGCACCGGCGGGGTGCTGTCGACATTGTAGAACAGATCGGTGTTGCCGGACGCGGAGTCCTCATTCGCATAGAGATCGACACAAGCGATATAAACATAATCCAGTCCTTCGGACAGACCGCTTACGGCGCAACTCTGGCTGGTGGAAAGAGCGCCCGAACATTCGTTGCCCGCGCCCATTGTCGTGTAATCCGTATCACTCAGAGACCACCTGCAAGTCGCCGCTTCATTCGTTGTAAATGTTATAGTCGGCGAATTCGTGCCCACTGTCTGGGATGTCGCGGGGTACCAGCCGCTCTGCACCGGCGGCGTCGTGTCCACAACATAGTAGAGCGCAGTATTTGTGAGGGAAGTGTCCGAATTGGACTGCATATCCTCGCAGGCGACAAATATATATTCGCCGCCCTCGTCGAGCCCGTCCGCATCGCACGAATGGCTTGTGGTTCCCGTTCCCGAGCATTCATTCCCGACAGCCATATCGTCATACCCGAGATCGGTGAGCGCCCATCTGCATGTCGCGTTTTCGTCCGTATTAAAAGTTATTGTCTGTGATGTCGTTGCGAAAACGGTTCCCGTCGCCGGGCTCCAGTTGCTCTGCACCGGCAGAGTGGTGTCTATTGTGTAGCCGAGTTCGGAATTGGTCGTGTTCGTGTCCTCATTGCCCTGAAGATCGGAGCAGGAAATATATAATGTGACAGAACCTTCGCTCAGACCGCTGACGTTGCATGTGAGGCTGGTGGTGCCGCCGCCGCCGCACGTGCGCACGGACGTAATGTCGCTGTAACCATCGTCGGTCGTCGACCACCTGCATGTCGCGTTTTCGTCGGTATCGAATGTAATCGCTACAGAAGGCGAAGTCAGCGACGCGCCGTCCGCCGGGTTCCAGTTGCTCTGCACCGGCGTCGACAGGTCGACGATGTACGTCACCGCTTCATTCGTCGCGGATGTATGCTCATTGCCGTCACCGTCCGTACACGCGAAGTATACAGTCTGCGTCGCCGCGCCGAGTCCCGTCACCGAACAGCTTTGCAACTTTGTCGCCGCGCCGGAACATTCATTGAGCGCCGGCATCGCGCTGTAGCCGTTGTCGTTCTGCTCCCACCTGCATGTCGCGTTCTCGCCGGTAACGAATGTGACGGTCGGCGACGCGGTCGCAATGGATGTTCCGTCCGCCGGTGCAATGCTGGAAATCACAGGCGGCAGGGTGTCTATACTGTAAGTAAGACCCGTGTTTGTATCCGCCGAATCCTCGTTGCCGGAAGTATCGGCACATGCGAGATAAACAGTTACAACACCTTCGGAAAGCCCCGCGGTCTGGCAACTCTGGCTCGTCGTGCCCGCGCCCGAACATTCGCTGCCCGCTCCCATAGTCGTATAATCGGTATCGCTCAGCGACCACCTGCACGTTGCGTTTTCGTCGGTAGTGAAAGTTATCGCCGGTGTCGAGGTCGCGAGATTCGAGCCGTTGACCGGGCTCCAGCCGCTCTGTGCCGGAGGCGATACATCCACGAGCACGCCGTCCGAACTCTGCGGAGTCGACTGCGCCCCGACACCGTTCTCCGCTTTGACGGTTATGTAATACATGTGACCGTCGCCGAGTGACAGTCCTGAGATCGTTACCGTTCTCGAAACGCCGTTATCCGTCCATCCCACAAGGTCCGTCGCTCCGAGCGTCAGCCCGGCGGCATACCAGTACTTCGCTATCCCCGTTTCAGTATCTGACGAAGTCGTCCAGTTCGCGGACAGCGCGGAATCGCTGGTAATGACGTCGATGTCCGCGCCCGTGCCGTCTGCAACAGAGACATCCGACGGCGGTGTCGCGTCGACCGTCTGGCCGTTGGAACTGGTAGCGTTGGACATAAGCCACACGCCGTTCTGGGCCTTGACGGAGAAATAATATGTCTGGCCATCGACAAGTGAGAGTCCGGTCTTCGTGACGGAAGTCGCCACGCCCACATTCGTCCAATCGACGACATCGGTTGCACCGGCGGTAGTTCCGATTACATACCAGTACCTGTATATTCCACTTTCCAGGTCGGATGAAGTCGCCCAGTTGGCCGACAACTCGGAAGTCGAGGCCGTATAAGAAACATCGGAACTGAGGCCGTCGTATACCCACGAAATATCTGAAGGCGGAGTGCTGTCGTCGAAGTTCGCCATCTGGCCATCGGACGACACCGGAGTGGATTCGAGCCCCGCGCCGTTTTCGGCCTTTACGGAGAAATAATATACCTGGTCGTCGATAAGCGACAAACCAGTGCGGGTGACGGATGTCGATGTGGCATTATCAGTCCAATCGACAATGTCGACGCTGCCGGCGGATGTGCCGATAGCATACCAGTATTTCGC